>NZ_JAMYQT010000012.1:0-189753 GCF_040320985.1 Mesorhizobium sp. M0571
TTATGTGCACGTTGCCGTGGCGCCGGTCGTCACGCACACCAATCCCGTCGGAATCAACGATACAGGCTCTGCGACCTGGCCCAGAAGCCGCTTCCACGACATGCCCACCGCATCCTATGCGGAAGTTCGCCCCAGGCGCTGGCACACCCCGAAACACAAATCCCCATAGCTCACCGCGTGCGGCCCGCGGGTTCCTGCATGAGAGACTTTCGTACGCCTGACGGCACCCGAAACCCTTCAGCATCTCGGAAATGGGGCCCTCAAGCCTCAGCACCTGAAAGCCGCCATTCGTCATCTGATCGTCGCTCGGACGTGGACGACCGACATTGGGGAAGTCCGGACTGTCGGGAACCGGCCAATCCGTGGTACAAGTCACGGCGGATCGACGTCGAGGACGCCAGGTTCGCCCTGGCCGAACGATGACAGGAAGTTACGTTGGTGCCGAGGCGCCCGATCCTAGCGCACGGGATCGGAAAATCTGGCTGGGAGATCGTGCGCCCAGACCGCATCAGCTGGGGTTCTGACCGAGGTCGCGGTGACCCGGCTATCAGCTGAAGCCTAGCCTCCAGCCGCGATCCGCCTTTCGAGATAGTGACGGTACTCATCAAGAATGGACGATTGCTGATCGGTACAGCCTGCCCGCACCTCGTCGATCTCGGCGTAGGCCATCGGAAGGCTGTTCCATTTCAGCTTGTCGGACGTATCCAGCAGCTTCGCGCGGTCATGTTGATGAAAGAAGTTGCGAAGGCGCTCGTCGAGCAGTTCGGGGTGGCGCTCGTAGATCAACCGATACCCATGATTGCGCAGGCGCGCATCCTCGAGCTCGGCGACGATCGAGACGCGATCTTGCCAGGGAGCGCTGTGGAAGGCGTTCATCCGCGGCTTGTCCCCGTTGGGGATGAAGCTGGCGTAGATCTGCTCTTCGACGTACGGTGAGGTTTCGAACTCAGCGCGCCCCAAAGCGGCGGCGGTGATCAGCCTGCGGCGAAGCAGCTGATCCTGCTGGAGCCTCGCCGCCGCGTGTATGATCTGGGCTACCGAAAGGTCCCCCAGGAAGCTGCTCGGCACGGCACCAACTGGCGCGAGCGAGGGTGCCGCGTTCGTCTTGACCTTGCGCACTGGCTTGGGGCTGGCGTTCACCCATGCTACCAGATCGCAGTCGCCGAGCGAAGCGACCCAATCTAGGTCATGCTTGAGATCGAAGCATAGATGCGCCGCGGGGTTGTCCGGATCGCGCCCGAGCGGCGCCACCACGAAATGATAAGGTCGGTTGAAATAGAACTCCGTCACCACGAAGGCGCTCTCCTGCGCGATGAACCCGTTGACGCCCGCCTTGCTAGAGAACTGGATGAACCGCCGCCAGCAATCGGGCGCGCGATCCCGAACGCATCGAGCGATGTGGATGGTCGCCTCCACGTCGGCGAGCGCATCATGGGCGTTCTCTTGCGAGAAGCCGTTCAGCGGCGCCAGCTGATCGAGCTTGAAGACAGCTTTTCCGTTCTCACCCCTGGGGACGCGGATGCATTCGGGGGCGAACTGCGAAGCCGCCTGGACGAGGGGCAGGACGTCGGCACGGCAATTGCCGCTGGTGTTCGTCAGATAGGGCTCGTGCAGGGTACGGAACAGCGCCTGCCGCAGCAGCTGCTCGTCGAAGTTCATCGAATTATAGCCGATGAAGATGGCCGGCGACCATTCGAGGAGTTTCGACCGCACCGCCCGCACCATCTCATAGTGGCAGGGCAACGTCGCGTCGGTCACGCGCGCGATCGACATGCCAGTGACCTTGAGAGCGGCGGGATGCGGCACGACGTGCGGGAGGAGGCGGCACCGCATCTCGATCCGGTCGATCTCCCGCAGATCGGCGTCCGTTTTGATGGCGGCGAACTGCAGGATCTGGTCGAAGTTGGTCGAAGTCCCGGTGGTTTCGGTATCGTAGAAGACAAAGCTCATGCGTGGCTCCTGATTAAGCAAGTTGGACAGAGAATATTTGGAGGGGAAGCGCGGGCTAGGCAGCGTCGTCCAGGATGGTGCGCAGGCGGTGCCAGCTCTCCTCGGGCAGGAGCTGGGTCACCCTGAGCAGTGCGGTATCCCCGCTCTTAAGCACCATGTCCCGCACCTTGGGCGCGATCTTCTCGCCCGCCTGGACCTCATCCTCGTCGATCTCCATCCCGCGGACGATCGCGCCGGTGCGGAGGGCCTCGTCGAGCGTGAGCGTGAAGGCGTGTCTCAGACTCTCGCCGCAGTGCTGGCAGTCCTGCGCGCCGGCGGGGTTGAGGCCACCGCACTCGGAGCAAGCGCGGAAGTTCGTCGCGCGCTGCGGGAACTCATGGCCGCACGACCTGCACTCGGTCCCGCCGAGCGGATTCTCCTCCGCGCACATGACGCACCGCTTCGACCGCGGCATCGTATCGCGACGCGCGCCAGGCGACATCTCCTCTTCGACGCGGCGGGCATAGGCTTCCAGCGTCTCGAAGCTCGGCATCACCACATAGGCGCGCGTATCGTCGTCTGGGCCATCCGTGCGCACGACCCGACCGATCGCCTGGCGGAAGGCCAGCTCGGTCAGGGCGTTGGGCAGATAGACCAAGACCCGCAAGCGCCGGATATCGACGCCTTCGGAGATCATCGCGACGGACACGATCCAGCGCCGGTCCGTATTGCGGAAAGCCGCAATGCGATTTTCGGCGCCCGTCATCTGGCTATGGACGATGATCGGCCGTTCGCCTTCGAAGCGCTCGATCAGCTCCGCGAAGAACTCGGCCATCTCGATCGACGGCGCGATCACCAGACCGCCGGCCCGTGGCATGCGCTCGCGCAGATCGTTGAGCTTCGCGCTCGCCCACTCGACCATCGACGCCTGATATCCCGTGGCGAGCGGAATGCGGCTACCCGGCTCGTACTGGGGAGCGCAGGCGAGACGGTAAAAGTCGAGGGCGCGCTGGAGGGCGGGGATCCGGGCCAGCTTGCCAGTGATCTCCGCCTTGTCGCGGCTCGAAATGTGGACCGCCTCGCCCCCTTCCAAATCGACCGTAAAACGGCCCTCGTGGCGGTGGAAGGTGACCGGCCGGCAGTAACCAAGATCGACCGCCGCGCCATAGGTGAGCGTGTAGGTCCCTTCCGCCGGATGATCGATCGCGCCACGGTCGTCATAGGCCAGCCACACCGACTGAGCGCCGTCCGAGCGGATCGGCGTGCCCGTCAAGACGATCACATAGCGCGCGTCGGCAAAGGCACTGTCAGCGCCATCGCCCCAGGCAGCCGCCACCGCAGCGTGATGATGCTCATCGCACACGACGAGGACGCGCTTGTCGCGGCAGATCGCCTGGAATGCATCCTGCAAACCGGCGACCGCGCTCCAACTCGCGCACAGGTCCAGACCGAGCGTGTGCAGCTCGCGATCCGCGCCCGTTGCCTTGTTCATGTGCCGTCCAGTCACGCGGGCGAAATCGGCGGCCCACTGATTGACGACCTCGGTGCGCGGCGCGATCACGACGACGCGGTCGATCTCGTCCTGCTCAAACAACGTCGCCGCGATTGCGCAGGTGGCCAATGTCTTGCCGGCGCCGGGCGCCGCGTTGATGAGGAAATGGCGGTCGAGGCGAGCCTTCGTCAGCCAGTTGACGGCCTGATCGTGCGCCTCGCGCTGCCAAGGACGGAGTTTCAGCATTGATTTGGTTCCTTTCGAGAGATTGCAGGGGCCACAAAGGGCGTCAGCATTGGCAAGGATGGTGGTGCCGCGCCTCGCAAAGGCCCGGCGGTGATCGACGTGAAAATCGGGGGAAAGCGGATCGCCGCACCTTCTGCAGCGACCGCCCGCGACCATGGCCGTGATCCGGCGCTGTCGGCGGGTGAACCGCCGCCTCATTTGCTCACCCAATAGTCCGTGAGCATGATCTCCTTGACCGGCAGATTTGCCGGCGGCTGAAGGACGGCGTGGCGGTTCACCCGTGCGACGGCAGCGATGTACGCAATCTGACGCGTGTGAACGATGAAGCCATCGCGACGAAGATCGCTGATCAGCTTGGTCAGATCGGGCACACCAAACAGAACGATGGCCTCGAGCCGGGTCATGGGTTCTCCCGACAGAAGATGCTCGCGTGCCGCGAGGACCCCGCTGTGGCGAATGCTGCTCATGCGTAACGCTCCATCAATGGCGCCGCGCGGCGACCGGGGCGCCAAGAATAGTCGACCGGATCGTCATCCCCCAAGAGGCCGCTCGCGTAGCAATCGTGGAGCAGCGCCCAGCCGCCATCGTCGAAAGCATGATCGAGCGCGATCGAGCCCGACGTCGAGAAATCCATCGTACCGCAGCGATCGATTACATCGCGATAATTGGCGAGGTCGATCAGCCGCTCCGCGATCTCGAGCACCTCGCCGGCGCTGACCAGGCTCCCGACGGCGCGGCGGATCTCCGCATAAACCAGCAACAACTTCTTCGAACGCTTCATTCAATCCTCCTCATTGTTTCGTCGAAGAAGGATATGCAGGGATCGTGCCAATTGCTCGGAATGGCAGAAATCTGCCGTTTTCACCTACATCATTCTGGCAAGCCAATAATGTTGGTTATGGAATCGTAATATATGCTATGGCCCTCGCATGAGATTGTTATTCGCCTGGATTGGCACGGCCGACCTCGAAGCTGAGAAGAACAAGACGGAGGGCCCGATCATGGGCGCACTCCGGCAGAGGTCGTTCGACGAAGTTTGGCTGCTGTGCAGTTGGCCAGAGGAATGGGTGCTTCGCTATCAGGCTTGGTTGGGTGCGACCGGAATCAAGGCCCGGATCCATCGGCGCTCAATTAACCTCAGTCAGCCCAACGCGTTTACCGAGATCTACGAGCACGCCTCCGCTGTCGTTGGAGAAGCTATTGATTGCAAGCCGCAGTCGCCTCGCCTGACGTTCCACCTCAGTCCCGGCACGCCGGTAATGGCGTCGGTCTGGCTCCTGCTTGCGACATCCCGCTTTCCAGCAGAATTGATTGAGTCCTCGCGCGGCGCAGTCAATACGGTCGAGACGCCGTTCAATCTGCCCAAACAGATTCTACCAGACTTGTTGCACGATTCAGATCGACGCCTAAGTGAGTCGACCGCAGGCCGCCCGCAACCGAGCAGCGGCTTCGAGAAGATCACCGGCGATAGCGAAGTCATGAAGCGTGTGATCGCGCTCGCGAAGAAGGCTGCTCCGCGTAACATCCCGCTCCTCATCGAAGGGGAATCCGGCACAGGAAAGGAGCTTTTTGCTCAAGCCGTTCATCAGGCAAGCCCGCGGGCGGATAAACCCATGGTCATCGTGAATTGCGGCGCCATTCCGGAAACCCTGGTTGAGTCTCGATTATTCGGCCACACCAAAGGCGCGTTCACGGGGGCAATTGGCAACCAAGCCGGATGTTTTGAAGAGGCCGACGGAAGTACGCTGTTCTTAGACGAGGTCGGAGAGCTTTCGCCTTCTGCGCAGGTGGCGCTCCTCCGCGTTCTGCAAGAAGGAGAGGTCACCCGCATCGGACAAAACAAAGTTCGCAAGGTCAACGTTCGCGTGATCGCCGCGACACATCGGGATCTCGCAGCAGCGGTCGTGAGCGGACAATTTCGCGAAGACCTGTTCTATCGCTTAGCTGTTCTCCGGCTCCGTCTTCCAGGATTGAGGGAGCGAGGCAGCGACCTTGGACTTTTGATTGATCAAGGGCTGGAGCGAATCAATGAAGAGCTAGGTGACGATCCAATGTACGCCCCAAAATCGCTCAGCTCGGACGCGCGTCAGGTTCTGATGCACCAGCAGTGGCGGGGAAATGTCCGAGAACTTCACAACACAATGCGACGCGCCCTTGTATGGTCGGATAACGACGTTCTTTCTGCCGAGGACGCAAGATTCGCTCTATTCTCGGATAAGCCCAGCATCAATAATGGCGAGATACTTGAGCGCCCGCTTGGCCCCGCTTTCAAGCTTGATGCTCTCCTCGATGAAGTCGCCACACATTATATCGAACGTGCAATCGAGGCGGCTGCCGGTAACAAGAGCAAGGCGGCAAAGCTGATTGGATTTGCCAGCTATCAACGGCTGGACAAACATTGCAGCCGCCTGGGCCTGCCGTCACGCCTCAATAGTGCTCAGCGCGAAAGGCCGGCGCCGGCCATACCAGCCTCGAAACTCTGAATGTCTGCCCAGTCGACCGGGCGACCATGTGCAAGGTTGTTCCGCAGAATTCGCCCCGCGTGGATAGCGTCGAGCACCCGGCTGGCAATTCCGGCGCGTTTCAACTGCCAGCAGATCGGGCCCCAGTCCAACGTATCGACATCGTCACCGTATGACAGCTCGTCAGGCCGTAGCTGCCGACGATAGGTTCGAACCACTGCTTGCCGATATTCATCCAACCACGGGAATAGAATTGCTACCTGCCCACGCCAGACGCGCTTCGTGAGCAGCGAAGGCTCGTTCGCGGCAAGCAATAGCGGATGGATACACGGCTCGCCGCCCCAACGGTCGAGATTGCCCGCGGCCCAATTTGGCCGAGCCCGGCGCCACAAATCGATTCTGGTGTCACTCCAATTGGACAGGTGCTCGTCCGGCCTGGTTGCTCGATGTGTGGGCATCGACAATATGCGCTCGACGATATCGAAATCCCAAGCGCCCACCTCAACGGCAACGCTTGTCTTCAAGCGATGCTCGAATGTCTGGATGCCACGCCCGGCGGCGGCGGCGAACCCGATCCCGTCATGGGGGCCTAGGATACCTTCGGTCTGCACGAGCTCCCAGACGGGACGCGAGCATGCGTCGACATGTTCTGGCGTGACCAGCACCACGACCGGCGCCGACGCGTCCCCGCGAACAGCGCAACTCTGGGCGAAGCTCAAGATGTCGGACGTCAGCGAGGGGTTTGATTCCGCATTCCAGGCCAATAAGACGGCATATTTCAAATCGAAAGCGAAGCCGTCTACCGTCGATGCGACGTTTCCAAATGTGCCTTTCAGTCGCTCACACAAGGTTTCGTGCGACGCACCATCGACCTCACAGAGGTGATCCAACCCTTCCCGACACGTAAGGTCAGCGATGGCCGACACCAAGGGGGCGGTCTGGAATGGCTCATGGATCAGGATGGATCGTCGTTCCCGATCGCCCGTCCGGATCGCCTCCACAAAGCGCCTTCCGCCCGGAAGGCGCCAAAAATCCACATGCCGGTTCAAGCGGATGGCCGAGAACGGAGCAACTCCGCTATAAGCGGGTTGAGCTGCCAACCGGAAAGCAGATCGCGATCCATCGTGCGATCTAATAAGCCGAGGCATCCAAGAACCCGCAGGGCACGATCACCCTCCCGCAGTCCCTCGTCGCGCATGAGATCAATGACGGATTCTTGGTCGCCGACGGAGATCGCGCCATCGCATTGGTTCAGAACGAACTCACTAACCTGTCTGAGCCAGACAGCACCGAGCCCGACGCTTGCAAGCGCCTTGTCAGGATCGGCCAACGTAGTCCCACGTGCAGTCTCGGCGGCCGCCAGTATTTGCTCGGCGGTATCACCCACCAGGTCCGCGAGGACGTCCGGAAAGCCTCCGGTCGTAAGCCGGAGCTTTTCGATCGCGCCCGGAGGCACCGTCCGGCTCCCAGTCCTACGCTCGAGCCATGCTCGCAGGCTGGCATCATGAAGCGGACTAAGCGAAACGAGCATCGCTCCCCACAGACGGTCGCCCTGATCCTCATCACCCAGTTCACGCCAGTCGATCATGCTGGGCAATAAAATGACTCTGACGCCTTGCTCCTTGCCCCGATTGGATAAGCGCTTTGCGCGCCGGACTTCGGGATGTTCGAACGCCGCAGCAACAGCTTCCCTGCCGAGCCAGGGCCCGGACGCGATAAGCAGACCTTTTTGGCGTCCAGCCTCCTTGGTCCGGCTGGCAACCGTCGTTATGGCGCGTTCGAGCTGTGAGATGGTATCGACCGATTTGAACGGTACGACGAGGAGCTCCTCGTCTGTCCGCGTTAGTTCTGCGATTGCCTCCGGCATTAGCCCCAAGCCGAGCGCCTCAGATGTCAGAACGACCGTGACCGGGGGCGCGTTGCGATGCTCCATCAGCACAGCTTCTTGGCGGAAGGTCAGAGGTGAAGATGCTTTTCCTAGGGCTCGCCGAAGGCTTCCGGTGTCCTCGACGACTTCATAAGACTGATCGGCCAGTTCCTGTACGCGGTCCTCGACCTCGGTAACCGAGCCAAGCATCGCCGCGATCCGCGCCGACCGTATCGCATAGCGGCCGTCATTGAGCCCGACCAGAACGCCCAGGCCCTCCATCTCCTTCAGGAGGCCCTCAAATGCGGAGTTTGAACTATCCTCGACAAATCCCTGCGGCCACCAGAACATTGCCTCCTTTTGGATCGCGGCAATCGACATGCCGGGACGCATATCGTCTCGATTGGCCGACTTCTGGGTCTCAATCATCACGAGATAGGCGATCAGGCGATATCGCGGATCGAGGTCGAGCGTTTTGTCGAACTTATCCCGCACATTGTTGCGAAAAGCGCTGTCTTCCAATGCGGCGTTGAGCTCATCACCGCTGATACGGATCGGCAATTCCGGCGGATCGCCACCGATACTGGACGCAGCACGGGCGTTCATGCGGTTTACGAGCACCATGCCGAACGTCTGCATCAGGGAAGGATAGTAGCCTAGCTCCGATAATGCCCGGCCCATTAGCGCCCGGCCTTCTTCAACATTAGCCCCGAAGGCGTAGCCGGCGGCGGCCATCGGCTGCTCGACCATATTGCGCGCTTCGAACAAGTCCTTGCCCATCAGCGGACCGACCCGAATGGGGGTACCGAAATGCAGCAAAGGGGAATTTGGCGTGCGCGCGAGGCGCTGCACGTCGTGCAGCCCAGCAAAGATGAATTTACAGCGCCGGTCGGTGACCCGCATCAGTTCACGCAGCTGGAGGAGCATTTTGAAGTCCGAACGCATTTCGCTGCTCAGGAACTTGTCGGCCTCGTCTATCAAGAAGAGCAGGCGCCTCGTGACATCCGCTTCAAGCCAATCGCGGATCGCTTGTTGAACCTCAGTGGCGCTGCGCTTGCTTGGCATGGGTATGCCCCGCGCCTCAGCTCGATTACCAATCCAGCGCCAGAACCCTTGTAGGCCTTGGCGCGTGAACTCTTCGACCTCATCGTCGCCATATTCGACGACCTGGTTGGGCCTGTCGTGCCGTAGCTCGATCTGCCGCAACAGCGCCGTTTTGCCGAGCTGCCGGCCGCCGTAGACAAGGCAGGATCCATTAGGATCCCACAGCTCTCTGAGCTCGCCGCCACGACCAAAGAACATCTCGGGAGAAGTCTTCTGCGCTGTGTCCGAATAGGGCTGGACGACACCACAAGCGAGCGACAGTCCGAACACGTCAGACCGTTGCCAGCCACGGCGCATCACCAGGAAGAGTATCGTCGCCTCATCGATCAAGCCGCATGCTGGTGTCGCACCGGCCGACCGTACACGTTGCATGAACGCCTTGCGCGCTGCGCCCGGCATCGACCCGCGAATAACAAAGAAGGTGGGCGCGCTCAGCTTTCCTTTCAATGTCGCCAGCTCGACACCCGATCCGATACCGCGGCGATCGACCAGCACGACTTCATACCGACCCTTCGCTTCGCTTCCGAAGGCCGGAACGACGCATTCTTCGCGCGTCGTGAAGACAGGTGTTCTCAGTTGGTAGTGGCCTGGTACCTCCGGATTCTTGTTGATGGTGACATCAATTGCGGTCGCCCCGAAGAGTGCCTGAAACATCGCCCGAAGCTGCGGCGGTGACTGATTGCCGTCATTTTCCTTCAGCTCGCGCCATGCCTTCAGCAAGGACCGTGCCGTATCGATCTCGCTTTCTTCCCAGCCGCTGAAGTCGACGCCGTCTAGCTGCCCGCGCGCCTCGATCGCACGCTCCAGCGATGGCAAATCGATACGCTTGCCCTGACCTTGAAGATAGGAATTAAAAGCTTCCAGGAGGTTGGTCGCCGCCGTCGGCGGCATCGCACCATGCTTATAGGCTTCGATATGTTCGCTCAGTGTCGCAAGATCGCGCAGCTCGATCATCTTGCGCAGTTCGGAAACATTCTGCCCGGTGCGTTCGAGCGTATCGACCTCATGTTGCAGTGGGCCGACGAGCGAGTGGAAGCCACTGTCGAGCTGGATCTCGATCTGGGAAAGCGCATCAGCCCAATCTGCGAGATCGATGGATACGGCATTGTCCCCGACGTGAATCTCCAGCTCGTCCAGGCCGGGGCTCAAATCGCGGCTGAGAATCTGGCGATCGTCGGCGCCGAGCAGCTCATTGAGACGGCTCCGGACCTTCGCAAGGCGGGAGCGTGCCTGCGTTAGCTGTCGATCCAGTTCACCCCGAATCATTCGCTCCAGCGGTTGATCCCGCGTGGGGTCGTCAGCCACGATCTTTTCACGCAACAGGTCGACTTGAGCGAACCGCCCACGCTGAAGTGCAGAATGCAGGGCTGCCTCAAAATCGGGCGAGCGCGAAGCTAGCTCTTCGGCAGCGACAAAAAAAGCCGATCGCTCCTGATCGCTCCAAAACTCTCTCTTTTCGATCGCGATCGGCGGATTGAAGAGAAGAAGTTCTTCATCGGCGGTGACGAGCCGGGGGCGATTCACTCCTTGGAACAAGTCAAGGACGCTTGCTATCGCTTCAAGACAAACATCGCTTGCCAGTTTCAGCGCGGGATTGCCGTGCGTGTCGACAGATGCCAACTCAGACGAAGCGGCTTCGAGACGCGTCTTTAGTTCTTCCCGACTTTCCACATTGTACCGATCGAGCGGAGATTTCTGAAGGGCCCCGTACAGGGTTCGCCAGCTTTCCAACCTCGCGGCGACATCGTTCAGCCAGTCGCGCAGCGTCGCACGAGGTTTGGCGGTCAACGGCTCACGCTTGCGCCCACCAAGTGCCTCCCGGTCCCGGTCGGTGATTAGCCTATCGATGTCGGACAGCGTTGAATCCAGTGCATTGTCAACCAACCTGGCCGCATTGGGCGCATCCGCAATTATTGCCTGAAGTGCATCGTGAACGGGGCCCCTGCGCAGCACGCTGTTCCAAATAGCCGTCGCCGGTTGAAATTTGATGGTTCGGCGCTGAGCAATCGCAAGAAACTGCTCGGTGTCCAACTGTAGCGCTTCGAGCTCGACCCGTGGCGCCATCTTGTTTCCAAAGACGGCTAACTCAGCCGGCACGATGTCGCCGCTTCGAACATTGTTGGCCGCAAACACAGCCAGACCATGAATGGCAGGCCCCAGACTTTGGAGGCCAGACAAGTGCCGTAAGACTTGATTGGCGCCGGACGATATCGCGAATAGTGCGGGACGCAGAGCCCCGGCGAACGCCACAAGTCGAACCGGCTGATCGACGTCGTCGCCGAGCAGCTCTTCCACTCCGGGGCGAGCATGCGAAAAAAGGTCGACACCGCGCGATCCTCCCGGTGTTCCCACTACCAGCCCGGCGCCAAGCGCCTTCAGGAGGGCGCAGCTGAAACCAAATGGTGGGGTTTCGCCGTCGATCTCCGCTACGGCCGCGATATGCGTGGCGAGCCCGTAGCGACGTTCTGCCAGCGCATCGGTAGATGCGCGCAGAGCCTGCTGCCTTCTGACTTTGATCCCGGCGTTCGAAGCTCCCCCCATGTCGATGAAATCGGACTCATCGACGAACGGCTCGATTGCGGCGCCTTCCGTTATTTCAACGACGGCGGGCTCGCTCTGCACGATCGTCGGGGTGTCGGACTGCGCGGCCTCGTCGAGCGAGGACGTGTCAGATGGCAAAATCTCAGGCGCATCGTCAGATATATCCGATGATTGCACCACGGCCTCTGGTGCCAGCGAAGCTACTTCCGAGTCAGGGGTTTCGGTAGATTCTATCTGCGGCTGGTCGGTCGCGGATGCAGCGAGCAGCAGGACGAGTTTCTCGGCCAGCCGCTCTTCGGCCTCGTGCGCAGCACCCACTCCCGCATAGTCATGCGTTTCCGACAGGCGATCCATCGCGGCTCGCCAGCTCTGTGCTGCCTCGATATAAGACGGTGCAACTTCGATCACCTGCTCGATCGCAGCAATCGACCATTCGTCGCCCATCGTGCCGATACTTACCAACCTCTCGGCTATATTGATCGTCGTGCTGCCAGACGCCTGTGAGATTGCCGACTGGTACTTCCCCAATACCCCAGCGAGTTCGGCTCTTTTCTCTTTGATGGCTCGGGCTTGCTGGTCATCTGCCGCAAGGTGATCCAAGCGATCGGCAGCTCGCCTCAAGTGGGACGCGAGGTCGGCAGCATCGGCGTCGGCACCGTCCAGCCATTCGAAAATGTCGTTTCGAACCTTCTGCAGGGTGTCGCGGGTTTGCTTGATGTCCCCTTCAGGCAGGGCATCTTCGCGCGACACCTCCGGTTCGGCTTCGATCGCAGTTAAGGGTTCGAATAGTGCAGCAATCTCGCCATAATCCGCAACCCACTCATTCTCTGGCACGTCAATCTCGGATCCGTGGTCCCACCATAGGACCCACGCTGCTTCGATCGACGCTCCTCCCTCGGCCAAAATGCGCGCCCAAGACGCTCTCGCCGGTGGCTTTGGACCGCCAAGAAGTCCGAAGAGAGCTTGTTTGGCTTTCGCGTTGACTGCTTCCTTAGGACATTTGATTTTTGCCCGGTGGCAGATCGCCTCGGCCGCTTCACGACCATCTGGGAGGTTCAGCAATTTTGAGAGAGCATGATAGCTTGCATCTTTGCTGAACGTCTCGTTCCAGCCATCCACCTTCTGATGCTGGGCGTTTTCAGCGAACTTGCGGATATGGCTGTTCGCCCATCCTAGCAGCGCCGCCAAGTTGGCTGGCGTCAACAAGTTGATCGAGTGATCGAAATCTTCAGCTATCGACATTCATCCCCCGTCCCCAACTACGACAGGTTGCTGACAATGTTCAAGCGAGAAACGACCCCATTTGGATGTTACCGAGTTACTCGTAGACACGATCAGCGAAAATCCTGCGGTTTAAGCCATGTACGCAAAGCAGCCATCGGGCCCTCTTCTGAAAAAGAGCAATTGTCGGTCAGCCTCGCACCGAGCTCCAACGACCGAGATAAGGCGCTTGCAGACAACGCGCACGTTGCGCGCGAATGTCCGCTTTCTCCTCTTTGGGACTGAAACCCGACGGGCAGGAGACGGCCCCCTTGCGTACCTCGACCTGATCAAGGACTACTCAAGCTTTGACCCGTGTAGGGATCAAGAGAGTATGCGCAGCAAGGGAGTGCTCGACGATGGTATCCAGTCGATCCGATCATCATTCACTTGCCGAAACGCTAGAACAGGGTTCTTGAAGGACCAGGAGAGACCGATCCAGCGCGTGGCTGCAAGGGCGGCGGGCGGACCGTTCAGCGGCCTTCCGGCGCGCAGCTTCATCCGGCGCGTCCGAAAGGCGACCGGATATACGCCGATCAAGTACGTTCATACCTTGCGCTGGAAGAAGCAAAGCAGCATCTGGAGACTGGCGCCCTTCCTTTAAACGCGGTGAGCGGCGAGATCGGCTACGAGGACGCCAGCTTTTTCAGCCGGCTATTCCGCCGCAGCGTCGGCATGTCGCCCGCAGCACACCGCCGTCGGTTTGGCGGTCTGAAAAAGGCGATAGCGAAATCGTCGTTGTAGAAACATCTGGCCACGGAAATCGCGCTAGCGACTCCCTCAACGGCAGCAGACTTTGCGCACATACGTATTGCCAAAGGTCATGTATGCGTCATCAGGAATAGCGCCCCGAGCTTTCAGTTCTGCTGCGAGGTCCTTAGCGATCGCCTGATCGAAAGTGTCCTTGAGGGTAACCGCGAACCATCCGTTTGTCGCAAGATAGGCCGTTAGCGGGATCGAGGCGGAGCGCACATAGGCCGACGCATCAGCGAGGTTGTCGAAGCTTTTGATCTGTATGTAACGCTGCCCGAATGGGCCGCTTTCATACTGGTCCACGTAGATCCAAGTGTCGTGCATATAGCCAATCAGGCCGTTGGCCTGCACCCGATACCAGCGGCCCGCATTACCAAGGATGGCGACCGGGCTCCCGTTACGGAGATTAACGAGCGTAGCCGACTTTCCGTCCGCAAGTGCCTTCAGGGGGGCCGCGCCCTTGGGATGCCGAATGCGGCCGGAGTGTGCTCGGGGAATCGAAAGTGACGAATATTCAGAAGCCGGCGGCAATGAGGCAACGGGCGGCTGGATCGGCGCTGGCTGGAACGATAGCGGCGGGGATGGCAACTGGCTTACGACCGGCGGCTGGCTTGCTTCAAAATCCAACGTAACGACCTTGTATTTCGCCATCTCGCTCTTGGAAAGATAACGCACATCGTCATTGTCGTATTGCAGGGAAAGCTGAAGCAGAGCGGGGTCCACACCCATCTCGACGATATAGGTGAAGATCTCGGCGGTGACTTGCTGAACAACGGAAACGGCATCCTTGGCGCTTATCGGAATCTCGCCACTGAACGACGACTTGTGAACGCCGATGGCACCCGGCTCGGCGAAGCGTACGGTGCCACCAAGGAACGCCAGGGAACAGGCCGAAGCACATTCGAGAGCCCTGAACTGAGCGGTATTGAGGCCGAGCCTGCGAATGAGGCGACCAAGCTCCATTGCCTTCTGAATGTTGCCACCGGGTGACTGGAATGTGACCGCTACTGAGGCATTGGACCGTGCCAGGGCCTCGAACCCGGACAGGTCGTCCTGATAGGCGAAATCACCTGACACGAAGATGTAGCGGAGCCCGGCATCCGTCTGTCCGGCCTGGAACTGCAAGCCGGCATGGGCCGCCGTGGGTCCCAGCAGCACCGATGCAACACACAACAGGACGCGAGCGGAAAAGATGCGACACATGGCCCAAGAACAACCCCAGCGGGCAGCCTAGCGCCGGCGAGCGAGACTGTCGAATCCTCGTTGCAAAATTGGTGATAGCAACCTTAAGTTCATGCCTTGATGGCGGCCGGCAGGGGCACCGGCAATCTCTTCCGAGGCGTAGACCGGCCGAGCCGGCGCGAAAGAACGCCAGATTGGCATTATTCATCCCTCCACACGATGCGCCGTTCCCCATCTGATTTCGACCAAGCGTCGGAAACGGATCGTCACCAGTTCCTGACCGGCTGGATGGAAAAGTTCGGCCGACATGGACTCCTTCCGTTTGCATTTTTCGCAGCGGACCTTCGCCCGTACCTGGTCAATGGTGACGTTGCCGATCACCTCCCGTAATTCCAGCGGCTTATAGAAGCATTTGATATTGCAGTGACCGCAGCAAATTCGGGCCACCTGCCCCGCGTTGTGAGCATGCATCAACGTCCATGGCGCGCCTCTCGGCATGTCCTGCCGGTGAGAATCTACCAGCGACCCTTGCGAGACCCCCTATTTTAAGATTGAGTTTTGCCAATCGGGGGGAGGCTCATCGTGAAAAAAATCAAGTTATTGACGATATTGTTGTTGGCCGGTTGCCAGACCGGCCCGTTGCCGAGCGCATTCAAGCCTGGCTCTACTGCTTCGCAGCGACAATTTGACTACGATCAGTGCAAGATCGCTTCCCTGAAGGAGATACCTCAGGCCATGGCTACACAGATTAATCCTGGCGTCCACACGCCCGGCACGGTTACTTGCAACACCTATGGCACAGCCACCTATTGCAATGAGATGGGCGGCCTGAACATACCGGCGACAGCGTCCACCTATGACGCGAACCAAGGCCTGCGCACCAGATATATTAACAACTGCATAGGTGCGAAAGGCTATTCCATTATCGATAGGCCGGCCTGCACCACTGCAGAAGCGAGACAGAAGGCAGCGGTAACACCGCAACCTGCCAACCCGAACGATTATCAATGCACCCCTGGCATAAATATGGATGGCTGAAGAGGGTCTTTACCGTCTCGCCAATGTTCGCGCGCGTTTCGGCTGACCGCTGCCCTGCCCTTACAGGGGAAGCGTCTCACGCGCGGCGAGTCCTTGTGCCAGCGCTGCGATGATGATTTGGTGCTTAGACGGGCTTGGGAGGGGAAATTGCTAAAGACAATGCTGTCGACGCCGGCCGGAACGGTCCGGTTGGTATGCATCTGTGTTGCGATCGCGTCGCTGCTGGCGGTCGCGCCATGGCCATATGGCTACTACCAGCTGCTACGCGTGGTGGTATTTTTCGCGGGGATCTACTGCGGGGTTATGGTGAGGCGATCAGGTGGTGAAAATCAAAACCTGGCCTGGGCACTATTTGCGGCAGCGTTGATTTTCAATCCGTTTCTACCGATCCATTTGCCGCGGGAACTCTGGGCCGTGCTCAATGTCAGTGCAGCAGCCCTTTTCGGTTTCGTTGCCTATCGCCAACGCGGTTAGCTCGGCCTTGAGAACCGTCGAAACCGTGGTAAAGGCGCCCGACGTCTGCAAGCATAAAAGACAGCCCCGCATTGGAAGAGAGCCAGCCTATCGCGCGTGCATACGTATTTGTGTGAGAGAGAATCAGCGTGAGGTACTCCCAGAGGTAGTTCCTCATCACGAGCGCTTTTTGGCTCGCCAATCTGACGACGAGGAAGACTATCGGCCCGGGTCGATCGATGAGCTCCGTGAAAGCCTCGAGGCTCATTTCGGGGTGAATTTGAGCACCGACGGTCTAAGCGAGGGCCTTTTGTCGACTGAGTATTTGGCCGGCTTGGTCGCTGAGAAGGTGCTCGAACGGGACCCGCCGCCAGACATGATACCGAAATCGCGACCTGACACCCGCGACTAAACAGCGGTTTTGAGTCAACGGAGAAAACAATGCACAACTGGGGCGGATGGCTCGCGACTATCTTGTTTATAGCGCTGGTGAACGTCGGCGCGAACCTCATTGCCCAAAAAATGTATCCGACGATGGTGCGCTACGACTTTGGTCGCAAGGTGGCCTACCGGATCGTGCTCATCGGATCTTTGTTTGCACTCTTGGCCTTATGCATTCTCGTCCTCGCCCTCCTCGATGCTGCAGGATATAGGTTCTGATTCCAGTCCTTCGATCAGGATGTCCGAGGGCTGGATTACTTCGAATCGCCCGCGACCCATCGGAAGCATGCTCTGTAGAGCAGTTTTCTATCGGCGCGTTGATCCGTGCCGATGAAATCGCGAGTCGCTGCTCATAGGCTGCTAAGTCTTCGCCGGCGGCCTTGATCCGCCGGGGCTTGCCGTTTTCACGGCCCCTGCCAGCGATACCAGCGCGTTTTTGCTCAGAGGCTCGATCGCCGGTCAGGCCTGGCGGCCGGCTGGCTGTCGGGCCGCTCGAACTTGCTCAACGGATGGCGCGGACTCCCGGATTAGCTCAAGCTCGCTGTCGAAAATCGGCGTGCGCCACTGACCGTGCCCGGCGTCCAGCCTGTCGGCGGATCAATCCTCTTCCCAGAAATCCTGCAACGAGGCGTGCCGAAGGCCTTCCTCCCCCCCTTAGATGTTTTACGCAGGCTTTGATCCCCCTGCTTCACCCACTGCGTCGCCGGCCTTTTCTTCATGCCTTGGGCGCCGGTCCGGCGTGTTCCTGCGCTCGCTTCCAAAGCCGCTCGCGCATTTCGCGATTGACGCTGACGAAGGCACTGCCGTTAGCCGTGGCGATTGAACAAAGTCGCTTTCCGGGGATAAGCCGATAAGCCGCGTAGCGCCGTAGCGCCTCACCTGTCGCGAGCGGCTAAGCCAATGGCCAAACAGCGCTACTCTTCGTCTCCGAAACCAAGCAGCGATGCATGGCGTATGTGGCTGTGATCGCCACGAAGGTGCTTGATCCGCAGCTTCACGCCCGGCCCAACCCACTGCGTTGCCGGTCGCTTTTTGACGCCCTCCGGAGGTGGTCCGGCATGTTCCTGGACCCGCTTCCAGAGCCGTTCCTTCATGTCGCGCCCCAAGCTGATGAAGGCCGAACCGACATATTTCCGGTACCGGGCTTCGCCAGCAAGGCGAATGCCGCCTTGCCCGGCTCACGCTCGACGCCCAGCAGCTCGTATTCCTGGACCGTGAAGCTCTTGGTCTTCAGCCAGTTCGATGTCGGGCCACTTGGATACGGGCTGTCGGCGCGCTTGGAGACGATCCCCTCGAGCCCCGCCTGGTCGGCAAGATAGAAGATCGCCTTGGGGTCGCCAGGTATGGCCTCACTGAACTGGATGCGGCTGTTCGGCCTGATAATGCCAAATAGAATTTCCCTGCGCGCTTTGCAGCCGATGTCGCGCAGATCGTGGCCGTCAAGATGCATGATGTCGAAGGCGCCGAGGATCATCGCGTAGGGATCGCTGTGGACGGCCCTCTGCAGGGCGTCGAAGTCGGGAAGCCCAGCCTTGTTGGTGACGACCGCCTCGCCCTCGAAGATCGCGTTTTTGACCTCGAGCTCGCGCGCGGCTTCAACGAGGCCGGTATATTTGTTCGTCCAGTCCGCACCGCTCTTGGTAAAGGCGCGGATATCGTCGGGATTGTTGATGACGATCTGGGTGCGGTAGCCGTCGAGCTTGATCTCGTGAATCCAGTGCTCACCCTCGGGAGGCTTGGCGACCAGCTTGGGCTCCATCGGCGGAATGAACTCGAGGCGGCCGCCGCCGGTACTTACAATTTTACGCACCCAGTCAATACTAGGTACAAAGCTTATATTAGCGAGAGTGAACATAACGTGATTCCGCTCGGAAACCAAAACGCGACGGTTTGCGTTGCGGATGAATGACGAGGATCAGAACCGACAACATCGCTACCGGCTACCAAGGCAAGCCGCATGACGGGCCAGTGGAGGACGAATCGAAGCACTTCGTCTACTGCCCAGTCTGCGGCCAGACGTTCGACGCGCGTGATCTTGGACAGGTGTTTCATCACGCCGAGCCGCAGCACACCCCGTTGCCGGTCGAGCAATAGTCCCGCTAGTTGAGTCTCCGGCGGCAGAGCGGGCTTGAAACCTTCAGCGCGCCAGCGACGTTGGATTCGGAGAAAAAAGATAAGGAGTGATCGCCATGACCGTCCTCGCCTAGCCAGGGCGGCGGGGAAGCGCCTTTGCACCAGGCAGGGACTTCGGGGGGTGGGCTTTGCCAGGTGCGCGCGGACCGAAAGCGACCTTAAGGGCAACATCGGCAACGCGTCGGTTGGCACGGGGAATTCGGCTGAAGACCGATCAAGTCATTCATGGTCGAATCGCTCGCAACCAGACGGTAGCGGAAATTGTTGCGGATGTGGTCGTTGAAATAGCGGCCCTTGGCGAATGCGGCTTTGAACGCCGCAAAGGTCTCCGGCGGCACGCCCTCAAACTCATATCGCTTTCCGCTGGCGACGAACCACACCGAAAGGATTCGGCTCTCCGGATCGTATTCCGTTTTGCGTATTGAGGCGGATGGCATGACGGCAGCTCGATCAAAAGAAATCAACGAGCGGAGCGGCGGTCGCGTTCCGTCGTGGTATCGCTCCCGAGCAGCGCATGAGGACTTGCTCCGGGCCACCTAACGCATCGCGGCATCGCAAACTCGGCAGGCACCGTCCTCCGGAAGCAAGCCTTCCGGGTTTTTGTCCGAAATGGCGTGTAGGGTCGGATCGTTCCGACGCTCCTTCGCGTTGCCATGCGTCCCACGATGGCCGGACCCTGATCAGCACACGCCGCAGTGAAGCCGTTCGCCGGCCGGCGCCACATCCTGCGAATGCTTCGGAAGAAGCAGGTCCAGCCTTGCGGTCACGCTGCCCGACGATCGCGAACGTAACTGCATCATTGCCCCTTATTCCGCTGCCTCCCGATGATTGCGCATGATCTCGACCAGCACGTCGTCCCAGGTGCGCTCGGGTTCGTCGTCGAGCGCCTGCCGCACCTGTTCTTCCAGGTTTTCGGGAAGATCGATCCTTTCGTCCGCCGTACGAATCGCCTCGATTGCCTTCTGCATTCTCGCGATGCGTGCCGCCCGCAGCGCGGCAAGCCGCAAAGTCCCGGCGTCAGGCACGATCTTGTCAATGCCGTGTTCATCGAATTTCGTTTCCAGGAATTCCACGAACTCGGGCGAGGTCATCGAATTAAGCTCGACACGCTGCTGCCGATTGAGAAGGAAATCGATCTCTTCCTGGCTGGCGCCATATCGCGAGAGCGTCAGAGTTTTGCTGTTGAAGTCGGCTTTCTCGCTGAAAAACACATCTTCCGGTTCCAGACCGCCAACGTCTTCCAGCCGGAGTCCGAGATCGATGACTCGGAAACCGCGCGCGAACTGATAGCGCCGAGTCGATTCTTGCAGCGTGCCCGCGATCGTGAAGCCGGACACATCGAAA
Organism: Mesorhizobium sp. M0571; assembly: GCF_040320985.1. Lineage (NCBI taxonomy): Bacteria > Pseudomonadati > Pseudomonadota > Alphaproteobacteria > Hyphomicrobiales > Phyllobacteriaceae > Mesorhizobium > Mesorhizobium sp. M0571. Next base: position 20,246 of record NZ_JAMYQT010000012.1, read on the forward strand.
TCATGCAGCACGAGCAACGGGATGTCGTGGCGCGCACAGAGATTTTCGACGAGCTGCCGCGAAGCCGTGACCGACATGCCCTTGGTCGACATGATGGCTATATCAAACCGTTCGGCAATCCGTGCCGACGCCAGCAGCGGACCGAAACCTTCCTTTTCGATAAACAGGACCGCCCCGAAGCGGTGCTTTGGTCCGACAGTCGGGAATTCGGCGTTGATCTCGATCCGCGGGATGCCGGTTTCGGGAACGTGGCTCCTGATTTCACCGAGGTAGTCGCGCACCTGGAGCGTGCCGAGCGGCACCGTCTTTTTCGTATGCGGCTCGTGATAGTTGCCGCGCGCGTCATAGACGACATCCCAGTCGAGCCGGTGCATTTCGATGTAGTCGGGCAGCAGAGTCTGCGAGAAGTAGTTGTAGGCCGGCTTTTTGCCGGTCATCTCCTGCAGCGTGCCGCGTGCCGCATAGAAGACCTGGCGGGCGGAAGCCGGATACTGACCATCGCCGGAAGCTTTGTTCCAAGCCGCCGGCAATATCGCTTCGGCCGCTTCCTTCATGGTGACCCGGCGATACCGCATCATGGCATAGCGCCGGTTCATCCGCGCCGAGACGGCCCGTTCCTCTTGCTTGCGCTGTTTCGCCCACTTGCCGGTGACGCCCTGGACGGCATCGATGAGGGTTTTCGACTTCATGACGCCACCACCACCGCGCTCTTGGCGCGGTCCAGATATTCGACGCGCGGGCAGGCAACGTGGAGAACAAAGATGACCGGCTCGTCGCGGCCGACACGCTGCTGCTGAAGAATCGAATCAAGGCTCCCGCCATAGCTACCGAGCTGGCGGAACGGATTAATGATGCCCGGCGACCAGTTGACGCCGGTGACCATTCTTCGCTCATCGGCGGCATTGTCTCCCAGCCATCCAAAAGCAGTCTCCACCAGGTACGGAATACCTTCCTCGTCATGATCGGCGACCTTGCGGTAGTCGAAACTCTCCATCTCGCAGCCGGCTTCCCTGAAACGGGCTTCGAAGTGCCCGCGGCCGATGATGCCGAGCTCGGGCGGCTTGACCGGCTTGGAATACCCACGCATCGCGCCGAGCAGCGCCGCACAGGCGGCGGAGTCGACGGCATTGCCGGTGATCAGACCGGAAAGCGGTGTCCGTGCCAGCCCGGTCGCCTCGAGCACCAGGCCCTGCTTCGCTGTGGCGGACAGGCCGCGAAACTCCGAGACGAACTCACGCACGGTGCGATCGCGCTTGCGTTCGGCGTCATGAACCGCATAGGCGGCAATCAGCCTGGCAAGGCGATCCGGCGTGTACCAATGCGGCGAAGTCGGGTCGGATGGCTTCCACTTCGTCCAGTCGGGCACCGTCGCGGTCGTCGGGGAGGTGGAACCGTACCAGTCGACGGTTACCGTGAGGTGAGGATTGAGCCAGGCGTAGTCGTCGACAATTTGTAAAAAACGCGCCTTGGCCCCGTCGAGGATTGAGCCTGCTAAATCCGGCCAGTGGACGATCAATTCGGTTCCCTTTTTGCGGCTCGACGGTTCGACCGCATAGCCGATCGCTGGCGCTTGCCGGATCTGGTCGACGGCAAAGGTGATGCGATGGCGTTTACCTTGCGCCTGGATCTCGACGATGCCGCGTTCGGCGTCCGAGAGCACGAAGGGCATCGCGACAATGGTCTTCAATGCGTTGCCCTGGGCTCCGCGCGTGGGGGAGACATAGGCTTCGCGGGATGACGTCCGGGAAGAGAAATCCAGAATCGACTTAACGGTCCTGGCCGGCAGGCCGGGCCCGTTGTCGGCGATCGAAATGCCGGTGTCATCGACGCGGACCATGATCTCCGGTGCGATGCCGGCTTCCTCGCAGGCGTCGAGCGCGTTGTCGAAGAGCTCCTTCACAATGACGAGCGGCCATTCGCCGGCGGCGTGCCCGGTCTGCGCTTGCAGTTCCTTGTAGGAACAGAAGTCCAGCAGTCGCGATGTGGTGAAGGTCGTGCGCTCCAGCCGGCGGGTGACGGGTGGCTGCTTTGACTGTAGACTATGCATCGGACAATCCTTTCATTTGTTCATGCTTCACTTCCCGGCGGTCGCGAATGTCACTCGCAGACCGCCGGTTTCATGTTTGCCGGCGCCGGGACTGACGCCGGGATTGGCTCGCCTGTTCCTACCGTTCCTTCCGTTCCCGCCTTCGCCTATAGAGTTCATCCTTTTCCCCATTTTCACGCTCTATTATGGGGGGTAGGAACAGTGGGAACGGTAGGAACAAGGGCTCACTCAGTTTCATCGTTCACATCGCTATTCCCCATCGGCCGGCAGTAGACCCAGCGCGGCTTCCGATCGGGTCCGAAGCGCTGCTTTTTTCGTTCGCATTGCAGGCGCCGAAGCACCGCGCCGACGCGCATTTCATGCGCTCTGTCGCGGCGTCCCGGATCGATATTGAGGTGGCCCAGCACATCGGCGGTGGTGAACCACGCGCCGCCGAATCGCGTGTGGACGAAATCGGCGATCTTGTCGTGCCACGGGTCGCCCTCGACGCGGCTTTCCTGCTGGCTTTCAGCGATTTTTTCGATTGCGGGCGAGAGCCACCAGATCTCGCCGGCATGCCAGGCGGCGACGGCTTCGGCCCATAGTTGATCGACGATCTTCGTGATCGCGCCGAGATTGATCTTTCGAAGCCGGATGGGCCAAAAGCGCCGGTTGCCGGTTGGATCGAGCAAGTAGGTCTCGGCGTTCGTCGTGCCGGCAAACACGCACTGACGCGGAACAGCAACATCGGTGCGGCCATAGGCCGGCCGATAGCGGTCTATCTGGCAGGACAGAAACGCTTTCACGATCTCGATCTCGGAGCGCCGGAATTGCGCGATCTCGCTCATTTCGACGATCCAGCGGCCCGCCAGATGCGCCCGCGCGTCCTTGCTTTCGAGATCGTGCGGCAGGCTGTCGGAAAACCACTCGTCGCGGATCGCCAGCGCGCGCAGCAGGCGCGATTTCAAGGCGCCTTGCGGGCCTTCCAGCACGATCATGCAGTCAGCCTTGACGCCGGGCTGATAGATGCGCGCCACCGCCGAAATGAAAAAGGCGCGCGTCACCGCCTCGACGTAGCGGAAGGCGTCTTTCCGGTCGGCCTCGTCCTCCTCGTCAACAATGACGCCGCAATGGTCGAGGAAGAAGCGCGACAGGCGCGGCACGCCGTCCCAGGTCAGGCCATCCAGACAGTCGCGCACCGGGTGGAACGGATGTGATCGCGCTTCGAGCTCGATCACGTCGCGGACCAACGCGCGGCCGGTGCGCCTGAAACCTCGGTGGTTGAAATGCTCGGCGAGCGCGGTATCGTCGGCGTCGGTCCACGGGCGCGGCTCGAAGGTTTTGGGCGCCTTCATGTTCGGACGCGGAATCGGACGCGCCAGCACAATCTCATGCGAAAACTCGTTGAACTTGACGAGGCCTTTGGTCAGCGCGTTGCGGTGCAGTTCGCGGCGCAGGTTTAATGGATTGGCGACGTAATCGGCCTTGCCGTTTGGCGGCTCGCTGGGCTCGAAATGGATCGTGGAGTCGTTCATGGCGTGGCCTCGTCGGCGAAGTCACGGCCAAGGTCAGGCGGCCACTTGATAAAGACCTCCTTGCTGGCGGCGGCCCAGCGCTCGGCGCATTCCTGCGCGGCGGAAAGGCCGGTGTGGTCGTGATCGGCGGCAAGAGTCAGGCATTCGACGCCGGCCAGCACCGGAAAGGCGCGCATGATGCCGGCCGTTGCTGCGGCCCAGATCGGCCGCCAGCCACGTTGCCAGAGCGCAAGCGAAGTCTCGACGCCTTCGGCAAGGTGCAAGCCTTCGCCAACATCCTCGTCGGGCGAAAGCTTGATGCATTGGCCGGCAACGCTGCCGAGCATTTTCTTGCCGGCGTGGCCGCTGCCGTCCGGCTTGATCCGGGTCCGGTGAATGGCAGAAGGCGGTGCCTCCGGGTAGAGGTCGTCCTCGATCGGCGAGAAGCGCGCGATCATTGCCGGAACACGCAAGCCGCCTTCCCATGGGCAGGCCGGGTGAAAGCGAATGGTGCGGCCGGCTACTTCGTCGGGCAGGAGCAGGCCGCGTGCGGCGAGATAGGTTTCGACGAGCGTTCCGCGCGGATCGAGGGCTTCTTGCAACAGCCTGGCCGCAGCGGCGGCGCGCTGGCGGCGGCTCGCCTCGTTGATCTGCTCATTGTCGTGATCCTTGAAATGCGGCTGCGGCTTTTCCTGTTCGCCGTTTGGCTGGAATGCCGGCAGGCCGGCGCGCTGGCGCACATCGTCCATGCATAACGCCCAATCGTCCTCGGCAAAGCTGTGGACATGCAGCTTGCCGTCGCGATCGAGCCAGACGCTCAAGGATCGATCCTTTGCACTGTGGCCGGGACCGGGGCAGAGGACATGGCCGCCGTGGACGTCACCGCCGAGCCGCCGGGCGAGATCATGAAGGCCGCTCATCGCCGCCTCCATCCGCCAGCGGCACGCTTCACCGGCTGCCAGATGATCGGCGTCCGGCGCATCCATTTGGTGTGCCGGTCCCGGTGAGCATCGCTGATGCGCCAGCCTTTGCCCGCCGGCCGGACAATGCGTGTTCCCCATGATCCGTCAGGATCGGAGAACGGCTCGTCGCGGGTAACGGCGGTTTCGATCAGTTCGGCGAAAAGCGCCGGCTGCACCGCAAGATATTGCGGCCGGCGGCTATCGAATTCTGAAATGTGGCGATGAAGGTTCATGGGCTGATCTCCGCGAGGAGATCGCCGCCGTTTGACGTACGTGGCCCGTCAGGTTTAGACTTTCAGCCCTCTCGCCGCCCTCAGAGAGAAAAGTCCCTCATACTTGACAGGAACTCGCCGCGAACGCCAAACGCGACGAGTTCCTACGCATGTGCCTCCGCGTCAGCCACCTCGATTGCAGGAGACTTGCGCGGGCGGCCACGCGGGCGTTTCAGCGGCGACTCGGACGTCGGAATGTTATGTGCCGGCAAACCCTTGGCCAGCCGCGCGTCGCGCTCGCGGCGCTTCTTCTGTCGCCACTCTTCGATCTCGTCGGCCAACCAGCCAACCGCTCTTGGGCCAATCTGGATCGGCGCAGGAAGCGTTCCATCGGCGACCTGCTCCCAAACGCTGCGAATGGAAAGCCCGGTTTCGTCGGGCATTTCCTTTGGCCGGATGATTTTCTTGCTATGCTGAAGTGGCGCGACAGGATCGCGCTCATCATGATGATGCCCGCTCAAAGCCAGACTCCTTCTTTCGCGCAAGCGCGCGTCTTGATGGGTTGGGCGGTTGAGCCGGGATACATTCAGCTCGCAAACCGAGCTGTGTCCAATCGTTCAGCTGTTACCGGGGAAGCTACTAGTGGGCTTGCTCACGCCAAAAAGCGTGCCCGGCCTCGGGCCTTAGCTGTGCAGGGCTCCTTCCGGATTGAAGGAGGCGGATGCTAACCGCAGTTGTTTGTACCGCAAATGTTCGCACAGATTCGCGTCATTGCAAAGGGGCAGTGTGGCCTTCGGACCCAATTGCCCCCAGCGTGCCCCGGCCAGCGGCTGGTTTAAAACGGCCTTTTTCGGCTCCCGTAAACTATTGATTTTATTTGGAAAGTTGGCGCGCCCGAAGAGATTCGAACTCCTGACCCCCAGATTCGTAGTCTGGTGCTCTATCCAGCTGAGCTACGGGCGCGCAACAGGCCATGCTTTGCATAGCCTCGCGAACCGATCCTGGCGACCGGCCGCGATGTGACGTGTTCCCTAGCGACTGAATTTGCGAAAAGCAAGCCGATCCTGGCCAAAAGTTTTGCCGTCACGTTTTGTCGTCATGCGCCGGGCAGCCAAGGCGAGATCACGTCACACGGCGGCCGAGCCGATATGTCGTAGTCTCGGATCGGTCATTTGCCAATCGAAACGGTCCGTACCGAAACGAGTCGTTACACGGCGGCCGAGCCGATAGCTGGTCGTGTCGGATCGACCATTTGCGAATGGGAAGGCTCCGTAACGAAACGGTCCGTTACGCCGGGCGGCGCAGGCCGTTGCGAGCCTGGTCGAGGCGGACCGGCTGGTCGGGAATGGTGACGGCGAATGTGGTGCGGCCGCCGATGCTTTCGACCAGCTCCACCATGCCGCCATGGGCGCGGATCAACTCGTGGGCGATCGCCAGGCCAAGGCCGGTGCCGCCGCTGCGGGCCGAGCCGCGAAATGCCGCGAACAGGTTTTCGCGCGCTTTTGGCGGCAGGCCCGGGCCGGTGTCGGTGACAGTGATGCGGCTGACGCTGCCGATGCGCTCGGCCGACACGGTCAGCCGGCGCACCACGGCGCTCTCGGTGTCCGCCGCCATCGCCTGCACGGCGTTGCGGCTAAGGTTGGTGAGCACACGGAACAGCTGGTCGGAATCAGCGTCGACCTCGAGCACCGGATCGACGGCATTGACGAATTCGATGCCGCAGTCGATGTCGAGCAGGCCCTGGACGTCTTCGACCAGCTGGCGCAGCCTCAGCCTGCGGCGCGACGGCGGCGGCTCCTGCGTTCGGCCATAGGCAAGCACGCCCTCCGAGTAGGACACGGCGCGGTCGAGCGCGCGCAGCAGCTTCGGCGCGAAGGCCTGCACGGTCGGGTCCTTGACCTGGCGCAGGCGGTCCGACATCAGCTGCGCCGAGGCGAGGATGTTGCGCATGTCGTGGTTGATCTTCGACACGGCGAGGCCGAGATCGGCCAGGTGCTTCTGCTCGGACAGCATCTTCTGCAGCCGCTCCTGCATCTGCGACAGCTCGCGTTCGGCGACGCCGATCTCGTCGGCCCGGGCGGCAGGATGAATGATGCGGCCGGGGTCGTCCGGCGCCTCGGAGAAGGCCAGCATCGAGCGTGTCATCGTCCTGATCGGCCCGATCATGATCAGGTCTATCGCGGCATAGACCAGCATGGCGGTGAACAGCGAGATCAGCAGCGAGACGAAGGCGACGTTGCGCGAATAGATCAGCATGGCATTGCGCAGGCGGTGGTCGGGCATGATCAGCTCGAACTCCTTGTCGCTGTCGCCGACCGGCCCGAAAACGCGCAGCATCCGCTTGCCGCCGAAAAACAGCGTGTCCAGCGCGCCGGTCATGCCCTTGATCATGCCGACATTGGCGATATCGATATGGTCGTCGACCTGCGGCGGCATTTCGGCCACGACCAGAAGGCGTGAGACGCCGCCGTCACGCACGGCGATCGCCTTGGCGCCGATCGCCATCAGCACGTCGTTCTGGGCGGCACGCGACAGCGAGGCAGGCTCGCCCTGCACCAGGACGATCGAGACCGCAGCGGCAGTGCTCAGCCTCTCCTTCAGCCAACTCAGCCGGTAGCTGGCGATCCAGGGGACGAAGATGAGAATTTCGGCCAACAGCACGAAGACGATGGTGAGCAGCAGAAGTTTGGTCGACAGGCCACGCGCCAGCGGCACCCTGCGGGTGGCGGCCTGCGCCTGGGCGACGCTATCGTCCATGGGAGGGACTTCACTCATGCTTGTCGTCACGGCTGCCTGTCTTCGGCTGCTTGTCTTCACGGCCGCTTGTCTTAGCGGCTGCCCGTCTTAGCCGCTGCTTGTGTTCACGATCGCTTGATCGGGTGAGATTAGGCGATTGCGGCTTTTTTGCCAAATTCATCCTTGGTCGGAATCGTACAAAGGGCCGCAAGACTTCCCTGCCAGTCGGACAACGCCGGCCCGACACGCTGGATTGACTTCCAAAACCCTTCTTTCTATAAGCCCGCTCACGCTCGGGCCATTCGTCCCGGCGCGGTTTCGATCGCGCCAAAACCGGCCCGGCAAAGCTCCTGTTACAAAGTGACAGAATCAAGAAGGGCCGCACCCCGCGGTATTTAAACAAATGAAGCGTACTTACCAGCCGTCCAAACTCGTCCGCAAACGCAGGCACGGTTTCCGTGCTCGCATGGCCACCAAGGGTGGCCGCGGCGTCGTCGCAGCCCGCCGCAACCGCGGCCGCAAGCGTCTCAGCGCCTGAGCACCAAGCGAGAGACAAGATCGTTGCCCGCAACCGGCAAGCCAACGGGCCCCCATCCCAAGCGGCTTCTGAAGCGCGCGGAATTCCTGGCCGTCCGCCGTGGCGAAAAGCGCCGTGGGCGGCTTTTCCTCGTCGAGGTTCTAGATCGCAGTGACAGCGAGGCGCCGCGCGTCGGCTATACGGTCACCAAGAAGGTCGGCAATGCCGTCGTTCGCAACCGCGTCCGGCGGCGGCTGAGAGAGGCCGTGCGCACGCATGCCGCGGATGACATGGCGCCCGGCAATGATTATGTCATCGTCGGGCGTGAAGACGTGCTTACCACTCCGTTCGGCCAGTTGAAGGCCGAACTCTCCCGCAGATTGCGTGGAACACGATAGGCCAAGGGCTTCGATGGAAAACAACCGCAACTTCTTCATCACCATCGCACTGTCGGTGCTGATCCTGGCGCTTTGGCAATATTTCTATGTGATGCCACGCAGCGAGATGCAGCGCGAAGCCGCCCGCATCGAAGAACAGCGCGTGGCCGAGCAGAAGAAGGCAGCCGAGGGCGCCACTCCCGGCGCCAGCGAAACGCCGGTGCAACCGGGCGCCATTCCGAACGCGCCCGGCGGCGACGCCGTGACGCCGGCCGGCCGCGACCAGGCACTTGCCTCGACCACGCGCGTGAAGATCGACACACCGAGCCTCGAAGGCTCGATCAACCTCACCGGCGCCCGCCTCGACGACCTCCGGCTCAAGCACTACAGGGAGACGGTCGACAAGACCTCGCCCGAGATCGCGTTGCTCAACCCAGCGTCCCTGCCGAACGGCTATTTCGCCGAGATCGGCTTTTCCGGCACGCCGGATGTGGGCAGGCTGCCGGGGCCCGACACGGTCTGGCAGACCGACGGCAATGCGGCGCTGACCCCGGCGACGCCGGTCACCCTGACCTTCACCAACGACAAGGGCCTGACCTTCAAACGCACCTTCTCGGTCGACAGACAATATATGTTCACCGTGTCCGACACGGTCCAGAACGGCGGCTCGGCGCCGGCGACGTTATCGAACTATGGCCGCGTCACCCGTTTCGACAAGCCGGCTATCGCCAGTACCTATGTGCTGCATGAAGGCCTGATCGGCGTTACCGGAAGCGAGGGCCTGCAAGAATACAAATACTCCAGCGTCGAATCGAACAAGGAATACAAACCAGGCAAGTCGACCGACGGCTGGCTCGGCATCACCGATAAATACTGGGCGGTGACCCTGGTGCCGCCGGGCGGCCGCGAATTTCAACCCAAATTCTCTTACTTTGAGTTCAAAAGCGGACCTCACCCGCACAGCTACCAGTCCGATTTCCTGTCCGATCCGGTCACAATCGCTCCCGGGCAGTCGACGACCGTCGAGTCGGAGATATTCGCCGGCGCCAAGGAAGTCTCGACGATCAACGCCTATGAGAAGGACCGTCATATTCGCCAGTTCGACCTGCTGATCGACTGGGGGTGGTTCTATTTCATCACCAAGCCGATGTTCTGGCTGATCGACACGCTCTACAAATTCTTCGGCAATTTCGGTCTGGCGATCCTCGCCACCACCGTCATCGTCAAAGCGCTGTTCTTCCCGCTCGCCAACAAGTCCTATGCGTCGATGGCGAATATGAAGAAGGTGCAGCCCAAGATGCTCGAGATCCGCGAGAAATACGCGGACGACAAGATGAAGCAGCAGCAGGCGATGATGGAGCTCTACAAGACCGAGAAGATCAATCCGCTTGCCGGCTGCTGGCCGGTGGCGTTGCAGATCCCGGTGTTCTTCTCGCTTTACAAGGTGCTCTACATCACCATCGAGATGCGGCACGCGCCGTTCTTCGGCTGGATCCAGGATCTGGCGGCGCCGGATCCGACATCGATCTTCAACCTGTTCGGGCTGGTCCCCATCACCTTGCCGCATATGCTGATGATCGGCGTCTGGCCGCTGATCATGGGCGTGACGATGTTCCTGCAGATGCGCATGAACCCGACGCCGCCCGACCCGACGCAAGCTGCGATCTTCACCTGGATGCCTGTGATCTTCACCTTCATGATGGCGGGTTTTCCGGCCGGCCTCGTCATCTACTGGGCCTGGAACAACACGCTGTCGATCCTCCAGCAGGGCGTGATCATGAAGCGCCAGGGCGCCAAGATCGAATTGTGGGACAATCTGGTCGCGCTGTTCCGCAAGAAACCGTCGCCGGCAGAATAGCCGGCGCTCCGATAATGCGAAACCAAAAAGCCCCGGTTCGTCCGGGGCTTTTGCACAAGCTGCCCGCCTAGACCAAGCGAGCCTGGACTAAGCGATTGGTACCGCGGACGGATCGCGCTATTTTGACCTGCCTGGCAGTTGCTCGACGGACCTCGATATGACCGGACCCAATCCATCGATCAAGCATCCGATCCCGTTGCACACACGCGTCGGCTTTCTGAAACCGCTGGTGACGGCGCCGAACATCGAGATCGGCGACTTTACCTATTATGACGATCCGGACGGGCCCGACAAATTCGCCGAAAAATGCGTGCTGCATCATTATCCGTTCATCGGCGACAGGCTGGTCATCGGCAAGTTCTGCGCCATTGCCGAGGGCGCGCGCTTCATCATGAACGGCGCCAATCACGCCATGTCCGGCTTTTCGACCTATCCGTTCAACATCTTCGGTCATGGCTGGGAAGAGGGTTTCGACCCGGCGACATGGTCGAAGGAATTGCGCGGCGACACAATCGTCGGCAACGACGTCTGGATCGGCATGGAAGCGGTGATGCTGCCCGGCGTGAAGATCGGCGACGGCGCCATCGTCGCGGCAAAGTCGGTGGTGACGCACGATGTGCCAGCCTATGCGATCGTCGCCGGCAATCCGGCCAAGGTGGTAAAGATGCGCTTCGACGACAGGACCATCCGGCGGCTCCTGGCGCTGGCGTGGTGGCACTGGCCGGTGGAAAAAATCAGCCGCAATCTCGATGCCATTCGTGGCAGCAACATTTTTCTTCTGGAGGCAGCGGTTTGAACGCGTTGAACAAGACCACGATCGGCATCGAATTGTTCACGCGAGCCTGGATTTTCATCCGCGGCGTGCCGGCGATGAAATTCCTTCCGCCGGAAGGACCGCCCGAGATCGCCTTTGCCGGCCGCTCCAATGTCGGCAAATCGTCGCTGATCAATGCGCTGGTCAACCAGAAGGGACTGGCGCGCACCTCCAACACGCCGGGGCGGACGCAAGAGCTCAACTATTTCGTGCCGGGCGGATTTTCGGGAGAAGGCGCCGACCTGCCGCCGATGGCGCTGGTCGACATGCCGGGCTATGGCTACGCCACGGCGCCCAAGGAAAAGGTCGACGAGTGGACAAAGCTCGTCTTCGACTATCTCAAGGGCCGGGTGACGCTGAAGCGCGTCTACGTGCTGATCGATGCCCGTCATGGCATCAAGGCCAAGGACGACGAGGTGCTGTCGTTGCTCGACAAGGCGGCGGTGTCGTATCAGATCGTGCTGACCAAGACCGACAAGATCAAGGCTGCCGGGGTGCCGCGGCTGATCGAAGAAACGCTGGCGAAAATCAAGAAACGCCCGGCGGCCTTTCCCTTCGTGCTCGCCACGTCGTCAGAAAAGAGCGAGGGCCTCGAGGAACTGCGTGCGGCGATCGTGCTCGCCGCCAACGGCGGATAAGGTCTTTACGCGTCCAGGCAGGACGCACGGCACTGTCGCGTCAGGCGGATTTTGAAGCGCTTTCTTCGGCGGCAAGCTGTTCGGTGCCGTAGGCCTTCAGGAACACGTCGACGCCCGACCTGACGATATGCTCGATCTCGGCCGCACTTGGCGCCTTGGTGCGATAGGCGAATATGCATTGGCGGAAAAGGCCGGCCAAGCATAGCTCGGTGAACTGATAGGCGGCAAGCTCGACGTCATCGATCTTCAGCAGGCCGCGTTCGATAGCCATGTTGAGGAAAACCACAACCTTGTCATGGCCACGCTTCGGGCCGCGTTCGTAAAACCGCGCGCCAAGCTCCGGGATTCGTTCCGACGCGCCGATGACCGTACGCTGCGCCAGGATGACCCTGGCCGAGGTGATCTTCACGGACAGCACAATGCCGAACTTCACCAGCGTCGCGCGAAGATCGCCGATCTGGTCGAGCACTTCGTACATGTTCTTGAAGATCGTGCCGCGCTCTTCCTCGATCAGCGCTTCAAACAGTTCTTCCTTATTGGCGAAATAGACATAGATGGTGCCCTTGGACACGCCTGCCTCGCGGGTGATGTCGTTCATCGACGCCGCTTCGAAGCCCTTGTCGATGAAGACACGGCGCGCGCCGTCGATGATCTGGCTGCGCTTGACCGGGTCCTGGCCCGCAGCCGGGCGGCCGCGGGGCAGACTGTCCAGCAGGTCGCACTGATCCTTGCCAGTGCTGGGCAATAGGCCTGAATCAGGCAAAGGAGCGGCCTTGGGGGCTTCGGCCATAATGTCACACCTCGTAAAATAATTCGAACCATCCGGTTCGATTGCTCTTGATATGGGCCTCTTTAAGCGCTAAGTCAACGTCAAGATCGAACCGAACGGTTCAGTCTGACAAAATTCAGCGCCAGTTAATTTAGAGAGATATCATGTCCTCGAACGCGCCCACCAGTGCCGAAGTCCGCCCGTTCCCCAGTGCCAAGGTCCAGCCTGCGATCGAAGCGCCGGAAGCCCCTGCCAACCCCGCCGACGTCACCCCGCTGGCTCCCGCCAAGAAGAAGCGCTCGATGCGCTCGATGTTGCTGCCCATCATCGGCCTGACCCTGCTGGGCGCCGGCGCCTGGTATGGCTATGATTATTGGACCGACGGGCGCTTCATGATCACGACCGACGACGCCTATGTTCAGGCCGACACGGCGTTCATCTCGCCAAAAATCTCGGGCTATGTCGATCAGGTCAAGGTGACCGAGAACCAGCAGGTGAAGGCCGGCGACCCGCTGCTGGTGGTCGATGACGGCGACTACAAGATTGCCGTTGCCCAGGCCGCGGCGCAGATCGCCACGTTGACCAAGACGCTCGACCGCATCGATGCCCAGACCGAGGCGGCGCGCGCTTCGCTCAAGCAGGCGCAGGCACAGAAGACCGCCGACCAGGCCGCGGCCGACAATGCGAAGCGGGTTCAGGTCCGTGCCGCCCAGTTGCTCAAGACTCGCGTCGGTACCCAGGCCCAGTTGGACGATGCCCAGACGGCGGTCGAGCAAGCCAATGCCGCACTAGCCGGCGCCGACGCGCAGATCGCGGCGGCCCAGGCCAATATCGGCGTGCTCCAGGCGCAGCGGGCGGAATCGGCCAGCACGCTGGCCTCGCTGCAGCTTGCCCACGACAAGGCGGTGCGGGATCTGTCCTTCACCGTGCTGCGCGCACCCTATGACGGCGTGGTCGGCAACCGCTCGGTCGAGCAGGGCGACCTGATCAGCCCCGGACAGAAGCTCGCCGTCATCGTGCCAATGGACAAGCTCTACATAGTCGCCAATTTCAAGGAGACGCAACTTGCCCGGCTGGTGCCTGGTGAAAAGGTCAGGGTGTCGGTCGACGCGATCGATGGCCAGGACTTCGAGGGTACCGTGTCGTCGCTGGCGCCGGCTTCCGGAGCAGTGTTCTCGCTGCTGCCGCCGGAAAACGCCACCGGCAACTTTACCAAGGTCGTGCAGCGCGTCCCGGTTCGCATCGACGTCCCAGCGGAGGTGCTGAAGACGGGCAGGCTGCGCGCCGGCTTGAGTGTCGTCGTCGCCGTCGACAGCCGCACCGCGCCTTCGGCGTCGAAGTAACCGGGACCATCGGAGCAACGTCATGGCGACCGCAACCGTGACTGCAGGATCGGCGCCGGCGCCAGCCATTCGGGCGCCGGTCGACCACATCTCGACGCGCCGCGTCATCGCCTTCCTGGCGATGGTGTTCGGCATGTTCATGGCGATTTTGGACATCCAGATCGTCTCGGCCTCGCTGGCCGAGATCCAGGCGGGCTTGAGCGCCAGTTCCGACGAGATCCCGTGGGTGCAGACGGCCTATCTGATTGCCGAGGTGGTGATGATCCCGCTGTCCGGCTTTCTCAGCCGTATGCTGTCGACGCGCGTGCTGTTCACGATTTCGGCGGCGGGGTTCACCGCGGCCAGCGCACTGGCGGCGACCGCAACCAACATCGACCAGATGATCGTCTACCGCGCCGTGCAGGGCTTCATCGGCGGCGGCATGATCCCGAGCGTCTTTGCAGCCGCCTTCACCATCTTCCCGCCGTCGCGTCGCGCCATCGTCTCGCCGATGATCGGCCTGGTGGCGACGCTGGCGCCGACCATCGGCCCGACCGTCGGCGGCTCTATCAGCCATGCCATGTCCTGGCACTGGCTGTTCCTGGTCAACGTCGTGCCCGGCATTCTGGTGACGACGGCCGCCTGGTCGCTGATCGACTTCGACAAACCCAATCTCAAGCTGTTCAGCAAGTTCGACTGGTGGGGGCTTGCCGGCATGGCCGCCTTCCTGGGCTGCATGGAATATGTGCTGGAGGAAGGTCCGAACAATGACTGGCTGCAGGATCAGGCGGTGTTCATCTGCGCCATCATCATGACCTTCGGCGCAGTGCTGTTCTTCTGGCGCGTGTTCACCGCCGAGGAGCCGATTGTCGATCTGAGGGCCTTCAGCAATATCAATTTTGCCTTCGGCTCGCTGTTCTCCTTCGTCGTCGGCATCGGCCTCTACGGTCTGACCTATCTTTATCCCGTGTTCCTCGGGCGCATCCGCGGCTACGATTCGATGATGATCGGCGAGGCGCTGTTCGTCAGCGGCCTGGCCATGTTCTTCACCGCGCCGATCTCCGGCATCCTGTCGAACAAGATGGACCCGCGCATCATGATGATGATCGGCTTCTTCGGCTTCGCCACGGGCACCTGGTGGATGACGCATCTCACCGCCGACTGGGATTTCTATGAGCTGCTGATCCCGCAGATCCTGCGCGGCTGTTCGATGATGCTGTGCATGGTGCCGATCAATAACATTGCGCTCGGAACCCTGCCGCCGGAGCGGTTGAAGAACGCGTCGGGCCTGTTCAACCTGACCCGCAATCTCGGCGGCGCCGTCGGCCTGGCCGTCATCAACACGGTGCTGATCGACCGCAATGCCTTCCACTACGCCAGGCTCTCCGAGCACGTGCAATGGGGCAGTGCCGCGGCGCAGCAGAAGCTGCAGAACATGACGCTCAACTTCGAGCAGACTGCCGGGCTCGACGCCTCCAAGGCGGCCATCTCCAAACTGTCAGGCATGGTCCAGCAGCAGGCATCGCTGCTGTCGTTCATGGACGTATTCTTCATGCTGACGGTTTTGTTCGCGACGCTTGGGCTCTTCACCCTGGTGATCCGCAAGCCAGTCGCTCAGGGCGGCGGTGGCGGACACTGATTCGCAAACGTGGCAGCGGTTTCGGGGACGTTCCTCCAGTCCAAGCCCGGAAAGCTCTGACCACGCAAAAACTCCGGGCCGCAAGCCCGGAGTTTTTTCGTATGCTAGTTGGTTCGTATGCTGGTTGGATTTGTCAGGCCGTCGCCGGCTTGAAGGTCAAGGCGACGCCGTTGATGCAGTGCCGCAAGCCGGTCGGCGGCGGACCGTCGTCGAAGACATGGCCGAGATGGCCGCCGCAGCGGCGACAGTGGACCTCGGTGCGGGCCATGCCCAGAGACCTGTCCACGGTCTTGCCGATGGCGTTGGGGATTTCCTGCCAGAAGCTCGGCCAGCCGGTACCGGAATCGAACTTCGTTTCGGAGGAATAGACCGGCAGGTCGCAGCCGGCGCAAGCGAAGATGCCCTTGCGGTGCTCGTTGAGCAGCGGACTGGTGCCTGGATATTCGGTGCCCTCCTTGCGCAACACATTGAAGGCGGCGTCGGACAGGATGGCGCGCCACTCGGCCTCGGTCTTGGTGACCTCGAAGGTCTCGGCCGCGCTCGCATCCTGGGCTCCGCCCATGCGCAGCGCGGTGGCGCCTGCGACAACGCCAATGGCTGCCGCTCCACTCAAAAGAAGCTCGCGACGGTTCATGGCCATTCCTCCTGTCATTGCTTGTGCCAAATTCGACCGCCACATGGAAATCAAAAGCCGGTGACGATCGCTGTCCTCAAAGCGGGAACTCCGCGCCTTTCCACGTCTGGCGTGAACGGCGCGGAGTGTGCGCAGGGAGGCCTTAGCGATATCTTCGCTGGTCGCGCCCGTTTTGTTACATCTTCGGCAGGAGAACCTTGTCGACGACGTGGATGACGCCGTTCGACTGCTCGACATCGGCAATGGTCACATTGGCGATATTGCCGTTCTCGTCGGTCACGGTGACCTTGCCGCCGTCGGTCTTGAGCGACAGTTCGCAACCGCCGACCGTCTTGACCTTGTGCGCGCCGCCGTCGGCCTTGACCATCTTAGCGACGTCGGTCGCCGTCGCCTTGGCGCCGATGACGTGACAGGTCAGGATCTTGACCAGCTTGTCCTTGTTTTCAGGCTTGAGCAGCGTCTCGACCGTGCCGGCTGGAAGTGCCGCAAAGGCCTCGTTGGTCGGCGCGAACACGGTGAAGGGGCCGGCGCTCTGCAGCGTGTCGACCAGGCCGCCAGCCTTGACGGCGGCGACCAGCGTCGTGTGGTCCTTCGAGTTGACGGCATTCTCGACGATGTTCTTCTTCGCATACATGGCGGCGCCGCCGACCATCGGATTTTCGGCATAGGCAGCAGTGGCGAGCGCGGAAATGACGATCGTACCGGCAAGCAAAAGGGTGGCTAATTTACGCATGGTGTCAGACTCCTCTGGTTGTCTTTCCCATCTTTGGGGAACGCAAGGAGATACGGGGCAGAAATGCGGGAGTTTCGCTCCCTTCGGAAAAAACATTGTCTTGTTGAAATTTGTTCAGCGCAAATCGCTCGCCGCCAACAAGCTTTGCAAGCCTTTCATCACAAGATGATGGACTTCATTTCTTCTTTTCCAAAGAGACCCAATGCGAAAAGTGATCAGATGCTCTTCAGATCGCCCGCTGCGACCACCGGTCCAGTCGGCTGGCCGGTCGGTGAACCGCCGGCAGGCTCGACGCTGACCGCAAGCACGGCGCCTTGCGCCAATTTCTCCTGGACGGCCGGCGGGATGGCCAGATGCGCGGTCGCACCGGCCGGGATGACGCCCATCGATACCGGCGCATTCTTGCCTTCGATCATCCACAGCTCGAAGTCCTTGCCGGCGGCCCGCTCGCCGGAGACGTGGGAAAGGCCGACATCGTGACGGGCGGCGTCGTAGACGACGAGGTATTTGACGTCGCTGCCTTCGGCTGCCAGCGAGGCGACAAGCCGAGCCTGCGGCTCGACGACCGGTGGATTGACGTAAGGCAGGGCAATATAGATTGCCAGGGCCGCAACGGCGGCAGCGGCAAGGCCGCGCCAGAAGCCAAGGCTCGACCAGAGGCCGGCGCGCGGCCCTGCCGCGAACAGCCGGCGGTCCAATGCTTCCTTGACCCTGATCGGAGGCTCTGTCGACGGATAGGCCGCGGCCATCGGCGAAAGATGCGCCTCCCAGCTGTCGACAAGGCGCGCAAAGGCGGCGTCCGCATCGATGCGGCGTGACGCGATCTCGCGTTCGTCCGCGGCCAGCACGCCAAGGACGTATTCGGCGGCGAACAGGTCGTCGCCCCCACGTTCCGGTCCGTTGTCGTCAGCCAGCGTCATCTTTCCAGGCATTCTCTCAGTTTCAACAAGCTGCGCCGCAGCCAGGTCCGCATCGTGTTCAGCGGCACGCCATGGCGCTCCGCCAGTTCGGCATAGCTTTTGCCATCCAGATAGGCGCCCCGGACGGCCGCCGCCCGGTCCTTTTCCAATTCACCGAGACAATGGTAGATGCGTTCGGACTCACCGCCCGTCACGGCCATGGCCTCCGGTCCCGGCGCTGGATCGGCCACGTCGAGCGCGGCATCGATATAGGCGGCAGGCTCTCGCCGCGCCCTGATGCGATCGATCGCATGATTGCGCGCAATGGCCACCAGCCAGGAAATCGGGCTCAGATCCGAGACGGCGAAACGGTCCGCCTTGGTCCATATCTTGACGAAGACCTCCTGAAGCGCCTCTTCTGCGTCTCCCCGGTCCTTCAATACACGAAGGCAGGCGCCGAAAAGTTTCGCGCTGGTCTGCCGGTAGAGCAGATCGAACGCAGCCCGGTCCTTCATCGAAGTCCGGACAATCAGGTTGCTGATGTCCTGCGGCGTCATCGGGTGCCAAATTAGGCAATTGCAATGTATTTGCAACGACTGAAATGGTCTTGCGCACCGGCAACACCAGCGTCGATTGCCAAGGAAATCGCCGCCCGCTAGCTTGCCATGAGCGGGGGAGCGACCATGTCGATTGAACGGGTTCTGTGGGAGCATGACGCAATCGGCCTGGCCGCACTCGTGCACAAGGGAGAGATCACACCGCAAGATCTTGTCGATGCGGCGATCGCCCGGGCCGAGGCCACCCGCCCGGAGATCAACGCCATCGCCGAACCACTTTATGAGGCGGCGCGGGCGCGGGCGAAAACCGTTGATCGCAAGCTGCCGTTTGCCGGAGTGCCCTTTGCGCTGAAGGATCTTGGCATCGCCATGAAGGGGGTGCCGACGCATGGCGGCAGCCGTATCCCAGCCTTCACCCCCGATTTCAACTCGGTGATGACGGAACGCTATCTGGCCGCGGGGCTCATTCCGATCGCCACCAGCACCGCACCCGAACACGGGCTGAGGCTGGTGACCGAATCGGCGGCATTCGGCGTCACCCGCAACCCATGGGACACCGCACATACGACTGGCGGTTCCTCGGGCGGTGCGGCTGCGCTGGTCGCAGCCGGCGTCGTGCCGATGGCGCATGCGTCGGATGGCGGCGGCTCGATCAGGGTGCCTGCGGCTTGTACCGGGCTGGTCGGGCTGAAAACCTCGCGCGGCCGTGTTCCCTTGACGCCGCTGATCACCGAAAGCTGGTACGGCTTCGTCGTCGACCATGCGGTGGCCCGCTCGGTGCGCGATACGGCCCTGCTGCTCGACCTGACCCACGGGCCCGACCCGCTGTCGCCCTACGCGGCACCGCCGCCGAAAGGCAGTTTCGCCACCGCAGCCGGGCGCGATCCGGGCAAGCTCAAGCTCGCCGCCTACCGAAAATCGCCGCTCGGCCTGCCGATATCGGAAGAGACGCTGAAAGCTCTGGATACGGCGATTGGGCTTGCGCGCGACGGCGGGCACAGCGTCGAGGAGATCGATCTGCCCTATATCGATCGCGATTTCATCGCCGATTTTGCCAGAACCGTCGCTGCGGCGGTGGCCGGCACGATGCGCGGCGAAGCGTTGCGCGTCGGCCGCTCCATCTCAGGCGACATCGAGCGCGCCACGCGTGTGATGAGCCGCTTCGGCGAAATCGTCTCGGCCGGCGAGATCTATGCCGGCCTGCAGCGGCTGCACGCCGCCTCGCGCCGGCTTATCACCGAGACTGCGCGCTATGATGCGGTGCTGATGCCAGTTATTGCGCACCCGCCGCTCGCCTGCGGCGTCATGGACCCGAAAGGCGCCGACGAATTCATCGAGAACGTACTGGACAGACTGCGCCTCGCCGGCCTGCTGAAGTTCAAGCCGCTATTCGGCCAGCTGATGGACAAGAGCCTGTGGTTCACCCATTGGCCGGCGATCCAGAACGTCAGCGGACAACCGTCGATCGCGCTGCCGGTCTACGTCACCGATACCGGCCTGCCGCTCGGCATCCAGGCCGCCGGGCGCCCCGGCGACGAGGAAACGCTTTTGTCGTTCGCCGCGCAGATGGAAAAGATCTCGGGATGGCTGACGAGGCGGGCGCCGCTGCAGGTGCCGGCATAGAAGATGATTTGATCGATGATGAGGGCAAAGCCGTTTGCGGCCTGCTGCAATTCCCGCTAAGACGCCGCCGTTCATGCCAAGCTGGGAACCACGCCGATGACGGACGTCGCCGCCACCGCCGAAATGCAGGCCGCGCTGCTTTCAAGGGCGCTGCCCTATATGCAGCGCTACGAGAACAAGACGGTCGTGGTGAAATATGGCGGCCACGCGATGGGCGACATTGCGCTCGGCAAGGCCTTCGCCCGCGACATCGCGCTGCTCAAGCAGTCCGGCGTCAACCCGATCGTCGTGCATGGCGGTGGGCCGCAGATCGGTGCCATGCTCAGCAAGATGGGAATCGAATCCAAATTCGAGGGCGGCTTGCGCGTCACCGACCAGAAGACCGTCGAGATCGTCGAGATGGTGCTGGCCGGGTCGATCAACAAGGAGATCGTCGCACTGATCAATGCCGAGGGCGAATGGGCGATCGGCCTGTGTGGCAAGGACGGCAACATGGTTTTCGCCGAAAAGGCGCGCAAGACCATGATCGATCCGGATTCCAACATCGAGCGCGTGCTCGATCTGGGCTTCGTCGGTGAGCCGGTAGAGGTCGACCGCACATTGCTCGACCTCCTGGCGCGATCCGAAATGATCCCGGTGCTGGCGCCGGTCGCGCCCGGGCGCGACGGCCATACCTACAACATCAACGCCGACACTTTTGCCGGCGCCATCGCCGGCGCCTGTCAGGCGACGCGCCTGCTGTTCCTCACCGACGTGCCTGGCGTGCTCGACAAGAACAAGAAGCTGATCGACGAACTGACCGTGGCCGAGGCCAAGGCCCTGATCAAGGACGGCACGGTCTCGGGCGGCATGATCCCCAAAGTCGAGACCTGCATCGAGGCAATCGAGCGCGGCGTCGAAGGCGTCGTCATCCTGAACGGCAAGACGCCGCATGCGGTGCTGCTCGAGCTGTTCACCGAACACGGCGCCGGCACGCTGATCGTGCCGTGAGTGGCCCCAGTCTGTCCAACGCTGCGATAGCCCGGATGACCGTCAGATCATCATCGCAGCGCTTGTCGAGACAGGCGGGCGGTGAACGATCGATTTAGGCAATCTCCGCCTTCGTCGCTCGCCGCCAGTCGATCATCCGGGCCGAGGAAGCCGCGCGATGACCTTTATTTCAAAATCGAAGCCCGCCAGCCAATTCACCCCCACCGCGGTCCAGTTCGGGTAGGGCGGTTCACCGATCGCCTTAAGTCGAACGGCGTCAATCGCCTCCCACTGCGTGGCCGGGTCGGTGTGGAAAGTGGTCACGTCAACGATGTCGTCGAACGTGCAACCGGCGGCCTTCAACACCGCCGCGAGATTGTCGAAGGCAAGCTGGACCTGCTTTTCGAAGGCTGGCTCGGGCGATCCGTCCTCGCGGCTGCCGACTTGGCCCGAAACGAACAGAAAGTCGCCTGAGCGGATCGCCGCCGAATAGCGGTTGATCTCGTAGAGGGCCTGCCGACCGGCAGGGAAGATCGCATCGCGTTTGGTCATTGTTTCACTCCATTCGGACAAGGCAGGCCGGCCAGACCTCGCGACCATCGCGATGTGGCTTCACCGGGAAGGGCGAGAGCCGCTCGCAAGACTTCAGGGTTTCGGATCGCTGCGCTCCACTTTACGGGGCGGTCATTGATATACGTCCCGTATGCCTGAAGTGGGTACATACATTCCGTATGTCAATACACATACGTTGCGTATGTTTGTTAAGAGATTGCCCGGAGCCGGTCAGGCCGCGGCGAAATCGTGATCCCAGGCGGTGTCAGCCTGCGCGCCGGGTGCGCGACCACCATCGATTCCTCTTCCTCGTCCTGCGGCGCGCCCCAGAATTCGGCCAGCGTCGGCCCATTTTTCAGGCGGCGGTCGCGGACCAGAAAGCCCCAGACTTCGCGGAACCAGACGCGGCGGCCCATTTTTGTGTACCAGCGCATCGAATGCCGTTGCTCCGGATCCTTGTGGAACAGGATACGCGCCAGAGCCTTTGGCCGCGACTGTACTGCCAGTTCGATCAGCTTGACGGCGAAGAACAATATCCACGGCTTGAGCCGGGTCATCTGCAGCACCTGATGCTTGTAGTCCCACAGGCGGGCATCCAGCTGGATCACCTTGCGATCCCTGGCAATCCTGAAGAACGGCGTCCAGCGGTGCGGCGTGACGTAGAGCGCCTGGATCTGGTCGGGGTCATAGGCGATCAGCTGGCGGAAGCCGCGCCAGAGGTCACGGAGGCTTTCGTCCTCGAAACCGGCCACCCAGGTCGCCATCGACAAGATGCCGTTGAGGCGCAGCAGCCGTATCGCCTCGCGGTCGGATGAGGTGCTGCCGCCCTTGCGGATCAACTGGAGCGTCTGCTCGTCGGTGTTTTCCATGCCAAGCAGCCAGCGGATGACGCCGGCCTTGCGATAGAGATGCAGGCTGTCGGCATCGCGGACGATGTCGTCGGCGCGGGTCGAGCCGACGATCAGCACCGGCACATTCTCGGCGATCATCGCATCGAGAAAGGCGCGCCAGGCTTTTTTGGAGGATGTCGGGTTCTCGTCGGCGAGGTTGATCAGCTCGACGCCATGCTGCCGGTACAGCCAGGCGATCTCTTGCGCGAATTTCACGGGGTCGCGATGCCGCCAGCGCGTCCAGAAGCCACGCTGGCCGCAATAGTTGCACAGATGCGGGCAGCCTCGCGAGAACTGCATGACCACCGCACGCTTGCCTCCCCAATAGCTATAGCGGCGATGATCGATCAGTTCCCAGCCGACGCGGTAGTCGTCGAGGTTGGCGATCGTCCTTGCCGGCTTGGTGGCGAAGGGCCGCCGCAAATCGTCAGGAAAGGCGATGCCCGCCACGTCCGACAGCGGCTTGCGTTTCTCCAGCGCCTCGACCAGCGCCACGATTGTCGCCTCGCCCTCGCGGCGCACGATGAAGTCGAAGGCATCCGTTTCGGCCAGTATGTCGCGCCAGTGATAGGTGGGGAACACGCCGCCATAGATCAGGATTGTCGCCGGATCGATGTGCTTGACCATGCCGGCGATCAGCAGGGCTATCGGATGCGCAGAGGTCGAGCCGGAATGGCCGATCAGAATGCAGTCGGGATGGTCGCTCAAGGCGTCCCGGACCAGCGTGGCAAGCGGCATCGGCCCGAATTCGGCGTCGACAAGCCGCACTTCATGTCCCGCGTCGATCAGCGGACCGCCCAGTGCCAGCAGACCGAGCGGCGGCAGGTGGTCGTCCGGCACACGGCTGCCGATAGCTGTATGCGGCGGGTTGATCAGGACGATTTTCATGGCGGACCTTATGCAATGGCGGTCCGCATGTCGTAGTCGGCGATCTAGCTCCGGAGATTGGCTCGCTTCAGCAGTTTGTGTGCAGCTTTTCCGCAGAAATGCCTATCGTCTGAGATGTGCAAGCGGGACATGGCCAGGCCCCTTGATGTTCTGCAGCACAAGCTGGGTGTGGACGTCGCGCACGCCTTCGAGCCGCATCAGCCGGTGCATGACGAAGGCATTGAGCTCGTCGACCGACGGCACCATCACATGCAGCAGGAAATCATGGTCGCCGGTCATGGTCCAGCATGAGGACACCTCGTCCATGCGCTGAACGGCGGCGATGAAGCTTTCGGGCGAGCCGTCGCTGTGGCTGGTCAAGCGCACCTGGATGAACACCTCGACCATCAGCCCGACGGCGCGACGGCTGAGCACCGCGGCGAAGCCCTTAATGATGCCCGCCTGCTGAAGAGCCTCGAAGCGCCGCGCGCAAGGTGTCGTCGACAGGCCGATCTCCTGCGCCAGCTCCGATACCGGCTTGCGCCCGTCGCGCTGCAGGATGTCGAGCATCTTGATCTCGAATTCGTCAAACTGAGGCATTTTCACTCTCCCGAAGCTCGATCGTGGAGTCTTTTACCTCCAAGCCCGCATTTGGGCCACCATCAAAGCTGATTTGCCTCGCGCCCTCCGGCTAGAATTTCCGGCAATCCGCTAATCATGATTTGTAGGGAGAGCAAACCAATGACGATGAACGTTGCCGACTATGCCCGCGAATGCGCGGCGCGAGGCCTTCGCGGCGATTATTCGGTCTGCCGTGCCGATTTCACCGTGGCGCAGGGCTATAACTATACCGACGAAGAACAGGCGGTGTGGCGCACGCTGTGCGACCGCCAGACGAAGCTGACCAGGAAGCTGGCCCACCACTCCTACCTCGATGGCGTCGCGGCGCTCGGCCTTCTCGACAAGATCCCGGACTTCGGTGCGGTCAGCGAGAAGCTGCGCAAGCTCACCGGCTGGGAGATCGTCGCTGTGCCGGGGCTCATTCCCGCCACGCCGTTCTTCGACCACCTCGCCAACCGCCGGTTCCCGGTCACCAACTGGCTGCGAACCCAAAAGGAGCTCGACTACATTGTCGAGCCCGACATGTTCCACGATTTCTTCGGTCACGTGCCGATCCTGACGCAGCCGGTCTTTGCCGACTTCATGCAGATGTATGGCAAGAAGGCCGACAGCGTGATTGCGCTCGGCGGCGACGAGATGATCACCCGGCTTTACTGGTACACCGTCGAATACGGGCTGATGCGCGAGGCGGGCCAGCCGCTGAAGGCTTTCGGCGCCGGGCTGATGTCATCCTTCACGGAGCTTCAGTTCGCCGTTGAAGGCGGCGAGGCGCACCATGTCCCCTTCGACCTGGAAACCGTAATGCGCACCGGCTACGAGATCGACAAGTTCCAGCGCGCCTATTTCGTACTGCCATCCTTCGACGTCCTGCGTGATGCTTTCGAGACTGCCGATCTTGCGGCGATCGTCGCGCGCCGCAAAGGCGAGCCGGCGCTCGACCCGGCAAAGATCTAAAAGGTTAGTTCTTCTTAACGACCGCCAAGGCTCACGCCGCTTCGGAAATGTCCCTGTCGAGGACCGACAGATTGCGGCCGCGATGCTTGGCCTCGTAGAGCCGCCGATCGGCGGCTCGCATCAGATCCGACACGTCGATTTCCTCGCCGCAGGTGATGCCGCCAATACTGACGGTCAGCGGAACCGTTCGTTCGTCGACGGGGCGGAAACGGATACACTCGACTTCACGGCGGATGCGCTCGGCGACGCGCCTGGCTTCGTGTTCGGTGGCGCCGATCAGGAAGGCGCAGAATTCCTCGCCGCCGATGCGGCCAAGCATGTCGCCGCTACGCACGCCGCGCTCTATTGCATTTGCGATCAGAAGCAGCGCGTCGTCGCCGATCAGATGGCCGTAACTGTCGTTGATGGTCTTGAAATGGTCGGCATCGATGATCAGCAATGCGCCGCGATCGGATTTGCGCCGGGAGCCGTCGAGGGCGCCAAAGAAACTTTCGCGGTTGAGCATGCCGGTCATGTCGTCGCGGCTCGCCTTTTCCGCCAGGCGCCGATGCGCGGCGGCAAGCTGGGCATGATTGCGAGCAAGGTCGCGGTGCGCGTTTTTCAACCTTTCGCTCTGCCAGAACGAATAGGCGCCGGCGCCCCAGGCCAGAGCGAGCGGGCATAGGGTCGACGTCAGCCAGATGGTGCGATTGATCGAAAACCCCATTGCCGGAACAACGATCAGCGTCAACAGAAGTGAGGCGGCGACGGAGGCGAAAGCGATGGCGGCAGACTTTAGAAATATGCGATTCATCGCTTGCTCCCACTGGTCCGTCTTCGTGTCAGCAAGCGCTGAATGTCACCTTTCGGCGATGCGTAAGATTTTAATCGTGTCGCGTTTTTTACCACTCTTAGCGCGCATAGGTTGTGGATAAACCCCCTGCTAGAAAGATCGTTTCGTGCCATAAGGACGGTATGACCGCGCTTCCCGATCCCGCCCGCTTTGCCCATGTCACCGACTGGGTGTTCGATCTCGACAACACGCTCTATCCGCACCATTCGAATCTGTTCTCGCAGATCGATGTGAAGATGACCGCCTATGTCGGAGAGTTGCTGACGCTGCCGCGCGAGGAAGCACGCAAGCTGCAAAAGGAGCTCTACCGGGAATACGGCACGACACTGAACGGATTGATGACGCGCCACGGCATCGACCCCGACGATTTTCTCGAGAAAGTGCACGACATCGATTATTCCTGGCTGGTGCCCGATCCTGTCCTTGGCACGGCCATACGCCAGCTTCCCGGCCGTAAATTCATCTTCACCAATGGCGATCGCCGGCATGCCGAACGCACCGCGCGGCAGCTCGGTATCCTCGAGCATTTCGACGACATTTTCGACATTGTCGCAGCCGGGCTCAATCCCAAGCCGGCACGGCAGTCCTACGAGAAATTTGCCGAACTCCACGCTGTTACCGGGCAAAATGCGGTGATGTTCGAAGATCTCGCCCGCAACCTGTCGGTGCCGAAATCGCTGGGCATGACCACGGTGCTGGTGGTGCCGCGCAATTTCGAGCCGACCTTCTCGGAAATCTGGGAGCGCGACCCGGCCAATGAGGACGACGTGGACTTCGTCACCGACGACCTCGCCAGCTTTCTCACGGCGATCGTCGAAGTCACCGCTTGATCGCGGCGGCGCGGTTCAAACCTTTGTTTCCTATGCATCAGAGCTTGTAGAAGCGGCTGACGATCCCCCAGGCCTCGTCGGCGGTGTCGACGAAATCGATGATGTCCTGGTCGCCGGGCGTGATCGTGCCTTGCTCGGCGAGGAAATCGAGGTCGATCGCCCTTGCCCAGAAAGCCTTGCCGAACAGGATGACCGGCACGCGTTCCATGCGGCCGGTCTGGATCAGGGTCAGCGTCTCGAAGAATTCGTCCATCGTGCCGAAGCCGCCGGGAAACACCGCAACGGCCTTGGCACGCATGACGAAATGCATCTTGCGGACCGCGAAATAGTGGAAATTGAAGCAGAGCTCCGGCGTCACGTAAGCGTTTGGCGCCTGTTCGTGCGGCAGCACGATGTTGAGCCCGATCGATGGCGCGCCGACATCATCGGCGCCGCGATTGCCGGCCTCCATGACACCAGGCCCGCCGCCAGTCACCACGACGAATTCGCGATAGTACGAGGTGGCCGACTGCTGCGAGCAGAGGCGGGCGAATTTGCGCGCCTCCTCATAATATTTGCTGTTTTGCTCGAGGTTCTTCTTCTGCGTCTCGTTCTTGGCCGCCCAGGCCTCACCGCCGGGTTCGGGGATGCGGGCGCCGCCGAACAGGATGACGGTCGATTGAATGCCGCGCTCGGCCAGGATCATCTCCGGCTTCAGCAGTTCGAGCTGCAGCCTGACCGCGCGCAACTCGCGCCGCGTCATGAAATCGGGGTCGTTCCAGGCCAGCCGATACGTCTCCGCGCGCGTTTGCGGCGTGTCCGGCACGCTTTTCGACCGCTCCAGGTCCTCGTCCGAATGCGGCAGCGGCGTCCACCCCGCCTTTTCCATAGGAGTCATTTCAGCTTTACCCGTCCAATCATTCACTTGCGCCGTCCCGTGACGCTGCCGCGATTGACCCTCCCCAAGCCTTCACATAGGGTCCGCGCGACTTTCAAACAGGTTAAGGCGCCGGCCCTTAACAGCTTGGTAATGGAGCGAATTCATGTCGAAGCCCGATCTCGCGAGTCTCGAGAAGATCATCGAGAACGCCTTCGAGGAACGCGACACGATTTCGACCGCAACCCGCGGCGAGACGCGTGAGGCCATCCAGTCGGCGCTCGACCTGCTCGACCGGGGTGTCGCCCGCGTCGCCGAGCACCAGGCCGACGGCAAATGGCACGTCAACCAGTGGCTGAAGAAAGCGGTGCTGCTGTCCTTCCGGCTCAATCCGATGGAGATCATCAAGGGTGGTCCCGGTCAGGCGGTATGGTGGGACAAGGTGCCCTCGAAGTTCGACGGCTGGAGCGCCGTCGATTTCGAGAAGGCCGGCTTCCGCGCCGTGCCGTCGTCGATCGTGCGCCGCTCCGCCTATGTCGCGCCGGGCGTCGTGCTGATGCCGTCCTTCGTCAATGTCGGCGCCTATGTCGACAGCGGCACCATGGTCGACACCTGGGCGTCGGTCGGCTCCTGCGCCCAGATCGGCAAGAACGTCCATCTGTCGGGCGGCGTCGGCATCGGCGGCGTGCTGGAGCCGATGCAGGCCGGCCCCACCATCATCGAGGACAATTGCTTCATCGGCGCGCGCTCGGAAGTGGTCGAGGGCTGCATCGTGCGCGAAGGCTCCGTGCTCGGCATGGGCGTCTTCATCGGCCAGTCGACCAAAATCGTCGACCGTGCCACCGGCGAGATCTTCTACGGCGAAGTGCCGGCCAATTCCGTCGTCGTCGCCGGCTCCCTGCCGGGCAAGCCCTTGCCGAACGGCGAGCCCGGCCCCAGCCTCTACTGCGCCGTCATCGTCAAGCGGGTCGACGCCAGGACCCGGTCCAAGACCTCGATCAACGAATTGCTTCGCGATTGATCTTTCCCCACGAATACGAACGGGATTCGCTTGCCTGACAGATCAGACCTCATCTGGCTTTTCTTTAGAACTTCGGGCCGCGTCAGCCGCGCGGTCTATTTTCTGGGAGGACTGCTGGTGGCCATCATACAGGCCTTCCCGCTCTATCGTTTCACGCTGGTGCCGGAAGGCACTACCGAGAGCAACATGTGGTCGTTCATTTTCTTCATCGCCTTCATTGCCTCGCTTTGGTCGAACGTGGTGCTGGCGGTGAAGCGGTTGCATGACCTCGACAAGCCGGGTGTTGCGGCACTGGTGTTGTTCGTGCCGGTTGTCTCGATCATCGCTTTTCTCGTGCTTTGCCTATTTCCCGGGCAGCCGGGCCCCAACCGCTACGGCAAGCGCACCAATGCACCGGCCGAACCCTGAGCGCCGATCGGACATTTCGTCATGCGCTACCGCTCGCTTGATTCGAAACTGATCCTCGAAACCGCCGAACGGCTGGAAGAGCGCATCGCCGAGCGCTTTCCCGATGCAGGCTTGCACGGCGTCGCCGCCGAGCTCGTGTCGCTGTCGCGCGATCTGGCAAAAGCCGCCAAGGCGCTAGAGGCGCCGATCTGGTGGCTGCGCGGCCTCATCATCGCCGCCTTCGCCGTCGGAGCGCTGATGTTCCTGTTCGTCGGCACGATCCTGCCGCTCGGCCGCATTTCGGGAAACCACGACGCCTTCCAGTCGGTGCAAGGCATCGAAGCCTCACTCAACATGATCATCCTCGCCGTGCTGGGCTTCCTGGCCCTGATCCGCTCCGAGGAGCGGATCAAGCGCAAGCGGGTGTTTCGCCAGCTCCACGGGTTGCGTTCGCTGATCCATGTCATCGACATGCACCAGCTGACCAAGGATCCGGCAGCGCTTTCAGCCAGTTTCAAGCCGACGCCGCATTCGCCAGCCCGCATCACCAATGCCGCCGACCTTGCCCGCTATCTCGACTACTGCTCCGAAATGCTGTCGATCACCGGCAAGATCGCCGCGCTGTTTGCGCAGTCGGTCAATGACACCGTGGTCATCGACGGCGTCAACGACATCGAGAACCTGGCTTCGAACCTGTCGCGAAAGATCTGGCAGAAGATCACGCTGATCGAAACCCCTCATGGGCAGCCGGCACGTGCGGGGAAGACCGATCCCGAGCCAGGTCCGCCGCGTCGGCCTGCGGTCCGCAAACGACCGGGGCCGGCAAGTTAAAACCCGCGACCCGGCGGCAGGTCCTCTAGAGCGGCGGAGCCGCGGATTTTCCGAAAGCCCGGTTTGGGCCGGATGCTCTAAGCGAATGTTAATCACCCTGGCCCAGCATGCCGGCGAAGACTGTGTCGACCGGCACGGAGCGCTCGACTGGCAAGCGACCTATCCCTGACGACCACGGA
This sequence comes from Mesorhizobium sp. M0571, assembly GCF_040320985.1. Classification (NCBI taxonomy): domain Bacteria; kingdom Pseudomonadati; phylum Pseudomonadota; class Alphaproteobacteria; order Hyphomicrobiales; family Phyllobacteriaceae; genus Mesorhizobium; species Mesorhizobium sp. M0571. The sequence goes on from NZ_JAMYQT010000012.1 coordinate 49,865, forward strand.
GCCACGCAAAACGTGGAGCGTCGGCGCTCGCCTGTTTGCCTGGTTCTCTTCGCCGATGAAATTGGAACCGGAAGCTGTCCGTGCACGGCTTCTCGACACCACCTTCGATCGCAAATTCGCAGTCCTGTTCGGTACCGTCAGCGTTCTGTTGGTTGCGGTCAGCACCGCACTTGCCACCGGGGATTGGTGGCCCTACGCCTGGATCGCAGCCGACCTGATGCTTTTCGCCGTCCGCGTTTTGCTGATGCGGGAATGCGAGCAGGCCCGCAGGCGCGGCTCGAAGGGGCCGCTGGCGGGCCTGATGGCAGCCAGTGGCGTATGGTCGGTTGTTTTCGGCCTTGGCTGCTATGGCTGTGTTGCCAGTGGGAATATGGCGCTTTCCGTACTGGCCGCCTTGAATGTCGCCGGTGTCGTTGGCGTGGTGTCGTCACGCAACGCGGCGACCCCGCGCTTCGCCATATTCGTCATGTTGGCCGTAAGCCTGCCTTACGTGGTTGGCGCACTGTTTTCTGCGGCGCCCGGAATGTCGATCGTCGGAATTCAAACGCCGTTCTATGTGGCCGGCGTCATCATCGTGCTGCTTCAGAACCACGCGATCAATGCCCGCATGATCCGCGCCGAGCTGGACAATCGCGACCTGGCCATCAAGGACGCGCTGACCGGCCTGCCAAACCGCATCTTCCTGCAGGAGAAATTGCGCGACATGTGCCGCGACCTTGCGGCGCCGGCCGCCAATGGTGGCAAGCCGTTTGCAGTGCTCAGCATGGATCTCGACGGCTTCAAACAGGTCAACGACCGTTTTGGCCACGCGGTCGGCGACGTGCTGCTGCGCAAGGTCGCCGAACGATTGAAGCGCGGCTTCCGGCCGGGCGACGTGGTCTTCCGTATCGGCGGCGACGAATTTGTCATCCTTTTGCCCGCAACCTCGGAGATCGAGGCCACCTATCTGGCAAAGCGGGCCATCGAAAAGGTTTCGGTGCCTTTCGACCTCGGGGTCGGTTCTGCCATCCATGTCGGCTTGAGCGTCGGCAGTGCCTTCGCACCCGCCGACGGGGGCGATCCGGAAATCCTGCTCACCTGTTCCGACCATGCGCTCTACGAAGCCAAGCGCACCGGCAAGGGCCGTTACTGGGCGCCTCTGCGGGCTACGATCTGACAGTCGCCGCGACGGCTTCCGGCGTCAAGCAGGGCGATCCGCGCCTCTCCTGCTCGGCCGCGCGGACCAGTGCCGTGACACGCTTCAGCAAAGCCGCCGGCGTGCCGGCCTTTTCGGCCAGGCGCAGGACCGCGCCTTGCAGTTCGCCGATCTCCGTCGGCCGGCGGCGCTGCAGGTCATCCCACATCGACGAACGCGCGTCCGGATCGATCGCAAGCATCCGCCGCGCCAAGAGCTTGAACAGCCAGTCGGGCAGGCGAAGCATTTTCGGCAACAGTGCGGGACGCAGGCCGCAGATGCGAGCGGGTTCGGTGCCTGTCGCCGTCATTGCCGCCAATGCTTCGTCGATCTGGCCGGCCAGGACCAGCCGCCAGCGGCGATCGGCAAGCTCTGCCGCCAGCGGCAGGCCGGAAAGCGCCACCAGCGCGTTGTTGAGGTTGAGCAGCAGCTTGCCCCACAACACCGCTTTGATGTCGCCATGCGTGGTGACGGCAAACCCCTCGACGTCAAGCAGTTCATCGAGGCCTGTCGGACTCTCGTCGATCATCACTTTGCCGCCGCTGGCGCGATGCAGGCGAAGCGGCAATTCGCCCTCCGGCGATTGGACCACATTGAACGGCACCATGCCCGCGAGCACCGGCCGGGGGGCGAGATGGGCTCGCAATTTATCGGCATTGTCGACGCCGTTCTGCAGGCTGAGTATCACCGCGTCCGGTCGGGCATGGGCGGCAATCAGCCCGGCCATGTCTTGCGTCGCGCCGCTCTTGACCGTCACCACGATGATATCGGCAACGGAGAATGCGGCTGCCGGGTCCGCCGTGACCGACAATGCGTCGGGCTTGATCGAGCGGTCGCGGCCGTCAGGGTCGGTGATGCGCAATCCACCTTTTTGCAGGGCCTTCTCGATGCGCGGTCGCGCCAGCAGAACCACCTTTCGCCCGGCAAGTATCAGGCAGCCGCCGGCATAGCAGCCGATACTGCCGGCACCGGCGATTACGATCGTCTTGCCACGCGTGACCATGCGATAGCCCTGTCCTGATCGAGAGGCCTTGCCGCAATTATACGACATGAAAACCATAATGTCGGCGGCATGGCTGGCCCTCACGTCTGGCCGTGACAGGCCTTGCGCTTTCGACTATCGCTTTTGCCATGACGCTGCCTACCGATCCGGCCAGAAACGTCGCTGCTCTCATCCGCTGCGCTTCGGTGACGCCCGCCGAAGGCGGTGCGCTGAGCGCGCTGGAGGCGATGCTGAAGCCGCTCGGCTTTGCGGTCGAGCGCCCGGTGTTTTCCGAAGCCGGCACTCCGGACATCGAGAACCTTTATGCGCGGCGTTCCGGCAATGGCCCGCACCTGATGTTTGCCGGCCATACCGATGTGGTACCGGCGGGCGACGAAGCAGCCTGGACGCACCCGCCCTTTGCCGCAGAGATCGCCAATGGCGAGATGTTCGGCCGCGGCGCCGTCGACATGAAGGGCGGCATCGCCTGTTTCGTGGCGGCGGTGGCGCGACATGTTGAGCAGAAGGGCGGCCCGAGGGGATCGGTCTCGCTGCTGATAACCGGTGATGAGGAAGGGCCGGCGATCAACGGCACGACGAAGCTGCTCGAATGGGCGGCTGCCAAGGGCGAGAAATGGGATGCCTCGATCGTCGGCGAGCCAACCAATCCCGACGCGCTTGGCGATATGATCAAGATCGGTCGGCGCGGCTCGCTGTCGGGCACGGTCGTCGTCAACGGCCGTCAGGGCCACGCCGCCTATCCGCAGCTAGCCGACAACCCGGTGCGCGGCCTGATGACGCTGGTCGACGCCTTGCTGCACCCCGTCTTCGACAACGGAACAAGGGATTTCCAGCCGACCAATCTTGAAGTGACCTCCATCGATGTCGGCAATCCTGCCACCAACGTCATCCCGGCGAAGGCGGCGGCTACCTTCAATATCCGCTTCAACGACACATGGACTGCCGAGACGATCCAGGCTGAGATCCACAACCGCCTCGACCGGGCGGCGAAACGCAAGAAATACCGCGCCGGCAAGAAGACACCGGTCGACTACGAGATCGTCTGGCGCGACGGGCCGAGCCATGTTTTCCTGACACGCGACGACAGGTTGATCGAGACGCTTGGCGGTTCGGTCAAGGCGGTGACCGGCAGGAAGCCTGCGCTCTCCACCTCCGGCGGCACCTCCGATGCCCGCTTCATCAAGGATTATTGTCCGGTGGTCGAATTCGGCCTGGTCGGCAAGACCATGCACATGGTCGACGAACGCGTGGCGATTGCCGACCTTGAGACGCTGACGCAGATTTACCTGCGCTTCGTTGAAGATTGGTTTGCGCAGGACATATCCTAGTGATGCTTTCAGCGGACGAAACCTATGCTTCGCTTGCCGGCGCCTGGCGGCTGATGCTCGGCAAGGCCGACGGATTTCGCCAGCTCGACCTTTCGGCAGACGGTTTCTGGAATTCCTTTTTTGCCATCGTCGTCGCGGCGCCGGCAATGATCGTCGGCTGGGTGGGCCTTGCCAACGAGATCGGCGATCCCGATGCGTTCGCCGGACGTTTCAGCATATTAATCCGCCTGGCCGCCGTTGACATCGGTGCCTGGGTGCTGCCGCTCATCGCCCTCGCTCTGGTCGCGCCTCGGGTCGGTGTGGGCGGCCGTTATGTGCATTATGTAGTGGCCAGCAACTGGGCCTCGGCGATTATCGCCTGGATGATGCTGCCGTCAGCGTTGATCCGGCTTTTTCTGTCGTCCGCCGACGAAGTCTCCGGGCTGGTGTCGCTGCTGTTGTTCGCGCTGTCGATGGTGCTGACCTGGCGGATGACCAACGTTGCCATCGGCAAGGGTGCGGCTGCCGGCACCGCTGTTTTTGCCGGCATGTTCGTGGCGTCGCTGATCGTGCTGTTCGGCCTGCAGGCGCTGCTCGGGATCAGCATGCCTGACGGTGTCTAGATATTTCCGGCAGCCGGATAATCCACGCGCACGAGAAAAAGCCCGTCGGGCGGCGCCACCTGGCCGCAGGCGGCACGGTCGCGCGCCTCGAGCGCCGCCTTCAGGTCGGCAATAGTCCAGCCGCCTTCGCCGACGCGCTTGAGCGAACCGACCATCGAGCGCACCTGATTGTGCAGGAAGGACCGCGCCGAAGCGTGAACTTCGATCAAATCGCCGGTGCGGCTGACGTCCAGCCGGTCGAGCGTGCGGACCGGGCTGGCGGCCTGGCATTGGGTCGAGCGGAAGGTGGTGAAATCATGCCGGCCAAGTAGCACCTTTGCCGCTTCGTGCATGGCCCCGGCATCCAGCTGCTTCGGTACCCACCAGATCTTGCCCTTGTCGAGCGCCGCCGGCGCGCGCCGGTTGACGATGCGGTAGCGGTAGTGGCGGCCGATCGCCGAGAAACGCGCATCGAACCCATCCGGCACAACGGCCGCCTCGAGAATGGCGATGCGCGCCTTGGCCGCCTGCAGATGGGCGTTGACCGCATCGCGCACCTTGTCGCCGGGCCATGCCTTGATCAGATCGACATGCGCGACCTGAGCGGTCGCGTGGACGCCGGCATCGGTGCGGCCGGCGGCGCGAAGCGAAACCTGCTCGCCGCAGAATTTCTCGATCGCCTGCTCGATTGCCTGCTGCACCGAAGGCTGGTTGGCCTGTCGTTGCCAGCCGGCATAAAGACTGCCGTCATATTCGATGTCGAGGCGAAAACGCGGCATTCCCGGATCAAGACGAAATCAGGCGGCGAGGGCTGAGCCGAAGGCCGAGGCGTAGACCAGCCTGCCGGTCTCCGGCGCCTCGCCCCAGGCAAGCGCCTGCAGGGCTTCGCCCTGATAGTCGCTGTCGAATTTGGCGGCACGGGCACGGCCGTAGCCGAAACGGCCATAATAGGCCGGATCGCCGAGCACCACGGCGAGCGTCTCGCCGGCAGCCCTCAGGCGGATATGCGCCTCGCGGACCAGCGCACCGCCGATGCCCGTGCCGTGGAACGACGGCTCGACCGCCAGAGGCGCCAGCGCCACCGCCGGGAAGCTCTTGCCGCCATTCTGCACGAAGAGCCGTGAAAAGAGGATATGGCCGACCACTTGCCCGTCTTCGTCCGCCACCAGTTCGACGACGGCATCACCACCGGTGACCAGCGCGTCGACCAGTCCGGCCTCCGCCTGCTGGCCGAATGCGTGTTCTTCGACAAGGCGGATCGCCTCGCGGTCCCGCGGCGTCGCCGCGCGTATGGACATCATGCTCATGACAATTTCATTCCTTTTTCGAGCTTGGCCCCGCGCAGAAGCTCCTGCGCGGCAATGGGCTTTCCGCCCGCACGTTGAACTTCGACCAGCCTGATCGCGCCTGACCCGCAGGCAACCGTCAGCCGATCGTCGAGAATTCCTCCCGGTTCGCCGGCGCCTTGCGAGAGCGTCGAGCGAAGCAGTTTCAGCCGTTCCATGCGGCTGCCGATTTCGGCCTCGCACCATGTACCGGGAAAGGGCGACAGGCCGCGAATCTGGTTGTGCACGTCGCCGGCAGGCCGCAGCCAATCTATGCGAGTCTCCGATTTATCGATTTTCTTGGCGTAGGTCACCCCCACCTCTGCCTGTGTGGTAAATGTCAACGTATTCCGTTCCAGCCGTTCGAGTGCTTCCACGATCAGCGCAGCACCCGCGACCATCAGCCGGTGTTGCAGATCGCCGGACGTCATGTCGGGTCCAATGGCACATTTTTCAACCATTGCCACAGGGCCGGTGTCGAGGCCTTCGTCCATGCGCATCACCATCATGCCCGTCTCGGCGTCGCCGGCCATGATGGCGCGCTGGATGGGGGCAGCGCCGCGCCAACGCGGCAACAGCGATGCGTGGCCGTTGAGGCAACCGAGCCGCGGCGCCTCGAGAATGGGTTTGGGTAGAAGCAGCCCGTAGGCGACCACCACGGCGACGTCGGCGCGCAAAGCGCGGAACGCGTCCTGCTCCGCCTCGCCTTTCAGCGACACCGGCGACCGCACGTCGACGCCCAGCCGCTCGGCCTCGCGCTGCACCGGCGACGGCGTCAGCTCAAGCCCGCGCCTGCCCGCGGCGCGCGGCGGCTGCGTGTAGACGGCTGCCAATTCATGCCCGGCCTCGGCAATCGCCCGCAGCGTCGGCACCGAGAATTCAGGCGTACCCATGAAGATGACGCGCAGGGGCATTTTGTTCCGGGATCCGTCTTGATCGGGCCGCTAAATCGGCTCAGGCACCCGCTTCAAACGGGTTTACGAGCTTCAGGTCAAGCCCGTCGAAGTCGCGGACGTTGCGGGTCGCAAGCGTGGCGTCATGCGCCAGGCAGATTGCGGCGATCATCGCGTCAGGGAGGCTGATCGGGCGGCCATGTTGCTCCCGTGCGGCGCGAAGCTTTCCGGCCAGGCGAGGGACCGAGCCGGAAAAATCCACGACGCGGCCGGCAAACTGCTGCGAAATCAGGTGGTCGAGCACGCGAACATAACGGTCCGATCCTGTCCTGTTCAAAAATTTTTCCGCGCCCAAAGACTGCTCCATGATGACGGGGCCACACATGTAGAGCTCAAGAAAATTCTGTTTGCGAAACCATGCGGAGACATTCGAATCGGGCGCGGGTTTGCTGGCTTCCGAGACAATGTTGGTATCGAGGACAATCACTCGAAATCCTTGACCGGGCGACCGAAGTCGCGTTTCCGTTCCGCTTCGATTTCGTCCATTATTTCTGCGAATTCGTCGCCAATTGCGTTTTCGGCAGCGAATGCTCCGCGGATGGCGTCCCACGCGGAAACGCCCGGCTCCGGCCTGCTCTCTTTTTCGGCGATCATACCTTTCCGCAAAAGGTCGATCGCCTTGCGTGACAAGCTCTGGCCGCCCCTCTGCGCCGCCTGTTCGATTTCATGCTTCAACGGTTCGGGAATATTTCTGATCAGCATATCGCCCATCGCCGCCTCCATTTGATATCAATGATATCATCGCGAAGAGAGTTGCTCAAGGAGAATTAAAGTCTGGCTGTAACGTTTGGCGGATTATCGAGTGAGCTACCCCACCATCTTGCCCGGCATCTTATCCTTGGCGAGCTTCTTGAACTTCTTGACCACCATGTCGCGCTTCAGCTTGGAGATATAATCGATGAACAGCACGCCATTGAGATGGTCGATCTCATGCTGCAGGCAAGTCGCCATCAGCCCCTCGGCCTCGATCTCCTGCAGCTTGCCGTCGCGATCGAGATATTTCACCCGCACCGCCGCGGGGCGCTCGACCTCGGCATAGTAGTCCGGGATCGACAGGCAGCCTTCCTCGTAGACCGAACGCTGGTCGGAGCTTTCGAGGATTTCTGGATTGATGAAGACGTGCGGCGCCGGCGTCTCGTCCTCCTTGGCCAGGTCGATCACCAGCACGCGCAAAGGTTCGCCGACCTGGATCGCCGCCAGTCCGATACCGGGCGCGTCATACATGGTGTCCAGCATGTCGCCGGCCAGTTTGCGCAGATCGCCGTCGACACGCTCGACCGGTTTCGAAACCTGACGCAGGACGGGATCGGGAAGGATGATAAGCGGCTTGATCGACATGGCGTCTCACCTAAGACGTCGCACGAAAAGCGTCAACCGGGGCGCCTCCGGGCCGTTCACGTTTTGATCTGTGCCGGCGTCCCGAATCATCTATGCTGTCGGCATGAACGAACTGGCCGCCATCCTGTCCGAACCTGTCGCCCGGCTCGGCGCCACCACGATCACGCTCGGCCATGCCCTGGCGTTCGGCGCAATGCTGTTCCTCGGGCTGTTCGTGGCGCTTGTCGTCGCGCTGTGGCGATCGGCCAAGGCGCGTGCGGTGGCGGCCGCGGAATCCGCCGACCACGCCCGCGACGCCGAGGCGCGGATGGCCGGCATCTTGGCAAGCCAGGCGGAAATGCAGGGCCGCATGGGTGCCATCGCCGAAGTGTTCGGGGCGCGGCAGGCGGAACTCACGCAGTCGATCGGCCAGCGCCTCGACGCCATGACCGGCCGTCTTGGCCAGACCATGACCGAGCAGACGAGATCGACGCATGAGAGCCTTGCCAAGCTGCAGGAGCGGCTCGCGGTCATCGATACCGCGCAAGGCAACATCCAGTCGCTCGCTAGCCAGGTCGTGCAACTTCAGGCGATCCTCTCCAACAAGCAAACGCGCGGCGCCTTCGGCCAGTCGCGCATGGAGGCGATCGTCGCCGACGGCCTGCCGCACGGTGCCTATGAATTCCAAGCGACCTTGTCGAATGGCAGCCGGCCCGACTGCCTGGTGAAAATGCCGAATGGCGCGCCCGCACTTGCCATCGACGCAAAGTTTCCGCTCGAAGCCTGGAATGCCATCCGTGCCGCCGAAGGCGCCGACCTGCAGAAGTCCGCCGCACAGGCTTTCCGCCGCGACATCGAGGTACATGTCCGTGATATTTCCGAAAAATACCTGATCCAAGGTGAGACGCAGGACACCGCCTTCATGTTTGTACCCTCGGAATCGGTATTCGCCGAGATCCATGAGAACTTCGAAGCGGTTGTCCACAAGGCGCACCGCGCCCGCATCGTCATCGTCTCGCCGTCGCTTTTGATGCTGTCGATCCAGGTCATCCAGGCAATCCTCAAGGATGCTCGCATGCGCGAGCAGGCGCACCTGATCCAGGGCGAAGTCATCCGGCTGATGGAAGACGTCTCACGGCTCGATGAGCGGGTGCGCAAATTGCAGACGCATTTCGGCCAATCGGCCAAGGACATCGATGACATCCTCGTCTCGACATCCAAGGTGACCAGGCGCGGGCAAAAGATCGAGGCACTGGAGTTTGGCGCGCAACCGGCGGAGGACACCGCTGGTTCGAATGGCGGCGGAGCAAAAGCGGAAAGCAGCCCGCGTGTCGCCGATTCGAAAACCGGGCAATTGAGACTGAGGGTCGTCGAAGGCGACGATTGAGAGCTATGCTGGAACCCGGAGACGAGAGCCTGGCCCGGCTCCGGCGCTACTGCTCCTCGATGACGGTCGTGCCTTCGAATTCCGGCAGCCAATGCAGTGCCGAGCGGTGCCAGATCTGCTTTCTCGGCACCAGTTGATCACGTTGCCGCGCTGTGCCGACCCTGATGCCGTAAACCTTCGGTCCGTCACCCACCGAGGTGGCGTAGAGGTGCGAACCGCACTCGCCGCAAAAAGCCTGGGCACGCTTGGCGCCGCTCGAAGCGGTCTTGATGTAGATCTTCGGCGTGCCCTTGATGATCCTGTAATTGTCCTCGGACGCCGGCACGGTCACGCGAAAGGCCGTTCCGGTTAATTGCTGACAATCGATGCAGTGGCAAATGCTGGTCTTTTCCGGATCGACCTCGGCCTCGTAAGTGATGGCGCCGCAATGGCACCCGCCGTCGATTTTCATCTTCGTTCCTCCCGAGCTGTTCCTGCTGATTATAGCTGGGAGCGTCCGGTGGCGCATCCGTTTCGTCAGCCCGGTTCTTCTCCGGACGCCGCCGCCATGGCCTTGCTCCGCTGTTCCCAGGTGCCGCTGGTCTGCGGCTTGACGAACAGCCGCGTGATCTCCGGCATTTCCGTTTGCAGCCGCGCCTCCATGCGCTCGACGCAGTTTTCGATTTCGGGCGCCGATAGATGGTCCTCGAATTCGACGCTCAGGGCGGCGACGATCTCCTGCGGACCCATATGCAGCGTCAGCACGCCGTTGGCCCGCTGCACCGCCGGATCCAGCTGGACGATGGCCAGCACCTTTGTCTGCACCTCGGGCGAGGCCGGCTCGCCCAGCAGCAGGCTCTTGCTTTCGCGCGCCAGGAAGATCGCGGTCGCGCCCAGGATCAGCGCGATGCCGATCGACGCGGCGCCGTCGAGCTCCGGCATCTCCAGCAGCTCCGCCGCCGATATGCCGGCGAAGGCAACAACAAGCCCGAGAAGTGCCGCACTGTCCTCGAAAAGCACGGTGTAGACACTCGGATCCTTGCTGAGCTGCACCGCCTCGAGCCAGCCGTGGCTGCCCTTTTGCCGGCGGAATTCCTTCAGCGCCACCAGCCAGGTGCTTCCTTCGAACAGAAAGGAAAGGCCAAGTACAAAATAGTTCACCTTGGCGCTGGCGATCGGCTCTGGCGCCATGATGTGCATCACGCCTTCGTAGAACGATATACCGGCGCCCAGCGCAAAGACGAGGAGCGCGACGATGAAGCTCCAGAAATACAGCTCGCGGCCATGGCCGAGCGGATGCGTGCGATCGGCCGGGCGGGCGGCACGGTGCATGCCGTAAAGCAGCAGGCTGCCATTGCCGGTATCGACGAGCGAGTGGACGCCTTCCGAGAGCATCGCCGAGCTGCCGGTGAACAAGGCAGCGGCGAATTTGGTCAGTGCGATCGCGAGATTGCCGGCGAGCGCCGCGTAGATCACTTTTTTCGACCCGCCATGCGCCGCCATGGTGTGCTGCCTTGGTTGATGCACCGAGATTAGCGGAGCATCCGCCCAAGCTCCACAGCTGTCACAACGCCCGAAGCGTCGAGTTGTTCAAAAGGGCAGCGCGAGGGGCTATTCCACGACCTCCTCCGTCCAGACCTTGAAGTCAGCCAGCGCGCCCGGTCCAAAAATGTGGGTGAGCGGCACATCGGCGGCATCGCGTCCGGAGGCAATCAGGATGCGGCCGATGCGCGGCGCGTTATTGCGCGGGTCGAACGCGTGCCAGCGGCCGCCGAGATAAACCTCCATCCAGGCGGCGAAATCCATCTCCGACCACGGCTTTGGCAGGCCGATATCGCTGATATACCCGGTGCAGTAGCGGGTCGGAATGTTCAGGGCGCGGCAGAAGGCGACGGCGAGGTGGGCAAAGTCGCGGCACACACCACTCTGCTCGCGATAGGCTTCGGCGGCGGTGCGTGTCGGCCGTGCATTGAAATAGTTGAAGACGATATGGTTATGGACGAAGTCGCAGACCGCCTGGACGCGCGGAATACCGAGCGGGGTGTTGCCGAACAGCCGCCACGCTTCGCTCGCCAGCACATCGCTTTCGCAGTAGCGGCTGGGCAGCAAGAACAGCAGCGTCTCCGACGGCAGATCGCGCACCTCGTGCTGCCAGGCCGTCAGGTCGCGCGTCTCGAAGGAACCGGGGTCGCGGATCACCGCGTCCGTGCCGAACGCAAAGCGCCCGGCCGGCGCAACAAGACGGTTGCACCAATTGCCGAAACTGTCGCGGTAGCTTTCGATCGGCACCGGCGGGTTCGACGTCAGGAAGTCCGGCCGCTCGAGATCGGATGCGCGCGAATAATGGACGTTTAGCATCGCGATCAGCGGTGTTTCCTGCGGGAAGTCGAAGCTCATCTGGCAACCGATGTGGATCCGCATTGTCGTCCTGACCGGCCTGCCCGATCATCAGCCGGCGAAACGCAGGGCTGATGCTGCAGTGCGAAGAAGACCATCGCACGGACCGCCGCGGTTTGCGAGGGAATTAGAAACCGGTTGACAGCCATCGGCCAAGGCGCTCGCATGGCAACGGCCTCTTGCAGTCGAACGTTTCTCTTGTTTCACTTCGCCAGACGTCAACCGGAGGAACGAATCATGGCTAAAGGTGCGATGAAGGCAGGCAAGGAAGCCCGCAAACCGAAGAAGGACGCGAAGAAACCCGCTCCGGCGCCGGCCCTGAAGGCACCGCCGGTGAAGGCGATGAAGCTCAAGGACAAGTAGGGCCGCGCTATCGTTTTGGCTTATTTCCACCGGCCGAAAATGCGGCCGGTGTTATTGTTCATTAAGCGCACGAGCATCCCATATGGATGCAGCGAAGATAGTTTTTGCGCTTCTCAAGAAATCGGCCGGGAGCCATCGAAACGGAGCGATCCGATGTCGTGGATTTTCCTGTTCTTCGCCGGCCTGTTCGAAATCGGCTGGGCGATCGGCCTCAAATACACCGACGGATTCTCGAAGCCGCTGCCGACCGTCCTGACGGTAGCCTCGATGATCGTCAGCCTGACCTTGCTCGGCCTGGCGCTGAAGGCACTGCCGGTCGGCACCGCCTATGCGGTGTGGACCGGCATCGGCACCGTCGGCACGGCACTGCTCGGGATATGGCTGCTCGGCGAGCCGGCGACCGCGATCAGGCTGGCCTGCATCGCGCTTATCGTCTGCGGCATTATGGGACTGAAGCTCGCGGCTTAGTCGATTCCGACAGACCAACGCGTTCGGGGCCGCTGCAAGGCGGCCCTGATTCTTGCTTTCAGCTGATCAGCGCCGGAAGGCGCTATCGCGCGGAGAAGCCAGGCGGCGTCCTGCCGGTGCGCTGCTTGCGCGCCGCATAGCGTGCGTCACGCTTGGCCTTGCGTTCGGCCTCGTCGGCAAGAAAACGGGCGATGCGCTCGTTCTCTTCAGCTTCCCGGATCTTCGCTTCGGCCTGTGCGGCTTCTTCCGCGGCGATGCGTGCTGCTTCGGCAGCTGCCTCGCGCTCGGCCTTTTCGGCCGCTTCGCGCGCCAGTTTTTCCTGCTTCAGCCTCGCCTTTTCGGCCTCGCGTATAGCGCGGGCCTCGAGGATCGCCTTGCGCTCGGCCTGTCGTGCCAGCACCGCAGGATCATCTGCCGCCGGCTTTGACTTGAAGCGCTCCAGAAGCGCCTTCTTTGCCTCATTTGCGGCATTGCGCCGCTCGAAAACGTCTTTTTCCCTGTAGATAGCCAAGTCCACTTCCCTGGAGTCAATTTGCGAGGCTTACATACGCGTGAAAACCGAGAGTTCAAGCGCCAAAACGGTATGCCAGCCATGAAATTCTGATCTGTTGCAGCCGGGAGACGCCTTTTCGATTGAATTCGGCTGAAAGCCACCTGCACTGTTCACCATCCAGGCCTCTGGCGGTGCGACGGACTGACCGCTACCTGTAGCGCGAAGACAAAACGCTGGGATGACATACTATGGAACTCGGTCTCTACACCTTCGCCGACGTCAGCCCGGAGCCGGGTCCCGGTGCGATTGGTGCGCATGAGCGGCTGCGCAACCTGATTGAGGAGATCGAGCTCGCCGATCAGGTCGGGCTGGACGTCTTTGGTCTCGGCGAGCACCACCGTCCCGACTACGCTGCCTCCGCTCCGGTGGTGGCGTTGGCGGCGGCTGCCGAACGAACCGAGCGCATAAGGCTGACCAGCGCGGTCACCGTGCTGTCCTCCGACGATCCGGTCCGTGTCTTCCAGCAGTTTGCGACCCTCGACCTTCTGTCCGGCGGCCGGGCCGAGATCATGGCCGGGCGTGGCTCATTCATCGAATCCTTTCCGCTGTTCGGCTACAATCTCGAAGATTATGACGAGCTCTTTGCCGAGAAGCTCGACCTGCTGCTCGCCATCCGCGACAGCGTCAAGGTGACCTGGTCGGGCAGTCTGCGCGCGCCGATCAACGATCGCGGCGTATATCCCCGGCCCTTACAGGACCAATTGCCGATCTGGATCGCGATCGGCGGCACGCCGCAATCGGCGGCGCGGGCGGGCGTGCTCGGGCTGCCGCTGGCGCTGGCGATCATCGGCGGCGAGCCGGCGCGGTTCGCACCGCTGTTCGACACCTATAGGGATGCAGCCAGGCGGGCCGGCAGCGATCCGGCGAGCCTTGCCACCAGCCTCAACGTGCACGGCTTCATCGCCGAGACCACCGATCAGGCAGCCAACGATTTCTACGGTCCACAGGCCGAGGTAATGAACCGCATCGGCCGCGAGCGTGGCTGGGGGCCGACATCGCGGGCGCATTTCGACCAATCGCGCGGCCCGAACGGCGCGCTGTTCGTCGGCAATCCGGAACAGGTGGCCGAAAAGATCATCGCCCAGCACAGGCTTTTCGGTAACGACCGCTTCCTGCTGCAGATGGCGATCGGCATCATGCCGCACGCCAAGATCATGAAGGCTATCGAGCTCTACGGCACCAAGGTGGCGCCGATCGTGCGCAAGGAAACGGCGAAGGCCGTTCCTGCCGTGGCGGCGCCGGTCGCCTGATTCCCAGTCACCTGATTCATTGGCAAGGCCGCACGGCCTTGCCGGTGACGCCGGCTAACGGAACTTTGAAGCCACGAAGGCGTTTTCGCCAACGGTCAACACCAATACCAATCGCGGTGTGCCGCCGAGGGTCAGAATGAAAGCCGAACCCGCCGCTTCGGGCGCAAGCGCTACCGAAAGCCCGGATCCGCGCGTCGAGGCGCGGACGGATACGCGTCTGATGCGTTCGCTGCTCGTCGGCATCTTCATCCTTATGGCGATCTTCGCACTCTACTTCGCCCGTGCCTTCTTCATGCCGGTCATTCTGGCTTTCCTGCTGGCGCTGACGCTGACGCCGATCGTTCGCTTCCTGCGCAAGCATGGCATGCCCGATGTCATGTCGGCGACATTGCTGGTGCTGCTTTCGTTCTGCCTCGTAGCCGTCGCGGGATATCTGCTCAGTGGCCCGGTTATCGACGTCATCAACAACACCTCGTCGATCGGCCAGCAGCTTACCGAACGTCTGGCACAACTGCGCCGTCCGTTCGAAAGGATCGTGGAGATTTCACGTCAGATAGAGGGACTGACGCAGACATCCCAAGAGCCGGGCGTTCAGAGGGTGGCGATGGCGCCATCCGGTATTCTCTCGCAGGCCGCCGGCAATGTACTGTCGGCCGGCACCAGCGTCACCATCGTCTTCGTGCTGTCGCTGTTCCTGCTCGCCTCCGGCACGATGTTCTATGAAAAGATCGTACAGTCCTTCCCCAGTCTCAGCGAAAAGAAGCGGGCACTGCGTGTCGTCTATGACGTCGAACGTGAAATCTCGCACTATCTGCTTACTGTCACGGTCATCAATACATGTCTGGGCGTGGTCATCGGGCTCGGCCTGTGGGCACTCGGCGTGCCCAACGCGCAGGTCTGGGGCGCGGCAGCGGCTCTGCTCAATTTCCTGCCCTATATCGGAGCGTTGATCACCATCACGCTGGTCACCGTCATCGCGCTGATCAGCTTCGAGACGATCTCCTACGCGCTGCTGGCGCCGGCCTTCGTCATTCTATGCGACATCATCGAAGGCCAGTTCGTGACGCCGACGGTGGTCGGCCGCCGCCTCGAGATCAATGCCGTGGCGATCCTCATCGCCATCGCCTTCTGGTCCTGGCTGTGGGGTTTCGTCGGCGCGCTGCTGGCGGTGCCGCTGCTGGTCGTCATCAAGGTGTTCTGCGATCATTTCGACGGCCTCAGCCATGTCGGCAATTTCCTGGCGGCGCAGCATACGGCGGTGATCGAGGATGAGGAGATTTCCGAGGCAAAAAAGTAGCGGCTTAAGAGGCCAAAAGCGTCCACTGATTGGTGTGCAGATCAACGACCTTGCATCGGTTGCGCGTCCGTTGGGCGCCATCAACATTTTGAATTTGCCGCTTCGGCAATGGCTTCCTACATCCGTCCGGTCCACAGGAATCCCGCGCCGATGACCGCTCTTTCCGTTCTCGACCTGTCGCCGATCGTCGAAGGCAGCAGCGCTTCGCAGTCGCTCGCCAACTCACTCGACCTTGCCCGCCATGCCGAGCGGCTGGGTTACCAGCGGTATTGGCTGGCAGAGCACCACAATATGCCCGGCATCGCCAGCGCCGCCACCTCGGTCGTCATCGCTCACGTTGCCGGCGGCACCAAGACGATACGCGTCGGCGCCGGCGGCATCATGCTGCCCAATCATTCGCCGCTTGTCATCGCCGAGCAGTTCGGCACGCTTAACGCTCTGCATCCCGGTCGCATCGACCTCGGCCTCGGCCGGGCGCCGGGCACCGACATGGCGACGGCGCGGGCGCTGCGCCGCAACCTCGAGGCCGGCGCCGACAATTTCCCGCAAGATGTCGTGGAACTGATGGGTTATTTCCAGCCGGCCGAGGAGAGCCAACGCATCCGCGCGGTGCCCGGCGAAGGCGAAAAGGTGCCGATCTGGATCCTGGGCTCCAGCCTCTACGGCGCGCAGCTTGCTGCCATGCTCGGCCTCCCCTACGCCTTCGCTTCGCATTTTGCGCCGGCCGAGCTCGATCATGCGCTGGAGATCTACCGCTCGCGCTTCCAGCCGTCGGAGCAGCTCGACCAGCCTTATGTAATGCTCGGCCTCAATGTCTTTGCCGCCCCTTCCGATGCCGAAGCGCGGCTGTTGTTCACCTCGCTGCAGCAGGCTTTCGTCAATTTGCGCACCGGCCGGCCCGGCCGATTGCCGCCGCCGGTCGAAGGATATGAGCGCGACCTCGACGCAATGGCCAAGACCATGCTCGGCCAGGCGCTTTCCTGCGCCGTCGTCGGCTCCCCCGAAACGGTCAGGCAAGGCATCGAGGCGTTCGTGCGCCGTACAGGCGCCGACGAACTGATGGTCACAGCGCAGATTTTCGACCATGCGGCGCGGGTGCGCTCGTTCGAGATCCTGGCCGAGGCTCACAAATCGCTATCGCAAGCAGCCTGAAATTTTGCTCCTTGCCGCTCGGCATTTTTGCCGACGCTCGCGGAGCGGCCCAAGAGCCGTTCTGCGGCGATCCTTCGCGCTCCCCTCCGCCTGCGACGTGGTGATTGACCAAGCCGCGACGAGGGCCAATCTCCCCTTTCTTGGACTCGGGGACATCGCGAACGCGGCGTCTAAATAACAATCACCTTGGTGCCGATTGTGGAGCGGTCATAGAGATCGATGATGTCCTGGTTCATGAGGCGAATGCAGCCCGCAGACACGGCTTTGCCGATGGACCACCATTCGGGGCTACCGTGCAGGCGATATCCAGTGTCACCCTTCTCGTTGAAAAGATAAAGCGCCCGTGCACCGAGCGGGTTCACGAGTCCGCCCTCCATATGGGCCGGTATGATGCGGCCTCGCTTCTGCTCGCGCACAATCATGGCGGACGGCGCGCTCCAATCCGGCCATTCGCGCTTCCTCGCAACGTGAGCAGTGCCATGCCACTCGAAGCCCGCCTTGCCGACGCCGATGCCGTAGCGCAGTGCCTGACCGTCTCCCAGCACGTAGTAGAGGAACTTCGCTCCTGTATCGACAATGATGGTGCCAGGCTCCTCGTCAGTTGCATAAGGCACTGTCTGCCGATGGAACTTTTGGTCGACCTTGTAGATCGGAACCGGCGGAATGCGGAAACCGGCGTCGGTGAGGCCGCCATAGGCCGAGGGAAAGGTCTGTAATGCTCCGCCGGTGGTGCAGCCGGAGAATGCGACCATCCCAGCAAGTCCCAGCCCGATTAGGATCGATTTCACGCGCATGACTCAAGCCTGCGCCTATATCGGTGATCAGCCGCATCTCATTATATTCCTAATCCGGTATGCCTCGATTGCCAAGCTTTCCGTCTTGTCGGTCGACTGATTGTTGGCCGCTTCGCTCGGTCGGCGCCGCGCCTTAACTAAAAGTAGCAAATAGCCCGCACACAACGCCTCATTCCTCACCGGCCATATGCGACCCGCTTTGCCGCAATGCGATGACGGCCACCCTCGTGCGGGCGGCAGCGAAGGGCCGGGTCCGGTGGGACAGAGGGCGCGCTGTGCCGCCGGCATCTGAAAGTTTCTGAACAGAGGAGCCCAAGCGCTACACGCTGACGCTTTGTGCGATCGCGCCAAGTGGCCGGCATGAATTGCGGATCATCAGGCGTCCCTTGAGTGTCAGCTTGCGCGGCGGCGCATCTCTGTTTCCGGCGAGCCGGTCGAGCAGCAGATTGGCCGTCTGTTCGCCGATCGCCTGCACGGGCTGTGCGACCGTGGTCAATTGTGGCCGGAACACATCCGACCATGGAAAATCGTCGAAGCAGGCGACGGAAATATCCTCCGGACAGGATAGGCCGATATCGCGAATGGCCTTCATCGTGCCGATCACCATCGGGTTGTTGGCCGAAAAGATGGCGCTCGGCCGGTCGTGCAGCGAAAGCAGCTGCATGGTGGCGTTGTAGCCATCGACTTCGTGGAAATTGCCGAAGCGGACGAGCTCGGGCTCGGCCGGCAGGCCGGCGGCCTGGAGGGCTTCCCGATATCCCGCCATGCGGTCATGCATCGGCGAGATATCGAACGAGCCGGAGATGTAGCCGATGCGCCGATGGCCGAGATCGATCAGATAGGTGATGGCGTCGAACACCGCGCGCTGATTGTCGAGAACGACGGTATCGGTGTCGACTCCCTGGCAAACACGGTCGAGCAGCACGACCGGCACGTTGGCGTCGTCGACAATCTCTTTGAGGATCGCGCCGTCGCCGACACGCGCGACGATCAGCCCGTCGACCATCCGGTCGAGCAACAGCCTGATCTGGTCGTCCTGGGTGTTCAGATGCTCGTCGGTGCAGCACAGCATGACGGCGTAGCCGGCCCTGTCGAAAGCCTGCTGGATCACCGAAACCACGTCGGTAAAGAACGGATTGGTGATATGGGGGACGGTAAGCCCAATGGTGCGGGTGGTGCCCATCTTCAGGCTGCGGGCGATGGCGTTGCGCTTATAGCCGATGTCGCGGATCGCCTGCTCGATGCGGCGGCTGAGCTCGGGGCTGACGGTCGCGGTGCGGTTGATCAGCGCCGATACGGTGGCCACGGAAACACGGGCCGCTTCGGCCACATGAAGCATGGTCGGTGCAGTGGATTTGCGCTGCTTTTTTCGTCCTGACGCTGTCATTTTCGAAACGTTTCACCACTCCGCGGCAGCAATACGTACGGAATCTTATGATTTTGCGCAAGAATTGAAATGGAACAATCTTAGGTTCCAGATATTGGCTTGACATGATCGAAACGTTTAGATTAGCGTTTGGGGCGTTCGGTGACGACGGAGGGAGGCCGTCCTTGTCATGCAGCACGGCAATTCCATCCCTGCGGAAGGCGCTATGGCGGACGGCTCGGCTGTCGTGCTGAGCGCCGAGCGCATCTCCAAGTCCTTCGGCGGTATCGCCGCGCTTGTCGATGTCGGCTTCGAGCTGCGGCGCGGCGAGGTCCATGCCCTGATGGGGGAGAACGGCGCCGGCAAGTCGACGCTGATGAAAATCCTGTCCGGCGTCTACACGGATTATAACGGCACGGTCAGTATCGATGGCCACCCGGTGCGCTTTACCGGCGTCCGCGAAGCCGAGCGTGCCGGCATCGCCATCATCCACCAGGAGCTGAACCTCGTCCCCGAACTGAGCGTCGCCGATAACATTTTTCTCGGCCGCGAGAAGCTGATTGCCGGACTGATCGTCGACCGCAAGGCGAGCAGCCGCGCCGCCGGCACGCTCTTGCAGAGGCTCGGCATCGAGCTCGACCCGGATGCGCGCGTCGGGGCCTTGCGCGTCGGCGAACAGCAACTGGTCGAGATCGCCAAGGCGCTGTCGATGTCGGCACGCATTCTGATCATGGACGAGCCGACCTCCGCCCTTTCGCCAGCCGAATGCCAGCGGCTGTTCCGCATCATCCGCCAGCTCGCCAATAGCGGCGTGGCGATCATCTACATTTCGCACCGCATCGACGAGGTCATGCATCTGGCCAGCCGCGTCACCGTGTTTCGCGATGGACGCCACGTCCTGACGCAGGCGATGGACAAGCTCGACGAAGACGCCATAATTTCGGCGATGGTCGGGCGAAACCTGCTTGCTTCCTCCCAGGAGCACCGCATCCCGGATGGCAACACCGTCCTTTCCGTAAGCGAGCTGTCGCTGTCAAAGCCCAATCGCCATGGCTGGCGCACCGTGCTCGACGGCGTCAGCTTCGACCTTGCCGCCGGAGAAATCCTCGGTATCGGCGGGTTGCTGGGCTCGGGCCGTACCGAAATCCTGGAAACGATCTTCGGGTCCAGTGGCGGACGTGCCGGCGGTGAGATCAGGCTCGATGGCGAGGCAGTAGAAATCCGTTCGCCGCGCGATGCACGCCGGCTCGGCATCGCCCTGGTCACAGAAGACCGCAAGACGCAAGGCCTGCACCTCGAGGCCTCGATCACCGACAATGTCGCGCTGCCGCTGGTCGGCGCGCTGGCGCGGTTCGGCCTCCGCTCGCTGGCCGGCGAGCAAGGGCTGGCACGGGACGCCGTCAAGGCGCTCGGCATTCGCTGCGAGACCATCGAGCAGCCGGCCGGCACGCTGTCCGGCGGCAACCAGCAGAAGGTCGTCATCGGCAAGTGGCTGGCGACGAGGCCGCGGGTGCTGCTGCTCGACGAGCCGACCCGCGGCATCGATGTCGGCGCCAAGCGGGAAATCTACGATCTCATCTTCAAGCTGGCGCGAGACGGGCTGGCGATCGCCGTCATCAGCTCGGAATTGCCGGAGCTGCTGCATCTTTCTGACCGTATCCTGGTCATGGCCGACGGCCGCCAGACGGGAATCCTGTCCCGCGCGCAAGCCAGCGAGGAGGCCATCATGCGGCTTGCAGCGCCGCGACGGACCATGACGAGGCCTGCCGCATGACCATTTTGCATATCCTGTCCCGGACGAAGCTCTATTGGGGCCTGATCGCCATCTTCCTGATCGGCGTGCTCGGCTCGCCGATCAGTTCCAAGGGCAACAACATCTTCCTGTCCTACGGCAATCTGCTCGATGTGCTCCGCCAGGTGTCGACCACCGGCCTGATTGCCACCGGCATGACGGCGGTGATCATCACCGGCGGTATCGACCTTTCCGTCGGCTCGCTGATGGCGATCTGCACGGTGGTCTGTGCCATGCTGCTGACGGTCCCCGGCGTGACGCCGGCGGTGGTGGTGGGGGTGCCGACAGTTGCCGTGGCAGCCCTTTGCCTCGGCATTCTCGTCACTCGTTTCATCCTGCTGAACATCGAAAAATCCCGCGCCGGCCCGCAGGCCACGCACGACATCAGGTTGGATAGCGTTCGTGGGCTGGTCACGCCCGGCATTGTCGGGGTGATCCTGTGCAGTCTGGTGCTGTGGTTCCTGCTGCCGCAGGTAGGCTCAAAATTCGGCGTGCTCGGCGTGTTGCTGGTGGCGCCTTGCGTTGGCCTGCTGTTCGGCGCGCTCAACGGCTTCATCATCGTCGCCGGGCGGCTGCAGCCCTTCATCGTCACGCTGGCAATGATGGTCACGGCGCTCGGTATCGCCCGGCTGACCGCCGGCCAGAACAACGCGGTGCTGCCGGTCTATACCGGGTCGAACGCCACCGCCGATTTCGAAATGCTGCGCTCGCTGGTGTTCGGCGTGATCCCGATGCCGGGCCTGTTCTTCCTCGGCGCCATCCTGATCTACGGCGCCGTGCTGCGCTTCACGCCGTTCGGCCGCTATGTCTATGCAATCGGCGGCAATGAAGAGGCGGCACGGCTGTCCGGCATCGCCGCCGGCCGCGTGAAGATCGCCACCTACGCGGTTTCGGGGCTGCTGGCCGGCATCGCGGCTGTGCTCTATGTCGCGCAGTACCGGCAAGGCAAGCCGGACGCCGGCGCCGGGCTGGAGCTCGACGCGATTGCCGCCGTGGTCATCGGCGGCACCAGCCTGATGGGCGGGCGCGGCAGCTTGATCGGGACATTCTGCGGCGTGCTGATCTTCGGCCTGCTCTCGAACATCCTGCAGCTGCACAATATCAATTCGAACCTTCAGCTGGTGCTGAAGGGGATGATCATCATCGGCACGGTGCTCGTGCAGGAGCGCAACGCCGGCGATCTTCTCTTCTATCTGCGCTTGCCCGGTGGGCAAGCGCACAAGGAAACGGCCGCGGCAAAGCGGCCGTCGCAAGAGACCGCGTCTCTAAATGTTGGAGGAAACAAGAAATGAAACGACGTGAATTGTTGAAGCTTGCCGCGCTGACAGCGGCACTCCTGACCACGACCGCCATGCTTGCCGGCGGTAGCGCCCACGCACAGGACAAGAAGTGGAAGATCGGCTTCTCGCAGGTGACGACGATCGAACCCTGGCGCGCCCAGTTCAACAAGGACATCCTGGCCGAAGCGGCCAAGCATCCGGAAGTCGAGCTGATCGTCACCGACGGCGAGGACAAGACTGAGAAGCAGGTCGCCGATGTCGAGAACCTGATCCGTCAGGAGGTCGATGCGCTGCTGGTATCACCGAAGGAATCCGCCGGCCTGACCGGCGTCGTGCAGCAGGCGATCGATGCCAAAATCCCGGTCTTCGTGCTCGACCGCAACGTCGAAACCAACGACTACACGCAGTTCGTCGGCGGTGACAACAAGCTGATCGGCCGGGCTGCGGGCGAATATGCCGTGGAGCTGCTCGGCGGCAAGGGCAAGGCCGCCGGCAACGTCGTCGAAATCTGGGGCGGCATGGGCACCCAGCCGGCGCACGACCGCCACGATGGCTTCCATGAGTTCACCGACAAGGAGCCGGGCATCAAAAACCTGCTCGACCAGCAGTCGGGCGACTGGAAACAGGACCAGGCCTACAACATCATGGCCACGGCACTGCGCAACAACGAGAAGATCGACCTCGTCTATGGTCATAATGATCCGATGGCGTATGGCGCCTATCTTGCCGCCAAGGATGCCGGACGCGAGAAGGACATCAAGTTCATCGGGATCGATGGTCTGCCCAATGAAGGCGTAACGCTGGTCAACAATGGCGAACTGACGGCGACCTTCACCTATGTGACGCCCGGCGCCGAAGGACTGCGGCAGGCGATCAAGTTCCTGAACGGCGAGAAGGTGGAAAAGACCATCACCTTGCCGACGGAGAAGATCACCAAGGAAAACTCCGCCCAGGTCCTGAAGGACAACGGCCTCTGAGACAAGGCTTCCTGCCGGGCGTTCTGCGCCCGGCAGGAATAACAACTAAACGGTCGGCAGGTGGCAGCTCAAGCCAGCTTGGCAAGCAGCTTCATGAATATGGCCGCCTCCTTGGCGGAAAGCGGTGCCAGCGTTTCCTGCGTAATCTCGCGGGCAAGCGGAATCAGCCGCTCGATTGCGTCACGGCCTTCGGCGGTCAGATTGACCAGCAGGCGTCGTTTGTCGACTTCGTGTTTGCTAAGTTCGACAAAGCCACGCGCTTTCAGCCGGTCGATGACACCCTTCACCGTCGCCGCATCCATGGCGATCAGGCTGCCAAGCTGGTTCTGCGAGGTCTCGCCGACGTCGCGCAATTTGGCCAAAGCGGCAAATTGCGGCGGCGTCAGATCGGCGATGTGTGCGGCGAAGATCGAGACATGGCGCTGGTGCGCCTTGCGCAGGATGAAGCCGACCTGCTCCTGTAAGCGATAGTCATTTTCGTCAGGCTCCTCGGCCTCGACCAGCTTGAGCAGATTGTCTTCGGCGCTCACCGCAGCCCGTCCCATGCCTTGATGTCCTTGGCCGCTAGGCCGCCCATCCGATCGTGTACGCGCGGACCGCAGGTCATGGCGAGGCAGAACAGGATCTCGTCGGGACGCGGGCCGTCGCTGATGCCAATTTCCATGGCATCGAAATGGCTGCGGACATAGGCGGCGTTGATGTGGCCGAGCGGCACATCGAGCCGCGCACCGAAGGCGCCGACCTTTTTTGCCGAGGGCACGATCGCCTTGGCGTCGCCGAGCCGTTCGCGCATGGCATAGCCGCCCGGCACATGCCAAAGCGCGCCATGTTCCAGCTCGCCCGCCATGCCGACAATGGCGCCCTTGCCGTAGCCGTCGATCTGTTTCACGTCGCCGCCCAACGCGGCGATGAGCCTGTCGGAGAGCAGCAGCCCGAGCGGCTTCAAATCTTCCATGGCGCTCTGCAGCTCTTCCACGTATCGGCCGGCGAACGGATTCTTGACCAGTGCCATGGCCGCGGCGCGGCGCCGCGGCACCTTCGCCACCGGTCCGCCTTCGTGAAATATCTCTTCGGTCAGCACCGCGATCTTGCGGATCGGAAACTCAGGCATGGGCGATTTCCCTCTCTAAAGCTTTATTGGCGAGCGCCATCGGACTTGCGATGCGCGCCTGACCGCCAAGGAAAAGCGCCGAGGCGACAATCAGGCCGCGCTGCCGGAAGTCCTCGGCGACGGCAAACCCGCAGTCCAGCGCAACAGCGATTTCGGCGGCGGAGAGCGGCCCTACGCCTTGCGTTACCAGGCGATCGCCGAGATCATTGTCCGGTGCGAGATCGCGCGCCGGCACGCGTGTGACGGCCGGATGGCCGGGTAGCTCGACGGCATTGGCGATCAGCGTCGCGGCGGCGTCGGCTTCAGCACCCGTCCGCGCCAGCACGGTGACGGCATCGGCAATGCCGAGCGAAAACGACCGGCCGCGCCAGCCGCTGGTCGCAACACCGCGAACCTCGTCCCCCGCGTGAACCATGATGCGGTCGGAAAGACCGTGACCGCTGCCGGCAATAGCCAGCGTCATCGACTGATCGCTGCCGAGATGGATCGCGATGTCGCCGCCATTGTTGACATAGGCGCGCTCGAGCCGGCGCCCGGCCAGCAGCGCGCCAAGTATCTCGTCGGCTACCGAACCGGCGACGGCAGCCATTGGCGTGATGAATTGTTTCGCCAGCGGAACGACCGCCGCTTCCATTCGACGCGCCGTCGGGCCGACAAACATGCGGGGGCGCAGCGACGCCGGGCGACGCAGCTCGGACAACTCTTCGACCAGTTCGGGCAGGATTGTCTGGAAGCGCGCCACTGCCTGGCGATAGGCGGCGCTGCATTCACTCGCCTCGCCGAATGCCTCGACGATCAGATCGATCGGCCCATGATTGAGGTGAAGCCTTCGGCCGTCCTCGAGCCAATGCGCCTGTGGGCCCTTCATCACCCCGCCCCATTTGTCGTCGCGCGCCGCAACTGCGCCAGCGGCGGCCACGGATTGTCGCTGGCTGCGGCCGTGTCGCGGCGCGGATTGAGATATTGGCCGCCCTTGGCCAGTATATCGTCGACGCTGCGGATTTCGGCCTCATAGCCGCCGAGCCTGACATAATCGTCGCGACGCATGGTGAATTCGATCGGCGCCACCAGCGCCGGGGTCGGCACATAGCCGAAGGCACCTTCCGGCACGCGGGTGACGTCGACCATCAGCGTGATGCCGCCGCCCGGCCAGACATAGACCGGCGCACCACCGACGGTCACATAAGTCTTCAGGCCTTGCACCGAGCGGGTCAAATTGACCGGGTTCTCGGTGACGCCGGCGCGCAGCGAGCCGCCGGCGCCGACGACGAACAGCACGGTGCAGAGCGCCGGCTCGCAATTGTCCTCGATCAATTCGACCGATTTCTGCAGCCGCTCCGGGAACGGTTTCCGCACCGGCTTCAAGTCGTCGTCGAGTTCGTAATAGGCAAACTGCTCGCCGGTGGTCGAGACCATCAGCAGCGACAGGCCGGGGCGCGCACCCTTTTTAGCATTCCACTCACCAAGGATCGACAGCGGGTCGGAGATGCTGGTGCCGCCCCAACCGAGACCGGGCTCCGACACCTTGAAATAGCGGCCCGGCGTCGAACGGCGGCCGATGATCTTGATGCCGGTATCCTGCCAGCCAAGCACCTTGCCGGCCTGATGCTCCGAGACGACGCCGGTGATGTGGTCGTCGACCACCACCACCTCGTCGACAAGGCCGCGCCACTGGGTGGCGAACATGCCGATCGTCGCCGAACCGCAGCCAACGCGCATGCGCTGCTCGAGCTTCCCGTCAATGACCGGCGGCTTGCCAGCTTCGACGATGACGGTGGCGCCGCCGTCGATGACGAGCTCGACCGGCTTGCGGTTGCACAGGCTGAGCATCGCGTCACAGGTGGCGCGCCCTTCAGCTTTCGAGCCGCCGGTCAAATGATGCACGCCGCCCAGCGACAGCATCTGCGAGCCGTATTCGCCGGTGGTGACATGGCCGATCGCCTCGCCTTCGGCACGAACCGTTGCCGTTTCGGGGCCGATATGACGGTCGGTGTCGATCTTCACCTTGACGCCGCAATAGGAGAAGATGCCCTCGGTGACGACAGTGACCAGATCGACGCCTTCGACCTCCTGGCTGACGATGAAAGGCGCCGGCTTATAGTCGGGATAGGTGGTACCGGCGCCGATCGCGGTGACGAAGCGGCGGCCGGTGTTGACCAGTTCGCCGCCCCAGGCCTCGCCTTCTCCGGCAAAGGGCACGATTGCGGCGCCGGTCTCCGCCGCATGGTCGAGGATGGTCAGCGGATCCATCCGCACGATCCTGCCGCCGACATTGCCGTAGCGGTCGCAGGCGCCGGTGCGGCCATCGGCGATGTAGCACATGACCGGACAGGCATCGCAGCGGATCTTCTCCGCCACCAGCTTCTCGCCGGGATCATGCGTCTCGAAGCGTTCGGCAAGCTCGCTCATCGGCGCGCCTCCTTGTCGCGGATCGCGGCGCGAATGCGGCTCGGCGTCGCCGGAATTTTGGTGACAAGCACGCCGGTGGCGTGGCGGATGGCGTTGAGGATCGCCGGCGCCGTCGGGATCAGCACATGCTCGCCCAAACCCTTGGCGCCAAAGGGTCCTTCCGGATCCGGAACTTCTACCAGGATAGTCTCGATCGGCGGCACGTCGCCAATGGTCGGGATCAGGTAATCGTGCAGGTTTTCGGTGCGGCCGGGGATGTATTCCTCCATCAGCGCCATGCCGATGCCCTGGGCGATGCCACCCTCGATCTGGCCTTCGGCAAGCAAGGGGTTGATGGCCTTGCCGACATCGTGCGCGGCGGTGATCTTTACAAGCTTCACTGTGCCAAGCTTGAGATCGACCTCGAGCTCGGCAATCTGGGCGCCATAGCCGTAGACGGCGTAAGGCTTGCCCTGGCCCTTGGCATCGAGCGGCAGCGTCGGCGGATCATAGCTTTCCTCGGCACGGAAGACGAAGCCGTCGGCGTCCGCCTTCAGTGCCGAAAGATCGATGCGGCGCATCGCTTCGCCTTCCCTGATGCTCAGGCTTGTGCCGTCCAGCGCAATCGCCGCCTTTTCCGAGACATTAGCGAAGCGCAGTATGGTCTCGCGCAAGGCGCGGCCGGCCTTTTCGGCGGCCTTGCCGGTGACGAAGGTCTGGCGCGAGGCCGAGGTCTTGCCGGCGTCGGGGGTGATCGCCGTGTCGGCGCCTTTCAGCCGCAACTTTTCGAGCGGAAGACCCAACGCGTCGGCGCAGATCTGCGCGATGACGGTGTTCGAGCCCTGCCCGATATCGACGGCACCCTGATGCAGAACGATTTCGCCCGAAGCCGAGATGCCGACCTTGATGGTCGACGGATTGGGCAGCGAGGTGTTGCCGCAGCCGTACCAGCAGGAGGCGATGCCGACGCCGCGTTTTCTTGCGTTGTTGCCGGCGTTGAACGCCTCGGCGTCAGTTAGCGCGCGCTGCCAATGCGAGCGAAGGGCCTCCAGGCAGTCGGCGATGCCGACACCGGATTCGAGTCGCTGACCCGTAACCGTTTCGGATCCGTTCCGAAGGCAGTTATTCACGCGAAAGTCGAGCCGATCCATGCCGAGCTTTTCCGCCAGCTCATCGTAGAGGGTCTCCTGCATGATCGTCGCCTGCGGCACGCCGAAGCCGCGAAAGGCGCCGGCGATCGGGCCATTGGTGTGGATGGCGCGGCCTTCGGCGCGATAGTTCGGTGTTGCATAGGGACCGGAGGCATGCACCGGCACGCGGTTGGCGACCGTCGGCCCCCAGCTGGCATAGGCGCCTGTGTTGAAATCGCCCGTGAAGACCATGCCGGTGACCCGGCCGTCGGCATCGGCGCCGATGCTCGCTCTCATCCGAGCGGGATGACGCTTGGTGGTCGAGATCATCGATTCGTTGCGGCTGTAGGCGAGGGCCGCCGGCCGGCCGGTTTTCATGGCGACGAGGCCGATGAGCGGTTGCAGCGAGACGTCGAGCTTGGAGCCGAAGCCGCCGCCGGTGGCAGTTGGAACGATGCGCACCTTGTCGACGGCAAGGCCGAGCACTTTTGCCGTGTCGTCGCGGTCCATATAGGGCGCCTGCGTGCAGGCGACGACGACCAGCGTATCGCCGTCCATGAAGGCATAGCCGGCTTCCGGTTCAATATAGGCGTGCTCGACATAGGACGTGTCGATAGCGCCGGAAACGACGAAAGCCGCATCCGCAAGTGCGGTTTCGGGATCGCCACGCTCGACGAAGCCGGAGGTGAGCAGGTTCGACGGCCGGTTTTCATGGATCAGCTGCGCGCCGCCGGCCTGCGCTTCGTAAGTTTCCAGAAAATGCGGCAATTCAGTCCAGCGGATAGGGAAATCGGCAAGGTCGAGATCGAGGATAGCCTCGCGTTCGCCGGCAACCAGCGCCACCGCCTCGCCGCGAAAGCGCGAAAACCCTTCGGCCAGGGCCGGCTGGTCGGCAAAGGGCGTAATGACGCCGAAACAATTTCTTCCCGGGATGTCGGCGGCGGTAAAGACTCCGGCAATGCCGGGGCAGGATTTCACCCAGGCGTCGAGATCGCCGAAGCTGAAGGCGGCATGATAGTGCGGCGAGCGGACCACCAGCACCGATAGCGCATCGGCCGGGAAGGAATCGCCGCCGAATTTTTCGCCGCCGGTGACTTTCGGCACGCCGTCGAGGCGGATCGGGGAGGAGCCGACGGCATGGCCGGATCGTGGCATGCGCCGATCGAGGCCGTCGGCATGGCGCGAAGCATCCATCACCGCGGCGACGATCTTGCGGTAGCCGGTGCAGCGGCACAGCACACCGCCGAGCGCGTCCTGCGTCTCAACCTCGGTGGGGCAAGGCGTCCTGTTAAGAAGAGCCGTTGCCGCGACGAGCAGGCCGGGCGTGCAGGCGCCGCATTGTGCTGCGCCGTGGCTGAGGAACGAGGCCTGCAGCGCCGACAGCCTGCCGTTGCCAAGACCTTCGACGGTCGTCACCACGGTGCCGGAAGCGGAAGCCGCCGGCATCAGGCAGGCGCAGACCGGCTCGCCATCAACCAGCACCGTGCAGGCACCGCAATCGCCGGCATCGCAGCCGATCTTGGTGCCGGTCAGCCGCAGCTCGTCGCGCAGCACCGCCGACAGGCGTCGCACCGGCGGCACCGACAGCCTGACGGCGGCGCCGTTGACTTCGAAGGCAATCTCGGCGCGCTCCATGCCCATCAGGCTGCCGCCCTTTCGCCGGGAATAGCGCCCACAGCACCAAGCACAGCACGGGCGACGATCTCGCGCGCGGCATCCAGCCGGTATTCGGCGCTGCCGCGCACGTCGCCGATCGGCGAAAGCTCGTCCATCGGCGCGGACCGGATTGCAGCGGCCAGCGCGTGGCCGACCGGCAGGCCGCGCAGCGCCGCCTCGACGCTCGCCAGGCGCCTGGCGACAACCGAGCAGGAACCGACGGCGACGGCCGCGTTCCTGACGATGCCATCTTCGACGACCAGGCGGGCGGCCGCCATGGCGATGGAGATGACGAGATAACGGCGTGCGCCGAGCTTCACGAAGGCAGAGCTGCCGGCGGTCGCGGGTTTGGGAATGCGGATTGCCGTGACCATTTCGCCGGGCTGCAGAGCGGTGCGGCGGTTGCCGAGGATGAATTCTGCAAGGGGCAAATGCCGGATCGCTGCCGCTGACCGCAGTTCGATTTCTGCATCGAGCACCAGCAGCGCCGGCACACCGTCGGCGGCCGGCGAGGCATTGCAGAGATTGCCTGCAATCGAGGCGACATTCTGGATCTGCACCGAGCCGATTTCCCGCGCCGCCTGCTTCAGCGCGTCGAAAGCCGCAGGCAGCGGATGGCGGACGAGATCGGTCCAGGTGGTGCGGGCGCCGATGAGCCAATGGTTCTCGGCTTCGGCTATGCCGCGCAATGCCGCCAAGCCATTGATGTCGAGGACATTGTCGCGGAAAGGCTTGCTGCCCTGTGCCGGATAGAAATCGGTGCCACCGGCAAGGATGCGCCATTGGCCTTCGCCCAGCAGAGCGAGGGCATCGTCGACCGTGGTGGGTTTTGCGTAACGGATCACGCTTTGCCTTCCCAGAATGGGCCCTCCCGAGAGGGGATCTTGCCGAAAGATTTTCCCGAGCATGCAAGGCAGGAAATTCATTCGTATGCAAATGATATCAAGCCAGCGGGAATTGTCAAAGCCAGACTTGCTCTGCCATTCGCACCAGCACGTCCCGGAACGCATTTGTATGCCATGAGAGGTTGACGCAGCCGGCCATCTGGTCGAGTTTCTGCGTCCGGTCGCATTTTCAATGGAGCCTAAGCTCAAGACCAAGAAGACAGGAGGCTCCATGGCCGACGAAGCGCTTGTTGTCATCGACCTGCAGAACGATTTCTGCCCGGGCGGCGCGCTGGCGGTGGCCGGCGGCGACGAGATCGTGCCGTTGGTCAACGACCTGATCCGGCGGTTCGAGCACGTCCTGCTGACGCAGGACTGGCACCCTGCCGGCCATTCGAGCTTTGCCTCCAGCTATCCCGGCAAGCAACCGTTCGAAACGATCGATATGCCATATGGCGAGCAAACGCTGTGGCCTGACCACTGCATCCAGGGCAGCCTGGGTTCGGATTTCCACTCGGGCCTCGCCTGGAGCAAGGCCGAGCTGGTGATCCGCAAGGGATTCCGGCCTGCAATCGACAGCTATTCGGCATTCTTCGAGAACGACCGCACGACGCCGACCGGCCTTGCCGGCTATCTCCGGGAGCGCGGCATCGATACGCTGACGCTGGTCGGCCTGGCGACCGATTTCTGCGTCGCGTTTTCGGCAGTCGACGCGGTCAAGCTCGGCTTTACGACGTCCGTCCGGCTCGACGCCTGCCGCGGCATCGATCTCAACGGCTCCATGGAGACGATGCTGGGCCGGATGCGCGATGCCGGCGTGATACTGATTTGAACGTCACCGAGCCGAACCTGACAGATTTTTGAGGGGCTTCATGCGGTTTGCGGCGGCGTTGACGGCAGGTGCTGCACTTATTGCCGCAATCCTTTCTCCGGGAACGGCTCTTGCGGCCGAAGCGCACGAACTGCCGGGTGCCGCCATGTCGCTGTGGTGGGTGCTGCCGTTTGCCGGGCTCTTGCTTTGCATCGCGACCGGGCCGTTGCTCTTCCATCATGCCTGGGAGCACCATTACGGCAAGATTGCCGCGTTCTGGGCAGCATTGGTGATCGGGCCGCTGGCAATCGCCTTCGGCATCCCGTCGGCGACGCAGGCGGTGCTGCACGCGCTGCTCACCGAGTACATGTCGTTCATCATCCTGCTGTTTGCGCTGTTCACCATTTCGGGCGGCATCTTCGTTGCCGGCAACATCCATGGCACCCCGCTGGTCAATGCCGGGCTGTTGCTGGGCGGCGCAGTGCTTGCTTCGGTCATCGGCACAACCGGCGCCTCGATGATCCTGATCCGGCCGCTCATCCGCGCCAACGACAACCGGCGCTTCAACGCCCATGTCGTCATTTTCTTCATTTTCCTGGTGTCCAACATCGGCGGGTCTCTGACGCCGCTCGGCGATCCGCCGCTGTTCGTCGGCTTCCTGCGCGGCGTGGATTTCTTCTGGACGACCGTTCACCTGCTGCCGGAGACGCTGTTCGTCGCCGGCGTGGTGCTGGCCGTTTTCCTGGCGATCGACATCATCCTGCATCACCGCGAGGAAGGTGCGCCGAAGATCAAGGATCCGACGCCTGACGCCAAGGTGCGCATTCGCGGCCTGGCCAACATACCGCTGCTGGCAGGGGTGATCGCTGCGATCCTGATTTCTGCTGCCTGGAAGCCGGGAGTGAGCTTCTCTTTTCAGGGCGTCAGCCTCGAGCTGCAGAACCTGGTGCGCGACGCCGCCATCATGATACTGGCCTTCACTTCGCTTGTCGTCTCGCCGAAGGAGTTTCGCGGTGCAAACGCCTTCAGCTGGGGGCCGATCGCCGAGGTGGCGAAGCTGTTCGCCAGCATCTTCATCTGCATCGTGCCGGTGGTCGCCATATTGCGGGCCGGCCTCGACGGCGCGCTGGCGCCGTTGGTGCTGCTGGTCAGCTCGCCGACCGGCGCGCCTGACAATCTCGCCTATTTCTGGCTGACCGGGGCGCTGTCGTCCTTCCTCGACAATGCGCCGACCTATCTGGTGTTCTTCGAACTCGCCGGCGGCGACCCGCAGCATCTGATGACCGAGCTCGCCTCGACGCTGGCGGCGATCTCGGCCGGCGCGGTGTTCATGGGTGCCAACACCTATATCGGCAATGCACCGAATTTCATGGTCTATGCCATCGCCAGGCATCGCGGCATCAAGATGCCGAGCTTCTTTGGCTACATGGTATGGTCGGGTGCCGTGCTGATCCCGACTTTCCTGCTCGCCGGCTTCCTGTTCTTTCGCTGATCAGCCAACGCCGACATAGCGACGGACGGCCGAGGGATCGGCACGCAGTTCCTCGACGTCGACCGTCTCGCGGTTGCGGCCGTTTTCAATGAAGCAAATACGGTCGGCGACCGACAGCACGGCATCGACGCGCTGCTCGACGAGGATTGTCGACACGCCAAGCGCGCGCAGCTTCGACACGGTTTCGCGGATCTTGGCGATCATCGACGGCATCAGCCCTTCTGTCGGCTCGTCGAGCAGCAGCACCCGCGGCTCCAGACACAACGCCCGCGCCATGGCCAGCATCTGCTGCTCGCCGCCGGACAGCGTGCCGGAACGCTGCCTGAGACGCTGGCGCAGCAGCGGGAAAAGATCGAGCACGTTTTCGCGCGTCGCCTTGCCCCTGTTGCGGGCCATCAGACCGATCTCGATGTTCTCCGCCACCGTCATCTCGGCGAATAGCCGCCGGCCCTGCGGCACATAGGCGACGCCGGCCTTGGGCACCTCATGTGCCGGCAGGCCGGTCAATTCCCGCCCTTCGAGCCTGATCGAGCCGGCGGCTGCCGGCACCAGGCCCATGATCGCCTTCAGCGTTGTCGTCTTGCCGGCGCCGTTGCGGCCGAACAGGCAAAGCACCTCGCCCTCGTTCAGCACCAGATCCAGGCCATAGAGCACCTGGACCTCGCCGTAGAAGCAATCGAGCCCGGAAACGGTCAGTGCCTTGGACTGGACCTCAGCCATGCGTGGTCCCCAGATAAGCGTCCTGCACCGCGGCATTGGCGCGGATCTGTTCGGGCGTACCTTCGGCCAGAATCCTGCCGGCGTTGAAGACGGTGATGCGGTCGGCGAGTTGCATGACCACCGGCATGTTGTGCTCGATCAAAAGCACTGTGGCGCTATCGGCGATCTCGCGCACCAGCTCGATGAAATTGTCGATCTCGCTGTCGGCCAGCCCTTGCGTCGGTTCGTCGAGGATCAGCAGGCGTGGCTTCAGCGCCAGCCCCATCGCCACTTCCAGCAGGCGCTGGTGACCGTAGGACAATTGCCCGGCCGGCATTTGAGCGCGATCAGCAAGGCCGGTACGCTCGAGAGCCGCCATGACGCCGCTGTGAACCGCGCCCTTCGAACGGCCATCGGTCAGCGTGCGCTGCACCGGCAGGGCGACATTGTCGTAGGCGCTGAGATTGGCAAAGACGCTGGTGATCTGGAAAGTGTAGGCGACGCCCAGGCGAACCCTGGCGTAGGCCGGCAGATTGGTGATGTCCGCGCCGTCGAAGACGATCATGCCCGACGAGGGCTGGATACGGCCGCTGACCAGGCTGACGAAGGTGGACTTGCCGGCACCGTTGGGGCCGATGACAGCGCGGACCTCGCCCGGCATCAGCGCGAAGTCGACGCCGTCGACGGCACGCAGGCCGCCGAAACTGCGGGACAGGCCTTTGGTGGTCAGCAGCGGCATCATGGCAGCCACCCCAGCCAGCGCTGGCGGATGCTGCCGAGGATGCCCTTGGGGAAGAATAGCACCAGCAGGATGAGCGCGATGCCGACGATCAGCAGATAGGCGGAGGTGTAGCCGCTGGCGACGTCGATGACATAATACATGAACAGCGTGCCGATCAGCGGCCCGAGCGTGGTAGCGGCGGCGCCCAGCAGCACCCAGAGCAGCGGCAGGATGGAATACTGCACGGAAGCGAAGCTCGAGCCGACATAGCCGAACAGCAGCGCATAGGCGGCACCCGAAGCCGCGCAGATGGTGCCGGAGACGACGACGGCGGCGAGCTTGTTGGAGAACGTGTTGTAGCCGAGCATTTTTGTCCGCTCCTCGTTCTCGCGGATGGCGACCAGCACACGACCGTAGCTGGAGCGGACTATAGCCAGGCTTATGAGCAGCACGATCGAGAACAGCGCCAGCGCGCTCATGTAGCGCACGGTCGGGTTGGTGAGGTCGAACGACGCGCCGCCGAGGACAAGGACACGCATCGGCTGCGGCACGACCATGCCCTGGTCGCCGCCGGTCCAGGCGGCGAAATAGAGGATGACGAGGTAGAATACCTGCGCGAACATCATGGTGACGATCATGAAGGCGACGCCGGAGGTGCGCAGTGCCAGGAGCCCGATCACCAGCGCAAGCAGCGCGCCGCAGGCAAGCCCGGTTGCGAAGGCCGCCGGCACGCTCCAGCCGAGATGGATGATGGCAAGGCCGGCGCCATAGAGCCCGGCTGAAAAGAACATGGCGTGGCCGAGGCTGAGCAGCCCGACATAGCCGAACAGCAAGTTATAGCCCATGGCGAAGACCGCCAGCACCATGATACGGGCGAGCAGCCCGTGATGGTATTCCGGCAGGACAAAGCTAAGTGCGAAAAGCAGGGCGATGACGCCGAGATGCAGTGCATAGGGCTTTGCCGGCGAAGCATCCTTCATCGCGATGCCGTCCCGAACAGGCCCTGCGGCCGGAACACCAGCACCATGGCGACCAGCAAGGTGGCGATGATCTTGGCCAGCGTCGGCGAGAAGAACACCGAGATGATGCCGTCGGAAAGGCCGATCAGCACCGCCGCGACCACCGTGCCGCGCAACGAGCCGAGGCCGCCGATGATGACGACGATGAACGAGAGCAGCAGCGGGTCTTGTCCCATCAGATAATGCGCCTGGCTGATCGGCACGATCAACACCGCGGCGATAGAAGCCAGCAAGGCGCCGAGCGCGAAGACGCAGGCATAGACGCGATCGACCGGAATGCCGAAGGCCTGCGCCGTCTCGCTGTCATACTGGGTGGCGCGCATAACAAGGCCGATTTTCGTGCGCGTCAGCACCAGCCAGGTTGCGATCAGCAGCAGCGCAGACGCTGCGATGATCGACAGCTTGTAGCCGGAATAGCCGAACCACGGCAGAAGAATGCGGTAGCTGAAGGGCGGCTCCACCGGCCGCGCCTCCGGACCATAGAAGGTCAGCGCCAATTGCTGGATGATGTAGAGCATGCCGATGGTGGCGACGATGGTGGCTTCCGGATTGTAGTTCAGCCGGCGCAGCACCAGCCGTTCGGCGACCAGTGCGATCAGGCCGACGATCAGCGGCGCCAGCACCAGGGCGACCAGGAAGCCGAGCGCCGGATGGCCCGATATCGCCGTAGAGATCGCCCAGGCAAGCACGGCGCCCAACATGAAGAATTCGCCATGCGCGACATTGACGACGCGCATGACACCGAACACCAGCGACAGGCCGAGCGCCGTCAGCGCCAGCACGGCGGAGGTGACGAGGCCTTCGAGGGCGGCGAGGAGAAGGTGGGGTCCGAAGTGCATTCAGTGCGCCCTTGCCCTCCCCCTTGTGGGGAGGGTGACCGCGAAGCGGTCGGGTGAGGGTGAGAAGAATAGGGCACGGACTGTCACGACCCCACCCCGTCTCACAAACTTCGCGAACGCGAAGCTTGTGTGCCGACCCTCCCCACGAGGGAGAGGGTAAGGCGGCTCACAGCGCCTGCGTCGTGTAATTCCCTTCCGGCTCGTAGAGGCCGTCCTCGATCTTGGTCTTGTGGATGACGTTCAGCCGGCCGCCTTCGACCTTGGAGATGTTCTGGATACCAAAACACTGGTGGATCTTGCCGTTGAAGGTTTTCGGCCCCTGCGGGTGCTCCGGTCCCTCGGCGAACTCGGTCAACGCCTCGGTCGCCTCGACCAGCTTGGCGCGGTCTTCCGGGCCCTTGTAGCCGGCGTCTTCCATCGCCTTCTTGACCACGTAGAGCGTTTCCCAGCAGCCGAACATGTGCGCGGCGGTGGAGACGTCCTTGGGATCGCCGACGGCGGCACCATTGTCGTCGATGCCGACGGCGGCGCGGTAAGCCTTCTGCGCGGCGGAATCATCAGGCTGCGCATAGCGCGGCGAGCCTTCCCAGAAATGGCTGCCGTCAAGGAATTCAAGACCGGGGCTGTTGATGTCGGTGGCTTCGAGCGAATCGATGAAGCCGAACAATTGCGGCCGGTTGGAGCCGTAGAACTCGCCGAGCTCCTTGACGAACGTCAGCACCGCCGGGCCGACCATGACGTGGTAGATCACCTCGGTCTCGGCCGGGATCTGCGGGAAATATTTGGTGAAGGAGGATTCCGTCGGCGGGATGGCGATCTGGGCGATGACCTCGGCGCCTTGCGCCTTCAACGCCGGCGGCAGGTAATCGCGATGGTCGTAGCCGAAGGCGAAATCGGGGAAGATCTGCGTCACCTTCTTGCCGGCATTGGCCGCAATCCACGGCGCCATCGACTGAATCTGACTCTTCACGTCGGTGATGCCGGGCTGGAAGACGTAGCGGTTCAATTTGGTCGAGGCAACGTGGTGGCCTTCACTAACAACGAAATAGGGCATCTTGGCCTCACCGGCAGCCGGCGCCGAGCCGATGACGACATGCGAAAACAAGGTGCCGTAGACGATGTCGGTCTTGTGCTGGGAGGCGAACTTGCCGACCACTTCGGCACCACGGCCGGGGTCGGTGCCGTCATCCTCGATGATGACCTCGACCGGCCGCCCGTTGATGCCGCCGGCATCGTTGATCGCCTTGATCGCCGCGGCCGTGGTCTTCTCGTACCAACGGCCATAGGCGGCGCCAATGCCGGTGCGGTGCGACTGGAAGCCGATCTTTATCGGCGCCGAGCTCTGCGCCTGGCTGTAGCGAACGAAGCCCGGCGCGACCGCAAGACCGGCGCCGGCGGCCAACCCCTTCAGCGCCGTGCGGCGGGTAAGAGTGGATTTGGAGAGATCGAAAAACCCATTCTTGTCAGTCACGGCAGTTCCCCTTGTTTTTGAGCTTTGACCAATGGCTGTAACGAGGCGGGCCACTCTTGGGAGAGGGCCGAAATTGCATGTGTACAAACTAAATCACCAAAGCCCTGACGTGGCAAGCGAGCTTTCCCCGAGGTTCAATCAGGGGCATCAAGCTAGCCTCATTCATCCGGCGGTCGGCGTGGCAAGCAGCCACAGGCCGAAGACGGTGTAGGCGATCATCAGCAGGGTGAGCGGAAACTGGCTGAGCGCGGCGCGGGCGGGAATGGGGTGCAGCCGCCAGGCCAAGCCATGGGCGACAAGCACTGCAAGCATGTGGCCGGCTATGATGACGGCGGCCTGGAGATTCCACAGCCACCATGCCGAGCCGGCGCCCGCGACGACGCCGGCTTCGATCGGCATGTCGGCGGTGCCAAACAGGTTCCAGCCCAGCGCAAACGGGTCGGAGAGGGCTGCAACGGCATATTGGCCGTCGACCAGCAGCGCCGTCAGATAATGCGCCAAGTGATAGGCGAGCGCGATCGGCACGATCGACCAGACCAAAAGCCCGGCAGCGTGGCCGAGGGAATGCTTGCTGCCGGCCAGATGCTGGCCAAGAAAGACGGCAAGCGCGAACGCGGCCGCAAGCACGACAAAGGTCAGCACGAGGCCGAAACTGCCGCTGCCGATCAAGGCCGTCCGTCCAGGAAACTCCAGCGGATTGATGCCGAACCAGCCTAGCCAGAAGAAGGTTTTCGACAGGCCGTCGAACGACACCGACGACAGAGCCAGCAGCAGGAAAGCGATACCGCTGAGCGGCAGCGGCGCGGCACCGAGCAGCTTGGCGCCCGGCCAGCAGAGTTTCGTCCTGCCGCCTTCGCCGCGTTCGACGACGGCGAAGCGCGCAACCATCGAAAAGAACACGGTCAGGAATTCGCCGCGCCGGCTCCAGTCGCGGTAGCCGAAGACCAGCATGGCGACGAAGCTTAGCAGCCAATAGAGGCCCGCCGCCCAGGCCAGCCGTGCCGGGTCGTCGGGCGCCGGATCGATCAGCTCGAACCAGGCGAAGGCGAAGAACAGCACGAAAGCCGGCCAATAGCCGAGCCACGGGGACAGCCGCTGTGGCTCCTTCCTGCCGAACAGGTGCGAAACGACGCGGCACGGCCCGTACCAGGGATTGAGCCATGACCAGAGGTCGCCAAACAACCCCTGCAGCAGAGCCAGCCCAACCCAGAGCAGCGTCCAGACAGTCGGCGGCAGCGGATTGGAGAGCGGGTCGCGGCTGCCGAACATGCCGGCCGCAATAAGAATTGCAAAGCCGGCAAAGGATATCCGGCTGACGATTGTCCGCGCGCCGTCCCCGAAGGTGAAAAGCGGCAGGCGTTTGCGCCAAAAGCGGTCGAGGGAGTCCGGCGGGAGTAGAGCCAGGACAATGAAGCTGGCGGCAACGGCGAGCGCGCCGCCGGCGACGTAGTAGCCGGTGGGAAGGAGCAGTACGTGGCCGCGGTCGGAGGCATGGGCGAAGGCGGGAGTGGGCAAGAATGCAAAGGCAACAATGACGAGAGCTAAACTGTAACGACGGCGCTCTACGGCGCCCCCCTCTGTCCTGCCGATCTCCCCCCAAGTGGGGGAGATGTCCGGCAGGACAGAGGGGGGCGCGAAGGAACTCGTATTATGCAAAGAGTTCCCCACCCCTCACACCTTCACCAGCTGCTCCACGCGATCCTTTTGGCCAAATATGCGCAGGTAACGCTCGATCTCTTTCTCGTCGCCTGTCGACTTGGCCGGATTGTCGGAGAGCTTGACCGCCGGCCTGCCGTTGGCTTCGGTGACCTTGCAGACCAGCGAGATGGCGTCGAGCCGGTTGGTTTCGGTCGGCGCGCAGCCCTCGAAATCATTGGTCAGGTTGGTGCCCCAGCCGAAGGACATGCGCACCTTGCCGCGGAAGTGACGGTAGGTCTCTTCGATGGTCTCGACCTCGAGCCCGTCGGAGAAGATGAGCAGCTTCTGCTTGGGGTCCTTGCCCTTTTCGCGCCACCAGGAAATGATCTTTTCGCCGCCCTCAATCGGCGGCGCGCTGTCGGGGCGGAAGCCGGTCCAGTCGGCGACCCAGTCCGGCGCATCGCGCAGGAACGCCGCGGTGCCGAAGGTGTCCGGCAGCACGATCAGAAGGTTGCCGCCGTAGTAGCGCTGCCAGTCCTGCAGCACCTTATAGGGCGACTGTTTCAATTCCTTTTCCGAATTGGTGAGCGCGGCGAACACCATCGGCAGTTCATGCGCGTTGGTGCCGAGCGCTTCGAGGTCGTTGTCCATGGCGAGCAACACATTGGAGGTGCCGGTGAAGGCCTCACCGATGCCTTCCTTCAACGCTTCGACGCACCAGCGCTGCCACAGGAAAGAATGACGGCGGCGGGTGCCGAAATCCGAGATGCGGATGCCGGGCAGCGCCTTCAGCCGCTCGGTCTTGGCCCACATCTTGGCCTTGGCGCGGGCATAGAGCACGTCGAGCGCGAAGGGCCCGAACGCGCGCATGGCGGCGCGCGAGCGCAGTTCGTTGATGATGGCGAGCGCCGGGATCTCCCACAGCGTCGTATACATCCACGGACCGCTGAAGGTGAGCTCGTATTGGCCGTCGCGCTTGGAAAGCTCGTATTCGGGCAGCCGGAAATTTTCCAGCCAGGCGAGGAATTCCGGCTCGAAGATCTGCTTGCGGCCATAGAAGGTGTTGCCGCCGAGCCAGATCATCTCTTTCTTGCTGAAGCGCAGCGTACGGGCATGGTCGAGTTGCTCGCGCAGCTCTGCCTCGTCGATCTCCTCGGCAAGGCGGACCGAAGTGGTCCGGTTGATCAGCGAGAAGGTGGTGTCGACCTTAGGATACATGCCCCAGATCATCTGCAGCATCAGAAGCTTGTAAAAATCGGTGTCGAGCAAGCTGCGGACGATCGGGTCGAGCTTCCAGGTGTGGTTGTAGACGCGCCGCGCTATATCGGTCCTAGCCATGTCTGAATGCCGCCTTCGCTGCTCTGCGGAATGCCTCTTAGCATTGAATTTTTGAAAGCGCCTCCCGCTTTGCGGGCTGGCCCGACAAAAAGAAGCCCCTGCGGCAAGCGGCGTCTATGGCAGTGTCGACCTCAGGATACGGTCTTGGCGCCGACCACCTTGAGCGCCGGACGCTTGCGGCGAGTGCCGATGCGGCCCGCCACCGGCGCATCGGCCCGGCGGTCGGCCTGCTCTTTTTCGGCAAAAAGCCAGTCGATGAACAATTGCACGATCGGCGCCGATCTCATCTCGTTGCGGCAGACGACGTAGAAATCGTCCACTGCTGGCACGGAAAGGCTGAATGGCGCGACAAGCAGACCCCTGGCGAGCAGTCCGCTTGCGGTCACCGTATCGCCGAGCGCCACGCCATGACCGTGAACCGCGGCCTCGGTCGCCATGCGCGCATCGCCGAGATGATGGCGGCGGCTGCGCTCGAGGTCCAGCGCGTCGGCGGCGGCCAGCCAGGTGTGCCATTCGCGGCCGTCGTCGCCATGCAGGAAGACGTGATCGGCGAGGTCGCGGACGGTGCGGATCGGACGGTTGTTGATCAGTGTCGGGCTGACCACCGGGAACAGTTCGAGGCCCGACCATTTGCGCATCCAGCAGTCGGTCCAGCTGCCGTCACCATAATGCACGCAGATATCGATATGCGGGGCGCGGATGTCCTTGGCGTCGTTGGAGGGGATCAGCGTCAGCCTGATATCCGGGTATTGCGAGGTGAAGCTGCCCAGCCGCGGGATCATCCACAGCAACAGCAGCGCCGGCACGCAGGATACCGACAGCGCGCCGGTGCTGGCCGGCCTCGTCATGCGCTGGGTGGCGGCGGCGATGCCGTCGAAGGCGGTCGACACCGCCGGCAGCAATTCGGCGCCGTGCGGCGTGAGCTTCACCCGCTGGCCGGCGCGCTCGAACAGCTTGACGCCCAACGATTGCTCGAGCGCCTTGATCTGATGGCTGATGGCGCCGTGGGTGACGTTCAACTCGGCCGCGGCCTTGGTTAGCGAGGCGTGGCGTGCCGTCGCCTCGAAGGCACGCAGCGGATTTAAGGGGGGCAGACGCTTGGCCATGCGCACTCAGGGCTTATGTGAGATTTTCTCACAGGAAACACACTAACAATATCAATTGATTTTTCAATGCAGCTACAAGACACTTTACCCAAGCATTGCATCGAGACAGCCAACGGCCGGACCGGATGACGGCTACGAAGGTCGTTGTCGGCGCGCTGCACCAGCCATGGAGGACCGACATGGGTTATGATCGCAGCAAGCTCGAAGCGTTGCGCCGCAAATATGGCGAGAGCCATGGCGGCGAAATGTTCGACCCGAAATTCCAGCGTGTCGCCGATAAGATCTTCTCCAAGACCGGCACGCGGCTGGCGCCCTATTCCGGCATCCCGACCTTCCTCGCAGCGCCCTACCGTGAGATCGCCGCCGACAATCCGGATTTCGGCGATCTGCAGGTGGCGATGATCGGCGTGCCGATGGATCTCGGTGTCACCAACCGGCCGGGCGCCCGCTTCGGGCCAAGGGCATTGCGCGCCATCGAGCGCATCGGCCCCTATAACCATGTGCTGGAATGCGCGCCGACGCATGAGCTTAAGGTGGCCGACATCGGTGACGTGCCCTTCCAGAGCCGCTACCGGCTGGAGACCAGCCATGACGACATCGAACGCCGCACCAACCAGATCGTCGACGCCGGCGTCCTTCCACTTTCGGTCGGCGGCGACCATTCGATCAGCCACCCGATCCTGAAGGCGGTCGGCAAAAAGGCGCCTGTCGGCATGATCCATATCGACGCCCATTGCGACACCAGCGGCCTGTTCGACATGACCAAGTTCCACCATGGCGGCCCGTTCCGCAACGCGGTGCTGGACGGCGTGCTCGATCCGAGCCGCACCATCCAGATCGGCATTCGCGGCTCGGCCGAGTATCTGTGGGAGTTCACCTATGAGTCCGGCATGACCGTGGTGCATGCCGAAGAGGTGACCGGCCTCGGCATCCCCGCCATCATCGAGAAGGCGCGCAGAATTGTCGGCGACGGCCCGACCTATGTCTCCTTCGACATCGACAGCGTCGATCCGGCCTTCGCGCCGGGTACCGGCACACCGGAAGTCGGCGGGCTGACGACGCGCGAAGTGCTCGAGCTGCTGCGCGGCCTGAAGGGCCTCAACATCGTCGGTGGCGACGTCGTCGAGGTGGCACCGCAATATGATGCGACCACCAACACGGCGCATGCCGGCGCGCAGGTGCTGTTCGAGATCCTCAGCCTGATGGTCTTCAGCCCGGCAATCACCGGCAAGGCTGCCTGATGCGCTCGACCATGATCCCGAAAAGTGGGAACCGGTTTTCGGAAAAGATCATGGTCCAGTAGAGAAT
Source organism: Mesorhizobium sp. M0571 (assembly GCF_040320985.1). Lineage (NCBI taxonomy): Bacteria > Pseudomonadati > Pseudomonadota > Alphaproteobacteria > Hyphomicrobiales > Phyllobacteriaceae > Mesorhizobium > Mesorhizobium sp. M0571. The sequence continues at coordinate 92,212 of NZ_JAMYQT010000012.1, forward strand.
CCCAAAGGCGACCGCCGCGCTGGAGCCGGCGGTTGCGCTCAACAAACAAGCTTCCAGCAGGGGAACGACAATGACATTTCATATGACGCTCAAATCAACCATCGCCGCCGTGCTGATGCTCGGCGCGGCCGGCGTTTTCACCCAGGCCGCCAATGCCGACGCCGTCGACGACATCACCAAGGCAGGCGCGATCAATGTCGGCATCTTTTCCGACTTCCCGCCCTTCTCCTCGGCCAGCGCCGACATGAGCATCAAGGGCTACGACATCGACGTGGCGCAATTCATCGCCGACCAGCTCAAGGTCAAGCTCAACCTGGTCAGCGTGACCGGCCAGAACCGTATCCCGTATCTTACCGACAAGCGCGTCGACCTGCTGATGAGCGTCGGCTACTCCAAGGAACGTGAGCAGGTGATCGATTTCGCCGCCGCCTACGCACCCTACTACATCGCCGTCATCGGCCCGGCAGCACTTGCTGTCAAAGGCAAGGAAGACCTCGCCGACAAGTCGATCGCCGTCAATCGCGGCACGCTGGAGGACACGTCGCTGACCGAGGCAGCACCCGCCTCGGCCGACATCCGCCGCTTCGACAACTACAATTCCGTCATCCAGGCGTTCATCTCGGGCCAGACCCAGCTGATGGTGGTCGGCAACGATGTCGGCGCCCAGGTGCTCGCCCGTCAGGAGGCGCTGAAGCCGGAGCAGAAATTCCAGCTTCTCACCTCGCCCTCGCATATCGGCCTCAACAAGAAGGAAGACCGCCTCAAGCAAGCGGTCAACGATGCGGTTGCCAAGATGCTGGCCGACGGCAAGCTGGACGAAAGCTCGAAGGCCTGGCTGAAGACGCCGCTCGATCCCGCCAATCTCAAGGATTGATGGCCGGTGAACTATAGCCTCGACTTCGGCTGGCTTGCCGGGGCGACAGGGGCGATCGCGCGCGGCGCGGCCACGACGATCCTGTTGATCGCCGTGACCACGCTGGCGGGAACATTGCTCAGCATCCTCGGCGCGGCAGGGCGGCGGAACGGTCCGCTGCTGCTCAAGCGGGCGATCGGTGTCTATGTCGAGGTGATCCGCAACACGCCGTTTCTGGTGCAGCTGTTCTTCATCTTCTTCGGGCTGCCCAGCATCGGCGTGAGGCTCGATCCGGTGCTGGCCGCCATGCTGGCGATGACGCTCAACATGGCGGCCTACACGATCGAGATCGTCGGCGCCGGGCTCGACGCGGTACCGCCCGGGCAGACGGAAGCGGCTCTCGCCCTCGGGCTCAGGCCGCGCCAGGTCTTCATCAAGATCGTGCTGCCGCAGGCGCTCAAGGTGATCTATCCGGCGCTGACCAGCCAGATCGTCATCATGATGCTGGAATCCGCCGTGGTGTCGCAGATCGCGGTGCGCGAGCTAACCTACGAGGCCGACATGCTGCAGGCGCGCACGTTTCGGGCTTTCGAGACCTATTTCGTGGTGACGGTGGTCTATCTCGTCTTGTCGATGGGGTTGCGCCGGCTGCTGGTCAGCGGCGGGCGCCGGGTTCTCGGAGCCGGCGTGTCATGATCGAATTCACGTTCTGGGATATTCTGCGCAACCTGCTGCTCGCGGCGCGCTGGACGGTGCTCTTGTCGTTGGCTGCCTTTGTCGGCGGCGCCGTAGTCGGCATGATCGTGCTGTTCTTCCGTATCGCCAAGAACAAATGGGCCCGGCGGTTTGCCTCGGGCTATATCGCGCTTTTCCAGGGCACGCCGTTGCTGATGCAGCTCTTCCTGATGTTCTTCGGCCTGCCGATGCTGGGCTTGCGCATCGAGCCGTGGACCGCGGCGGTGCTTGGCCTGACCTTCTTCGCCAGCGCCTATCTGGCCGAGATCTGGCGCAGCGGCGTCGATGCGCTGCCACGCGGCCAATGGGACGCCGGCGCCAGCCTCGGCCTGCATTATCTGCAGGAGCTCAGGCTAATCATCCTGCCGCAGGCGTTTTCGATCACCCGTGCGCCGACGGTCGGCTTCCTGGTGCAGCTGATCAAGTCGACCGCGCTGACCTCGATCATCGGTTTCGAGGAGCTGGTGAGGACATCCAACGCGATCAACAATGCGACCTTCGAACCGTTCAAAGTCTATGGGCTGGTGGCGCTGATCTTCTTCGTCATGTGCTTTCCGCTGACGCAATATGCACGTTCGCTCGAACAGCGGGCGGCGGCCCGCTGAGCGGGACGCCATCGATTTCAACGCCCGAATACCAATGGCGGCGCGATATGGTCGCGCCGCAGCCAGCGCCCCAGCAACAGCGCCGCCACCACCGCCAGTCCCGACGACAGGCCGATCCAGATGCCGACGCCATTGAAGCCGAAACGGAACGCGAGCAGCACGCCGAGCGGCAGGCCGATGCCCCAATAGCCGATCGCGGCATAGATCATCGGCACCTTGGTGTCGTGCAGGCCGCGCAGCATGCCGGTGGCGACCGCCTGCGCGCCGTCGAAAACCTGGAACAGCGCGGCAAAGGCGAGGAATGACACGGCAAGCGCGATCACCCTGGCATTGGCCGGATTGCCGAGATCGATGAAGGCGCCGATCAGGAGATGCGGCCACAGGATCATCACCAGCCCCATCAACGCCATGAAGGAGACGCCGATGACAAAGGCGGTCCAGCCGGCACGGGAAACACCTTCCGGATTGCCGGCGCCATGGGCAAGGCCGACGCGCACCGTCACCGCCTGGTTGAGGCCGAGCGGCACCATGAAGGTGACCGAGGCGATCTGGATGGCGATCGCGTGGGCGGCAAGCGAGGCCGCGTCGATCAGGCCCATGAGAAAGGCCGCAGCGTTGAAGATCGTCACCTCGAAGGCGAGAATGCCGGCGATCGGCAGGCCGAGCCGCAACAGGCCCTTGAAGCGCGGCCAGTCGGCGCGCCAGAAGCGCCCGAACAGGCGATAGCGGTGAAACTTCGGCTCAAGCATCACCACCGCCGCCATGCCGGCGAACATCAGCGTGCTGGACAGCGTGGTGGCGAGGCCGGAGCCGGCGATGCCCATCGACGGGATGCCGAGATTGCCGAACATGAACAACCAGTTGAACAAGGCATTGCAGGCGACGGCAACGAAGACGATGATCAGCGCCCAGCCCGGCCGCTCCAGCGCCGAAATGAACGAGCGCAGGACGATGTAGCCGTAGAAGGGCAGCACCGCCCATTCAAGCCAACGCAGATAGATGCCGGCCTGATGCGCCAGCGCCGGCTCCTGACCCATGGCCAGCAACACGGCCTCGCCGTGCCAGAGAAAGACCCAGATCGGAGGGCAGATGAGGATCGCCAGCCACAGGCCTTGGCGCACGGTACGGCGCAGGTCGCGCACCGAGTGGCGGCGGCGGCCAAGCTCGGTCGCCATCATCGGCGAGGTCGCCAGCATCAGGCCGAGCCCGAAGATCAGCGGCATGAAATAGAGGTTGGCGCCAAGCGCGCCGCTGGCCAGCGTGTCCGGTCCGAGCCGCCCCATCATCATGACATCGGTGGCGGTCATCGCGGTCTGGCCGAGATTGGTCAGCACCATCGGCCAGGCGAGCGCCAGCATCGCCCTGATTTCCCGACGCCAGAGGTTTTCCGGCGCGTGAGCGCCGGCTTCGATCGCAGACATTTTTTCCGCCTATCCGATTGCGGCACGTCGGCAAGAGCCGGAAGCCGCGTCTCAGCGCGGAAACGGCCATGATCGGCCAGATCCCGCATTTACGGTGGGTTTGTCTATGAAATGGGCACCGGTGGCAAGAGGCTGACTTGCGGAAGGGTTAAGCCAGGCAGCTCAATGCAGGCTATTGGAGAGGCCACGGAAGCCGCTATGGTCACGGCGGATCCATTTTAAAGGCACCCCTGATGAGCGCGTTTCCCGAAATCTACCTGGTTCGGCATGGCGAGACGGAATGGAGTGCGGCCGGAAAACATACCGGCCGGACCGACATACCGCTGACGCCGTCCGGCGAGGACGCGGCAAGGCGGGTCGCCGATCGGCTCAAGGACCCGTCTTTCTCGGCCGTGTGGTCGAGCCCTTCGCAGCGCGCCTTCAACACCTGTGCGCTTGCAGGCTTCGGCTCGCCAGGCGTGAAAAAGGACGATCTGGCGGAATGGGATTACGGTGCTTATGAGGGACTGACCACGAAGCAAATCCTCGTCGAGCGTCCCGGCTGGCGGCTTTTTCGCGACGGCTGCCCGGGCGGCGAGTCAGCCGCCGATGTCGGCTCGAGGGCGGACCGGATCGTCAGCCAGTTGCGCGAGGCCGACGGCAATGTCCTGCTGTTTTCAAGCTCGCATTTCCTGAGGGTGCTGGCCGCACGCTGGCTCGGCCTGCCGCCGCAAGACGGCGCGCTTTTCGTGCTGGATACCGCCAGCATAAGCGTGCTCGGCTATGAGCGCGATCTTGACGAGCCGGTTGTCCGGCGCTGGAACCAGAGATAGCGGCCGATCCCGATCTATCTGATCGCGTCCAGCGCCTGCCTTTGCCTGTGCATTTCGAGAAACACGCGGTAGTCGCGGTCGAACCGGCCGGCGGCAGCCGGATTGGGCTCTCGTGTCTTGCCGCCTTGCTGCATGGCCACGCAGGCGGCGTTCAAATCGGGGAAAAGCCTGGCGGCGGTGGCGGCAATCATGCCGGTGCCGAGCAGCACCGCCTCGTCCGCCAGCGGCTCGACCACCGTGCAGCCGGTGGCGTCGGCATAAAGCTCCATCAAAAGGGGGTTCTTGGTATGGCCGCCGGTGACATGCAGCGTGTCGATCAGATAGCCGTTCTCGTTCAGCGCCTCCAGCACATGGCGCAGGCCAAGCGCGATGCTGACGGCGGTGCGCCAATAGAGCTTGCACAGGCTGTCAAAAGAGGAATCCAGCGTCAGCCCGCTGATGACGCCGACGGCATGCGGGTCGGCGAGCGGCGAGCGGTTGCCGTGGAAATCGGGCAGTACATGCAGCCTTGCGGCGAGATTGTCGCCATCGGCGGCGCGCAGCTCGGCGACGCGGCGGGCGATCCTGGCATGCATGGCGGCATCCGGCTCGCCGCCGGCGCCATGCCAGCGGATGATGTGATCGAGCAGCGCGCCGGTGGCCGACTGGCCGCCTTCCGACAGCCACAGGCCGGGAAGGGCGGCGCCATAATAAGGACCCCAGACACCGGCGAAAGGCTGCGGATCGGTCGACATCGCCATGACGCAACTCGACGTACCGGCAATCAGGGCGAGATGGCGGCCGATGTTCGTCGCGTCACCGGCGAAACCGCCGAGCACGCCGAGCGCGCCGGCATAGGCATCGATGACGCCGGCGCCGACCCGGCATTTTTCGGTGAGGCCAAGCTCCGCCGCGGCTTGTGCGCCGAGCGGACCGATATCGGCACCGACCGGGCTTCCCTTTTCCGGCAGATTGCCGTGCTCAAAGATATCGCCGAGCCCCACGGCTTCGAAGAAGTCGCGCCGCCAGCCGGTGTTTTCGTGCGCCAGATAGGTCCATTTGGCTGTCAGCGTGCATTGCGAGCGGGCGAGCGAACCTGTCGCCTTCCATGTCAGAAAGTCGGTGAGGTCGAATAGATAGCCGGCTTCGTTCCATGTTCCGGGCAGGTTGCGCTTCAGCCACATCAGCTTCGGCGTCTCCATTTCCGGCGACATGACGCCGCCGATATAGCCGAGCACGGCATGACCGCTTTGGGTGCATTCATCGGCCTCGGCAATGGCGCGATGGTCGAGCCAGACGATGGTGTCCCAGCGCCTTTCGCCTGACACCGACACGCTGAGCTGGCCGCCATGCCGGTCCCGCACCACCAGCGAGCAGGTCGCGTCAAAGGAGATGCCGACGATATCCTGCGCCTTCACGCCCGCCTTTTCACGGGCAGCGCGCACGGCAATGCACACCGCCGACCAGATATCCTGTGAATCGTGCTCGGCGTGATCGGCCTTCGGCTGCTTCATGGCGATCGGGTGCTCGGCGCGGCCGAGCAAGGCACCACCGGTGTCGAGAATACCCGCACGGGCGCTCCCGGTGCCGACATCGACCGCGCAAACGAAACTGTTGGTCAAGGTGTTCTTGCTCTCGCTCCCAGGCCTGCAATCAGATCGGGCAATTGCAACATGTCAGCGAATATAAAGTCCGGCTCACTCGACGCAAGCCGCGCTTTCAGTGCCGGGTTGCCGGTGTGCGAGCCGCCGGTGAAGGCAAGGACGCGCATGCCTGCCGCCCGTGCGGCCGCGATGCCGGCCGGGCTGTCCTCGACGACGAGGCAGTTTTGCGGGGCCGCTCCCATTTTAGCGGCTGCATGGAGAAACAGGTCGGGCGCCGGTTTGCCCCGCGCCACCATGGCGGCGCTGAACAGATACGGCTCCAGCAGTCCAAGCAAGCCGGTAACCTCGAGCGCATAGCGGATGCGCTCCAGCGTGCCGGAGGAGGCGACGCAGCATGGCACGCCGAGCCTGGGCAGGACCAGCGCGACGCCGGGCATCGGTTTCAGCTCTTCGCGGAATCTGCGCATCAGTTCGGCGCGCATCTCGGTCAGATGCTGGTCGGTGATCTCAAGCCCGAAGTCGCTTCCGAGGATTTCACGGACGCTCTTCATGCTCTTGCCGAGGAAATGCTCATAGGCAGCATCCTCGCTGACGGTGCCGCCGGCGAGCGTGATCATCTCCAGCAATGCCGAGACGGAGAGCATCTCGCTGTCCACCAGCACGCCGTCACAGTCGAAAATGACCAGTTCAGGCGTCATCACGCTGGATCGGCTTCAGAGTTCGCCGGCGAGATAGCGCGTCAGTGTCGCGCGCGCACCGTCCGCCCACAGCGATTTGAGCGCATGGGCAAACGCTTCGGCGAACGGCGCCGAGCGGCCGACTTCGCCATAGATGTCTTCCATGGCAAGCCAGGCGGCAGGCATGCCCCTGGCCGCCTTGGCCGTCGCCTGCAACCGGTCCCAGTTCGGGTCGTTGGGCTCGGTGACGGCACCGGAATCCGTTGTGCCGAAGCAGTAGCGGCACCAGAGCGCCGATTCCAGCGCCAGGCCGGTGACGCTCTTGCCGGCCTTCAGCCGGTCGGCGATGGTCGGAATGATGAATTTCGGCTGGCGGTTGGAGCCGTCGAGGCAAAGCCGGCGTATGGTGTCGCCGATCTTCGGGTTGGAGAATCGGTGCTCGATGAGCTGATAATAGTCCTCCAGCACGGTGTCCGGCACCGGCGGCACCGTCGGGATGATCTCGTCATGCTCGAGCTTGTCGAGAAAGCCGCGCACCAGCGGCTCCTGCATCGCCTCATGGACGAAATGGATGTCCATCAGCCCGGCCGGATAGGCGATGGTCGCATGGCCGCCATTGAGGATGCGGATCTTCATCAGCTCATAGGGCGCGACATCGCTGACGAACTGCACGCCGACTTGTTCCAGCGGCGGCCTTCCGTCGGTGAAACGGTCCTCCAGCACCCATTGCTTGAACGGCTCGCAAAACACCGGCCAATTGTCATCGAGGCCGAACTCGCCGGAGAGAATGCCGCGCTCGCGGTCGGTGGTGGCCGGCGTGATGCGGTCGACCATGCCATTGGGAAAGGCGACGTTTTCGCTCACCCAGTTTGCCAGATCCTCGTCGATCAGCCGCGCAAGACCAATGATGCCATCGGAGGTGACGTGGCCGTTATGGGGGATGTTATCGCAGGACATGACGGTGAAAGGCACGATACCGTCGTCGCGGCGGCGCATCAGCCCGGCGAGGATAAGGCCGAACACGGTCTTCGGCATCGCCCCCGGTTGCGCATCGTCAACGATGTCGGGATGCGTCGGGTTGAACAGGCCGGAAGCCGGATCGATGAAATAGCCACCCTCGGTAATGGTCAGGGAAACGATCTTGATCGCCGGATCGGCTAGCCGCTCGATGATCGCCTTTGCATCGCCCGGCATCAGGAAGTCGATCATGGCGCCGGTGACGCGCGCGCTCATATGGCCGCTGTCCTGCTCGACCACCGTGGTCAGCCAGTCCTGCTCCTGCAACTTGTCGCGGCCGACCTTCTCGCCCTCGAACACCCCGGCGCCAACAATTGCCCAGTCATGGCCGACACCCGAATTGAACAGGTCGTCGAGATAGACGGCCTGGTGCGACCGATGGAAATTGCCGACGCCGAAATGCACGATGCCGGCCTTGAGCGCGGCGCGATCGTAGTTTGGGCCGGCGACTTTGGGAGGCAGGTTTGCGAGGATTGAGGACGAGAGTTTCACGGTCATCTGTTTTATCCTTTGGCGGGACGGCTCTTCTCCCCGTGGAGGAGACGGGGAGAAGAGCGCCTTCGCCCCCCTCAACTCATCCACTGGCCGCCATCGACATTGTAGGTCTGGGCGACGATGTATTCGGCATCCTCGCTGGCCAGGAACACCGCCATGCCGGTGAGGTCTTGCGCCGTGCCCATGCGGCCGTAAGGCACCGCTTCGCCGACCAGCCTCTTTTTTTCGCCCTTCGGCCGGTTCTCGTATTTGGCGAACAGGGCATCGACATGATCCCAATGCTCGCCGTCGACGACCCCCGGTGCGATCGCGTTGACATTGATGCGGTGCTTGATCAGGTCGAGCCCTGCCGACTGGGTGAGCGAGATGACCGCCGCCTTGGTGGCGCAATAGACGGCAACCAGCGCCTCGCCGCGGCGCCCGGCCTGGCTCGCCATATTGATGATCTTGCCGCCCTTGCCGCGGGCGATCATCGAACGGGCGGCTGCCTGCAGCATAAACAGCGTGCCGGCGACGTTGACCGAAAACAATTTGTCGTAGCTTGCCTTGGTGATCTCGACGATCGGCGCCAGGTCGAACAGGGCAGCGTTGTTGATCAATATATCGAGGCCGCCGGTCCTAGCTTCGACCGCCTTGACCGCCGCATCGATCGACGCGAGGTCGGTGACATCCAGCTTCACCGCGTAAGCGTTGCGGCCGATTTCCGAAGCCGTCTTCTCGGCAGCCTCGAGATTGATGTCGCCGATCGCGACCGTCGCCCCCTCGCGCACATAGGCTTCGGCGAACGCCCTGCCGATGCCGCGCGCCGATCCGGTGATCAGCGCCGATTTACTCTTCAGCCTCATTGCACCATCGCCTTTCCGTCGGCGCCGAAGCGATGCAGCTTGGCCTGATCCGGCGTCAAATAGATCGTGTCGCCGTGATGGACGGCCAGTTCGCCGTCGGCGCGCACCGTCAGCGGACCGACGCCGTCGGCTTGCACATGCAAAAATGTGTCGGAGCCAAGATGCTCGGCGACGCCGACCGTCGCCTTCCAGTCGCCTGATGTCTTTGAGATATTCATGTGCTCGGGACGGATGCCGACGGTTTTGGCGCCATATTTGGCTGCCGGCGCGCCTTCGAGCAGATTCATCTTCGGCGAGCCGATGAAACCGGCGACGAACAGGTTCTTCGGCGTCTTGTAGAGCTCCATCGGCGAGCCGACCTGCTCGATATTGCCGGCGTTGAGCACGACGATCTTGTCGGCCATGGTCATCGCCTCGATCTGGTCGTGGGTGACGTAGACCATGGTCGTCTTGAGCTGGTGATGCAGCTCGCTGATCTCCAGCCGCATGGTGCCGCGCAGCGCCGCGTCGAGATTGGACAACGGTTCGTCGAACAGGAAGGCCGATGGCTGGCGCACGATGGCGCGGCCGATGGCGACGCGCTGTCGCTGGCCGCCGGAAAGCTGGCCGGGGCGGCGATCGAGATAGTTGGTGAGGTTCAAGATGCGCGCGGCGTCCTTCACCTTCTTGTCGATGGTCGCCTTGTCCTCGCCCGCCATCTTCAGCGGGAAAGCTATGTTCTTGGCCACCGTCATGTGCGGGTAGAGCGCATAGGACTGGAACACCATGGCCAGCTTGCGCTTGGCCGGCGCCTCACCGGTGACGTCGCGGCCATCGATGTTGATGGTGCCGCCGCTAGTGTCCTCCAGGCCGGCAATCAGACGCAACAGCGTGGACTTGCCGCAGCCCGACGGGCCGACAAAGACGACGAACTCGCCATTCTCGATGACCAAATCGAGGCCGGGGATGATGGACGTTGCCCCGAAGGATTTGGAGACGTTCTTGAGCGTAATGTTTCCCATGGTTTCCTCCCCCGAAGGGCTATTTCGTCGTTTGCGTCATGTCCGTTATTTGGCGGCACCGCCCATTATTTTACGGCACCAAATGTCAAGCCGCGCACCAGCTGCTTCTGGCTGAACCAGCCCATGATCAGGATCGGCGCGATCGCCAGGGTCGAGGCGGCCGAAAGCTTGGCCCAGAACAGCCCCTGCGGGCTGGAGAAGGAACTGATGAAAGCGGTGAGCGGGGCGGCCTCGGTGGTGGTCAGCCGGATCGTCCAGAACGCCTCGTTCCAGGCGAGAATGATGTTGAGCAACATGGTCGAGGCGATGCCCGGCACCGCCATCGGCGTCAGCACGTAGATGATCTCGTTCCAGAGCGATGCGCCGTCCATGCGGGCGGCTTCCAGGATCTCGCCCGGGATCTCGCGGAAGTAAGTGTACAGCATCCAGACCACGATCGGCAGGTTGATCAGCATCAGCATGACCATCAGGCCGATGCGGCTGTCGAGCAGTCCCGTATCGCGGAAGATCAGGTAGATCGGAAACAGCACGGCGACCGCCGGCATCATCTTGGTGGAAAGCATCCACATCAGGATGTCCTTGGTGCGTTTGCTCGGCGAAAACGCCATCGACCATGCCGCCGGTATGGCGATAAGCAGAGCCAGGATGGTCGAGCCGACCGACAGGAACACCGAGTTGAGGAAGAATTTGAAATATCCGCTTTGCGCCTGAACCTCGGAATAGCTCTCTATGGTTCCCGACGGGAACAGGTTGAAGCCCTGGATGGCCTCCTGCTCCGATTTGAACGAAGTGATGATCGTATAAAGGATCGGGAAGAAGATCAGCAGGGCGACGATCCAGGCGGCCGCGGTCGCGATCGTCTTGTGCTGAGTGGTGACTGCACGTGCCATCGTTTCCTCCCTTATTTGTCCAGGTTCTTGCCGACCGCGCGCATGGCGAAGAAGGCGACGATGTTGGCGAGAATGACGGCAATGACACCGCCGGCGGACGCTTGGCCGATTTTGAACTCCAGCAACGCCTTCTGGTAGACGAGGAAGGGCAGGTTGGTGGAGGCATAACCCGGACCGCCATTGGTGGTGACCAGGATTTCGGCATAGACCGACAACAGGAAGATCGTCTGGATCAGGATGACCACGGTTATAGCGCGCGACATGTGCGGCAGCGTCAAATAGATGAAGCGGCTGACGAAGCCGGCACCGTCCATCTCGGCGGCTTCCTTCTGCTCGGCGTCAAGCGATTGCAGGGAGGTAAGCAGGATCAGCGTTGCAAACGGCAGCCATTGCCAGGCGACGATGATGATGATCGCCAGCATCGGATGCTGCCCGAACCAGTCGATCGGCTGCATGCCGAAGAAGCGCGCAATATCGGCGAAGACGCCGTATTGCGGATGCATGATCATGTTCTTCCAGACCAGTGCCGCCACCGGCGGCATGACGAAGAACGGCGAGATGACGAGGATGCGGACGATGCCTTGTCCCCACATCGGCTGATCGATCAGCAGCGCCAGCATGATGCCGCCGATCACCGTGATCAACAGAACGCTGCCTACGAGGACAAGTGTGTTGAGGATCGACTGCAGGAAGGCCGGGTTGGAATAGAAAAGCGCGTAGTTCGAGAAGCCGACGAACCCATCGCGGATGGGGTTGAGTGGGTTGTACTGCTGGAAGGAGAACCAAATGGTGATGACCAGCGGCACAATCATCCAGACGAACAGCAGCACCACGGATGGCGCCATCATGAAGCGGGCAAGCGAACGGGTCTGCTGAGTAGCCATGACGGTCACCCTTCGAGGTCAGCCAAGTTTTCAGCGGTGTGAAGCTGGCCGCCCGAACTGGGATTCGGGCGGCCGTTGCCGGTCGCCATGGGCAACCGGCACCGGGAGGAGCTTTATTTGATATAACCGCCCTCGGTCATCGTCGCGGTGGCGGCGTCCTGGGCCTGCTTCAGGGCATCGTCGACGCTCGACTGGCCGGCAAGGGCGGCCGAGAAGAGCTGGCCGACGGTGGTGCCGAGACCCTGGAACTCAGGAATGGCGACGAACTGGACGCCGACATAGGGCACCGGCTTGACGGTCGGGTGGGTCGGATCGGCGGAGTTGATCGAGTCCAGCGTCATCTTGGCGAACGGAGCCGCCTTCTGGTACTCGGCATTGGCATAGAGCGAGGTACGCGTGCCCGGAGGAGCGCTGGCCCAGCCTAGCTTGGAGGCGACGAGCTCGGAGTAATGCTTGCTGGTTGCCCAGGCGACGAACTTCTCGGCCGCGTCGGTCTTCTGCGTACCGGCCGGAATGGCCAGCGACCAGGCCCACAGCCAGTTGCCGCGCTTGCCGAGACCGTTGTCAGGCGCCAGCGCATAGCCAACCTTGTCGGCGACCTTCGAGCTCTTCGGGTCGGAGACCATGGATGCGGCGACCGTGGCATCGATCCACATGCCGCACTTGCCCTGCTGGAACAGCGCCAGGTTTTCGTTGAAGCCGTTGGACGAGGCGCCCTCGGGGCCGTCGGCCTTCATCAGGTCGACATAGAACTGCAGCGTGTTCTTCCATTCGGGCTGATCGAATTGCGGCTTCCAGTTCTCATCGAACCAGCGCGCGCCGAACGAATTCGACATGGCGGTCAGGAAGGCCATGTTTTCGCCCCAGCCGGCCTTGCCGCGCAGGCAGACGCCGTTCACGCCATTGGCGCGGTCGGTCATCTTGTCGGCGGCCTGCTTGATGAAGTCCCAGGTCGGTGCGTTGGGCATGGTGAGCCCTGCCTTCTCCATCAGATCCTTGCGGTACATGACGAAGGAGCTCTCGCCGTAGAAGGGCGCGGCATAGAGCTTGCCGTCGACCGAAAGACCGCCGGCGATGGCCGGCAGGATGTCCTTGGCGTCGTAGTCGTCGCCAAGCTTGTCGAGCGGCAGCAGCCAGCTCTGCTTGGCCCAGATCGGAACTTCATAGGTGCCGATGGTCATCACGTCATACTGGCCGCCCTTGGTGGCGATGTCGGTGGTGACGCGCTCGCGCAGCACGTTCTCTTCGAGCGTGACCCAGTTGAGCGTGGTGTCGGGGTTCGCCTTGGTGAAGTCGTCGGTCAGCGTCTGCATGCGGACCATATCGGCATTGTTGACGGTGGCGATGGTGATGGATTCGGCATGAGCGGCGAACGCAAGGGCGCTGGCCGACAACAGGCCGAGGGTGAGCGTGCGAAGTTTCATCAAATTCCTCCCATAAACCAAGATGAGCATTTGCCTTGGCTGTGGGCAATTACTCACTCTCCGTTAATTATGTCAAGCCGGATTCGTTGCTGCAGCGCAGCACGCCGACCTCAGCAGCGGCAACCGGGGACGCTCACACAGTATGTGGAGAAGGGTTCGGTCGGGCCCATCGGTCCGCCAAAAGCCTGAGCTTCGCTGCCCGAGCTGGTTTGGACTCAGCCTACTGGCAAGCGATCTCGCTCAGTATCCAATCGCGGAAGGCGCGTATCTTAGGCACGTTGCGCCGCGCCGTCGGATAGACCAGCCAATAGGCATGGCCGTCGTCACCAACCAGATCAAAGGGTTGGATCAGGCGGCCGTCGGCAAGTTCGGTCTTGAACAGCGCCTTGGTGACGATCGCCACGCCTTGGCCGGCGATTGCGGCATTGGCCTCGTAGGCCTGCGCGCCCATGCTGGTGCCGGGGCGCTTGGCCAACTCCTCGGCCGGCAGACCGGCGGCGGCAAACCAGTCCCGCCACCAAATGTCGCCCGGATCGAGGATCGGCAGCCGCAGCAGGTCGGCCGGTTCCTTCACGCCGCCGATGCTGGCGGCGAGCTTCGGGCTGAGAACCGGCGTGAAATCGGCCCTGAAAAGCATATGCGTCTCGACGCCCGGCCAGTTGCCGCCGCCGGAGCGGATGGCGATATCGATATCCTCTCGGGCAAAGTCAACCACCCTGTTGGAGGTATCGACGCGCACCGCCAGCGATGGATGCGCGACCTGGAACGAGCCGAGATGCTGCGCCAGCCAGTTGGAAGCAAAGGTCAGCAGCGTCGAGACACAAAGCACGCCGTCGGCGCCGCTGCGCGCAGCGGCATAGGCGCCGCCCAACAGCGCGAACGCCTCGCTGACCGCCGGCGCTAGCCGTTGGCCGGCTTCGGTCAGCACGATCTGTTTTGGCCGGCGCAGGAACAGGGGCGAGCCGATGCGCTCCTCCAGAAGCTTGATCTGATAGCTTGCCGCCGCCTGCGTCATGCCAAGCTCCTGGGCGGCTTTGGTGAAGGAGAGATGCCGCGCCACCGCCTCGAACACCCGGATCGCCTGAAGCGGAGGAAGCTGCGAAGCCAGCTTCGGTGAGTTCAGTTCCGGCATAAGCCCTCCTTATGGGCAGTGATCGACGTTTGATTGGCAGCAAGGGCCGATCCGACCGATATTCCGTGTTGAAGATCAATTTCGCCTAGAGATAGCGAAGGCTGACGATCATGACCACGGTACAGGAAAAGCTGCTACTTACTCCAGCCCATGGCTGGTTTTCACGGGTGGCGCATGTATTTGCAAGGCACGCGGCGCGGAAACGGGCCTATCTCGACGTTCGGGAACTGCCGCCACATCTGCAGCGCGACATGGGCTTTCTCGACGGCAACGACCCTTGCGGCCGGCGACAGTAGCCTTGCCGAATTTATCGACAATCCGATGCAGCAGTGCCCGTTCTTGCGGGCGCCGCAACAGGACGCTGCAGCATTCGATTTCGAATGAGCCTCGCTAAGCCAAGAGTCATGCGCCGGCCAGCAAAGCCGCGGCCGTTCGCTCGTCGGTGATGAGGCCGTTGACCAGCCGCCGGTTGACGGCGGCGAAGATGCCCGGCAGCTTGCGTTCTCCCATGGCAAGCGCGATCACCAGCGACTTTTCGCGCGACGGCAGCGACGCCGACGACACCCGATCGTTGGTGATGCCCTCGATCATGCGGCCGTCGCGATCGAACACCCAGCCGACGATCTCGGCAACGCCACCCGCCTTCTGCAGCGCCCTCAATTCACCCTCGGAAATGAAGCCGTCCTCATAGAGCGGCGCCTTCGGGCCGAGATCGCCGATGCCGACAAAGGTGACGTCGGCCTCGGCCGCAAGCGCCAGCGTCGGCTGGATCATCGGCTGGCTGAGCAGCATCTCGCGCTCCTCGGGCGAGGAGGCGATGACCGGCAAAGGCATCGGAAACGAGCGCGCCTTGACCCTGTCGGCCATGGTGAAGATGACGTTGTAGAAGGCGGCCGAGCCGTCCGGCGAGATGTTGCCGGTCAGCGATACCACCTTGTGCTGCGGGCATTCCATCGGCGGCAGTTGCTCGATCGCCGCCTTTAGCGTGCGGCCCGTGCCGATCGCCATGACAATCGGCGTCGGCGACCGCAGCCGCCGCTCGATCTCGGCCGCCGCCGCCTCGGCGATGCCGATGATGGTGGAGGACGAAGAAGGGTCGCTCGGCACCACCTCCACCAGATCAAGGGCAAAGCGCGATTTCAGCCGTGACGCAAGGTCGAGGCAATTGGCGATCGGATGGTCGACACGCACCTTGATCAGCCCTTCGGAGACTGCGAGCGACACCAGCCGCTGCGCCGTCTGCCGTGATATGCCAAGCGTGGCGGCGATCTGGTCCTGGGTGTTGCCGGCAACGTAGTAGAGCCAGCCGGCGCGCGCCGCGTCGTCCAGCCTGTTGCCGCCGCTATCCTGCCGGGAATTCAAGTTCGTGCCTCCCAACTCCGCCAAGCATAAGAGGCGGAGCACAACAGTTTCGCAGGGAATGAAGTTGCGCGCAATTGTCTATTGCAAGAGCAATTGCTTAGGGTCGGGAGTTGGTGTTTCGAGCGACGCGGCCATCGCCGATGCAGCCTCTTCGAAGTAATCAGGGCAGTCGCGGTCGCACTAGGTCGGTTCTCACAGGCGCGGCGGTTTATCTCCCGAGCTAAACGCTTTAAGGGGTTTTGGAGAATGGAGCCTTGCATGATGCCGAAAGCGGTTTTCTGGGATATGGACGGCACGCTGGTCGACAGTGAGCCACTGCACGAGGCGGCGCTGATTGCGGCGCTGCACAGTGTCGGCATCGCACCACCGGCCGACCTGCATGAGCGCGTGCTCGGCATTGCCGCATGGCCGGTCTACGAGATGCTGCGCGACGAGTTCGGCCTCGACCTGCCGTTCGACGACTGGATCGTGCGCAAATATGATCACTATCTGCCGATGGCAGAAACGCTGACGCCACGCAGCGGCGCGATCGAGATTTTCAACGCGCTGCGAGAGCTTGGCGTGGCGCAAGCGGTGGTGTCCAATTCGGACAGGCTGATCGTCGATGCCAATCTGCGCGCCGTCGGCCTCGTCTATCCCGGCATGAAAACGGTCAGCCGCAACGACGTGCGCGAGGGCAAGCCGCATGCCGAACCATTCCTGCGCGCAGCGTGGCTGGCCGGCGTCGATCCCGCCGATGCCGTGGCGGTCGACGACAGCCGGACCGGCGCCATGGCCGGACTGGCGGCGGGAATGAAGACGATCTTCTGGCCGGAGGTGCCGATGGATGGCCCGCCGGGGGCGATTGTCATCAACAGCGCCGATGAGTTGCGGGCCGAGCTCGGGCTTTAAGCCACGCCGGTTGAATGAGATTCAATTCCGGTAGGCAGGCTCCTGCTCGTCGAGGATCGCCTTCAGTTCGGACAGGTGGCGTTCGGCCTGGTCGGGATAGTCTTCCTGTTCCCTTGCCGCCTTTTCGGCGATCTCGTCCGACAGTACCCGCAGCGGCCGGCCGGTCCACAGCGCCTTGATATAGGTTTCGGCGGCGCGCTCGAAATAGAACATGCGGTTGAAAGTGTCGGCGACGCTGTCGCCGATGACCAGCACACCATGGTTGCCCATCACCATCACCTTGACCTTCGGGTCGACAAGGAGCTGCGAGCAGCGCTCACCCTCTTCCTCGAAGGCCAGCCCGCCATAATGACCGTCGACGACATGGCGGTTGAAGAAGATCACCGAGTTCTGGTCGACCGGCGGCAGCGTCGAGTCGGCCAACGAGGCAAGCACGGTGGCGTGGATCGAGTGGACATGCATGACGCAGCGCGCATGAGGCACATTGCGATGGATGGCGCCATGCAGGCCCCACGCCGTCGGGTCGGGCGCATTCGGGCCGGCCAGCGTGTCGGGATCGTTGGCGTCGATCAAAAGCAGGTCGCTCGCCTTGATGCGCGAGAAATGCACCTGGTTGGGATTCATCAGGAATTGCGAGCCATCGTCGTTGACGGCCAGCGAAAAATGATTGGCCACCGCCTCGTGCATATTGAGCCGCGCCGTCCAGCGGAAGGCGCAAGCGAGATCGACGCGCTCATCGTAGAATGGCAGGTTGGTCAACGGCTCCTTCTGCAGGCGGGCGATGCTCATCGTAAACCTCCGTGAAAGAGGCAAGGATGCCGCGCGGCTGCAACGCGCGCAACCGGTTTCGTTTGGTGCAGACAAGCACCGTTACTATGCCGCCGTGCTGGTGGCCGTGCCGATCCGAAGCCCGCCATGCTCGACGATGAAATCGATCACCTCCTGCAGCCCCTTGCCGCGCGACAGGTCGGTGAAGCCGAACGGCCGCTTGCCGCGCATGCGGGCAGCGTCGCTTTCCATGATTTCGAGATTAACGTTCACGTAAGGCGCAAGATCGCTCTTGTTGATGACCAGGAAATCCGACCGCGTGATTGCCGGCCCGCCCTTGCGCGGGATCTCCTCGCCTTGGCAAACCGAGATGACATAAAGCGTCAGGTCGGCCAGGTCCGGCGAGAAGGTGGCGGCGAGGTTGTCGCCGCCCGATTCGATGAAGACGATATCGAGATCCGGGAATTTTCTGGTCATCTCGGCGATTGCCTGCAGATTGATCGAGGCGTCCTCGCGGATGGCGGTGTGCGGGCAGCCGCCGGTCTCGACGCCGATGATGCGGTCCTCGGGCAGCGCCTGCAGGCGGGCCAGCATCATGGCGTCTTCCTTGGTGTAGATGTCGTTGGTGACGACGGCGATCGAGAACTCGTCGCGCAACGCCTTGCAGAGTTTCTCGGTAAGCGTCGTCTTGCCCGAGCCGACCGGGCCGCCGATGCCGATGCGAAGAGGACCGTTTGGGGACGTCATGTGGAGAACTCCGTCAAGGCAAGAATGGCGAAGCCAAGCCCGATCAGCAGGCACAGCGGCGAATAATAACGCCGATCGAGCCGCTCGAAAGGCTGCTCGGGCGTCAGCCGGCGCCACCACGGCGTGAAGCCGGCAATGCCACGCGCCAGAAAAACCAGCGCGATGAGCAGCGACGTGGCGGCAAGCCCGGCCTTAGGAAAGGGCGTGGCAAAGATGCCCTCGAGCGCCATCGGCCACAGTGTCGCAAGGCCAAGGCAGGCGGCAACGGCGAAGCAGGCGAAGGGCGCCGGCATCTCGTCGACGCCGCGAAAGCCGATGACCGCACGGGCGCAGGAGGCGGCGTCCCTGCCCGGCCAGATGCCGCCAATGCCCCAATAGACATGCAGTGCAGTGATCAGCAGCAGGACGAGCGAGAGGGCGAAAGCGAGGACGATCATGAGCGGAACAGTCGCGAATACTGGGTCTCGTGCGTCATTGCCATTATGTCGGAGATAAAAGCGCAGCCGCCGAGATCGTCGAGCGTCGATCCGGCAGCGCGGGCTGAAGTGGCCAAGGCCAGCGGCTCGAAGCCGGCGAGCAGCGTCATCGCAGCGCCCTGGCCGAGGACGCCAAGCCGGATCGCGGCCTGGACGAGGTTGGAGAAGAAGGCCTGCAGGAAGGCAGCCAGCGCGTCCTGCAGCGCAATGCCGTGGCCGCCGGCAACAGCACCGACGACAACGCAATAGGCGCATTCGGGCGGCAGGCGGCGGTCCAACACCTGGCACGGCCAGGCCGAGGCCGCTTTCAGGAAGGCGGCGCCCTGCAGCATCGTCTCGGTATGGCGCTCGCGCGAGCCCGCCAAGGCCTCGGCGAGTGCGGCAATTTCGGTGAGATCGCCGGCTTCACGCGCCCGCCGCCAGCTTTCGGCAAACAGCACGGCATCGTTCCAGCCCGAACCCATCTCGACCAGCGTCTCCAGCCATGCGGCGAGGTCTTTGCTGTCGGCAACCAGCCCGGCATGAACGGCTTGTTCCAGACCATGGCTGTAGGAAAAGCCGCCGACCGGGAAGGAAGGCGACAGCCACGCCATCAGCCGCAACAATGCGATGTTGGAAGGCTGGGCGACGTTGGAAGGCTGGTCAGTCATGGTCATGGTCGTGCGAATGGCTGTGGGAATGCGATTCGCTATGGGTATGGGAATGCGCTTCGGCATGGCTGTGCGCATGCGCCTCGGCATGAGCATGGCCATGGCCGCCATGGCCGGAATAAGCGCCGCGCACCGGCTTGAACGGTTCGGAGACATCACTCACGGTCGCACCCAGCCCTTCCAGCATCGCCTTGATGACATGGTCGCGCAGGATGAGGATGCGGTTAGCCTCGATGGCGGCGGCGAGATGGCGGTTGCCGATATGCCAGGCGAGCTCGGCCAGATGGACAGGTCCGCTGGCCCGGATATCGCAGAGCGGCTCCTCGGCCGCGATGATCTCGATTTGGCGGCCATCCTCCAGCACCAGCCGGTCGCCATCGTTCAAGGCCACCGGTTCGGGCAGGTCGACCAATACCCTGTCGCTACGGGCCGTTTCGATGGCGCGGCGGCGCAGATGCCGCTCGTCATGGGCAAGCACCGCACTGTCATATGGCGTCGTCGCTCCGGCTTCGCCTGCGGCCAGGACGGAGACGGCGCGCGGGAATTTGGTGAAGTCGGTGCGGATATCGAGCTTCATGTAAGACTGCCTTTCGCAAAAAGCCTAGACTATCCGGTTCCCCGCCCCAATGGCGCTCAAACGATCGTGTCGAAGAGCCGCAGGATAAACGATATCTGGTAGACAAGCGCGGCGGCGACAAAGGCGATGTGAAAGCGGCGGTCGCGCAGCAGGATCGCAACGACGCAAAGCGCGACGAAAACCGGCGTGCGGATCAAATATTCAACGCCGAAATGGGCGAAATGCGCCGGCCCTTTCAGCAGCGTATCGACCACGTCCAGCAGATAGGTCGCCGCCAGCAGGCCGAAGAACCAGGCACGGCGCGAATAGAAGAAATCCTCATAGCTGGTGTAGTCCAGCATCGAGTCCGGGAACAGCAACGCGCAGAGCAGGAACAGCGTGACGGCGTAGAAAATGATGAACAGGTACTTGCCGAAGATCCAATTCTCGATCTGGAACAGACCGAACTCCCACCACCAGAAATGCACCAGCATCAAAAGCACCGACGCGACCCAGGCCAGATGCACGGGATAGAGCCGGTACTGGCCGGGATGCTGGACGATGCGGGCGAGCCCCGACAAAAGGCGGGTGACGCCAAGGCCGATCACCATGCCCAGGACGATGCGGATATGCGGGAAGATGTCGTGGGCGTAAGGAAGTTGCTGGTCCATAGGCCTCGCGCGGCACGTTCTACATCGGGCGTTCTAGCGCCTATGGTTCAGAACAGGAAGTAGCGCTGCGCCATCGGCAACACGGTGGCCGGCTCGCAGGTGAGCAATTCGCCGTCGGCGCGGACCTCGTAGGTCTCGGGGTCGACCTCGACATGCGGCGTGGCGTCGTTGAGGACCATCGAATGCTTGCCGATGCCGCCGCGGGTGTTCTCGACCGCCATCATCTGCTTGTCGACGCCGAGCCTGCCGCGCAGGCCGGCGTCGAGGGCGGCCTTCGAAACGAAGGTCACCGACGAATTGGTCATCGCCTTGCCGTAGGCGCCGAACATCGGCCGGTAGTGCATCGGCTGTGGCGTCGGGATCGAGGCGTTGGGGTCACCCATGGGAGCGGCGGCGATCATGCCGCCGATCAGCACCATGTCCGGCTTGACGCCGAAGAAGGCCGGGTTCCACAGCACAAGGTCGGCGCGTTTGCCGACCGCCACCGAGCCGATGTCCTTCGACAGGCCATGCGCGATGGCTGGATTGATGGTGTATTTGGCGATGTAGCGGCGGACGCGGAAATTGTCGTTGTTGCCGGTCTCCTGCGGCAGCGAACCGCGCTGGCGCTTCATCTTGTCGGCGGTCTGCCAGCAGCGGATCGCCACTTCGCCGACACGACCCATCGCCTGGCTGTCCGACGAGATGATCGAGAAGGCGCCGATGTCGTGCAGAATGTCTTCGGCGGCGATGGTTTCCTTGCGAATGCGGCTTTCGGCAAAGGCGATATCTTCGGGGATCGACGGCGACAGATGGTGGCAGACCATCAGCATGTCGAGGTGTTCGGCCAGTGTGTTGATCGTGTAGGGGCGGGTTGGATTGGTCGAAGACGGAATGACGTTGGGCAAGCCGCACACCTTGATGATATCAGGCGCGTGGCCGCCGCCGGCGCCTTCGGTGTGGAAGGCATGTATGGTGCGGCCTTTGATCGCCGCGACCGTGTTTTCGACGAAGCCGGACTCGTTCAGCGTGTCGGTGTGGATCATCACCTGCACGTCGTAATCGTCGGCGACCGACAGGCAGCAGTCGATTGCAGCCGGCGTCGTGCCCCAGTCCTCATGCAGTTTCAGCGAGCAGGCACCCGCGAGCACCATCTCCTCGAGCGCGGCAGGCAGCGACGCGTTGCCCTTGCCTGACAGGCCGATATTCATCGGGAAAGCATCAAAGGACTGGATCATGCGTGCCAAATGCCACGGCCCAGGCGTGCAGGTGGTGGCCAGCGTGCCATGCGCCGGACCGGTGCCCCCGCCGAGCATGGTGGTGATGCCCGACATCAGCGCTTCCTCGATCTGCTGCGGGCAGATGAAGTGGATATGCGCGTCGAAGCCGCCGGCGGTCAGGATCTTGCCTTCGCCGGCGATGATCTCGGTGCCCGGGCCGATGATGATGCCGACGCCGTCCTGCGTATCCGGGTTGCCGGCCTTGCCGATCGCGGCGATGCGGCCGTCCTTGATGCCGATGTCGGCCTTGACGATACCGGCGACGGCATCGACGACCAGCGCATTGGTGATGACGGTGTCGACAGCGCCTTGCGCCCGCGAAACCTGGCTCTGGCCCATGCCGTCGCGGATGACCTTGCCGCCGCCGAATTTCACCTCCTCGCCGTGAAGGGTGAAATCCTTTTCGACCTCGATGAACAGCTCGGTGTCGGCGAGCCGGACCTTGTCGCCGACGGTCGGGCCGTACATCTGGGCATAGGCGGCGCGGGTGATTCTAGCCATCAGCAATTGCTCCCGAAATACAGTCTGGTCGAAGCCGGGTCCCACATTGCCGCCATCCTATGGTCACGCAATGACCCGCTGAGCGACACTTTCCGATCCCATTTAGCGTTTGAGGTGGCCGGGCCACCCCAAAACGACCACTTGCCAATCGATGGAAAGGAACATCCATGCGCAAAACAATCCTTCTGGCAGCCGCCGCCACGCTGGTGCTCGCAACCGCCGCCAGCGCCCAGCAACAGCCTGCGCAGCAGCCCAGTCCGGCGCCGGCCGCGCCTGCTCCAGCCGCGCCCGGGGCGCAGCCGCAGGCGCCCACCATCCAGGCGATCAATGTCGTCGATATCAAGGATCTGCCGGCGGACACTCAGGCCAAGGTCAACCAGGTGATCGCCAAGCGCAGCGACGCCGACCTGCAGAAACTGCGCGGCTCGATCGACGCGACGCCGGAGGTCAAGTCCGCGCTCGAAGCCAAAGGGCTCACCTCGGCGCAGGTGATCGCCGCCAGCATGAGCACCAATGGCGCGCTGACGCTGATCACCAAGAAAGCGAGCTGACGAGACGAGGCGGCGGGCCGGCACAAGATCAGCCCGCCGCCTCGCAAAGGGAACCTTCACAGGGGAAGTTACGTTTCGGTCCTGTCGCCCTGACACCAGCCTCGAAAAGGACCCTGAGAACGAGCGATGGCGATCACCACCTTCTCCGACACCAGATGGCTGCATGGGATTGCTGCGACCGCGTTTTTGGCAGCCAGCATTCCGCACGCCGCGCTGAACGCGCAGAGCCTCGACAGCGCCGAGACCGTCAACCGGATCGTCGGCTCGGAGGTCGGGCAGGAAGAGACCAAGACAAATGCGGAAGCTGGCAAGGTCAGCTCGGCGATCGATCGCACGCGTGAAAACATCGCTGCCGTGCGCAAGACATCCAAGCTCGACAAGGTCGATATCGTGTTTCTTACCGACGCCGCGCGCACCGAAGGCGGCCCGCCGCCGGCGATCGAGAACAAGGTCAGGCAACATCGGGACGACATTGCGGAGTTGCGCAAGGAGATCGAGGCGAACGCATTGCTGTTCAACGCGATCGACTCGCGGCGTGTGCAGACCGAGGACGTTCTGGCGGTTGAATTCGATGATCCGGGAAAGGTCGTCATCTATGCGGCGGCCAAGCCGCCCGGTTAAGCTTCCCCTGGCTAAGCTCTGGTGAGCATCTGCAGCCGATGCGGTCGATCTCACAGCTTGCCCATGATCTTCTGCTGAAATCCGTAGACCTCGCGCTTGCCGCCGAACGGCACTAGCGTAACGTCGCGCTCCTGGCCGGGCTCGAAGCGCATCGCGGTGCCGGCGGCGATGTCGAGGCGCATGCCCCGCGCCTTGTCGCGATCGAATCTCAGCCCTTCATTGGTCTCGAAGAAATGATAGTGGCTGCCGACCTGGATCGGCCGGTCGCCGCTGTTGGCCACCTTCATGGTGACCGTCGGCAGTCCCTTGTTCAGTTCGATCTCGCCGCTTGCCGTGATGATTTCGCCGGGGATCATCGCGGCCTCACAGGACGAAGGCGAGGCCGGCGCCAATCGCGGCACAGGCGACCCCAGCGGCGCGGGCAAGCCCGCGGAAACGCCAGCCGAGGTTGAGACCGGCAGTGATGCCGACGGCGTGGAGCAGCGCGGTGGCAAAGGCAAAGCCCGCCATATAGCCGAGCCCGCCGGTATTTTCAGGCACCTCGGTGCCGTGGGCGTAGCCGTGGAACAGCGCGAACAGGCCGATGACGGCGACGCCGGCCGAGACGGGAAGATCGACCGCGAGCGCAACCAGCAGCCCCAGCGCCACGGCGGACGCCAGTATGGCCGGCTCGACGAAGGGCATCGGCACATGCAGCATGCCGAGCGCGCCGCCGGCCAGCATGACGGCTACGAAGGCCAGCGGCCATGCCCAGATCGCTTTGCCACCCTTGAGCGCCGCCCACAGGCCGACGGCGATCATCACCGTCATATGATCGAGGCCGGAGAGCGGGTGGATGAAGCCGGTGGCGAAAGAGGAAGCCGTGCCGACGCCGACATGGGCATAGGCAGGCATTGCTGCTGCCAGCAGCAGGGCCGCCGAGAGGGCTGCGCGTTTCATCGTAGCGGGGATCATCGGCGTACCTTCCATCTTCGAGATCATCATGCCTCTCACGCCGCCTTGCGGGCCGGGCCGCAGCCCTCTGCCTTGAGAATACGCTTGGTCGAGGCCGGATATTTCTTCAGCATCGCTGCCGGACGGATCGGGCGCGGCGAGAAGTTGCCGCCGCAATTCGGACAGACGCCGCCGAGCACGTTTTGTGCGCAGTCGGCGCAGAAAGTGCATTCGAAGGTGCAGATCACCGCATCCGTCGCATCGGGCGGCAGATCCTTGTCGCAGCATTCGCAGTTGGGACGCAGCTCAAGCATTTTCCTCTCCTTGGCGGTGTTATCTGATCGGCTCGTGCACGGTCACCAGCTTGGTGCCGTCGGGAAACGTCGCCTCGACCTGCACATCGTGGATCATTTCGGCAATGCCTTCCATCACCTGGGCCCTGGTGACGACATGGGCGCCGGCCTCCATCAGCTCGGCGACCGCGCGGCCGTCGCGGGCACCCTCGACGACGAAATCGGTGATCAGCGCGATCGCTTCCGGATGGTTGAGCTTGACGCCGCGTTCGAGCCGCTTGCGGGCCACGATCGCCGCCATGGCGATCAGCAGCTTGTCTTTCTCCCTCGGCGTCAGATTCATGCTTTTTCCTGCGGTGGCGTAATCGAAATCAGAGTGACCATAATTTGGGCAGGCCCGCCCGCCCGTTGAGCAATTCGACAAGCGGCACCAGCCGCTTGCGGAGCTGGTAGCCGTCCTCGGCGAACAGCCTCGCAAGAAGCTTGCCAGATTTCCGCACGCTCCAGAAACTGACGCCGCCCTGGCCGCCGACTATGCCCCGCGCCGGCTCGAGCAAAGCCTCTGCCCGCGACGAGACCATCAGCAGCGTCGCCACAGCGATGCCGCCGCCGGCAACCGCAGTACGGTTCAAGGTGGCCGCAATGTCCGGCCCGACGCGGAACTCCTCGGCGTGAATCAGCGCTCCGTCCTGGCCGACGCGCCAGCGGTCGTGGAAATGGCCTTGCGCTGCCCGTTCACCCATGGCCAGGCGGCCGAAGACGGTGGCCTCCAGGATTAGCGCCTCGGCTCCGGTGGCAAGCTCCACGTCGAGCGTGCGGGCAAAGGCCGAGCGGTCGAAGACGATGGTTTCCTGCGGCAGCCAGGCAATGTGGCCGTCTTCGCCGACGGTCAGCTTCACCCGCACTTCGGCGCGGTCGGATGCGGCTCGGTAGATTTTCTCGCAGGCCTGCGTTGTTATGGTTGCGGAGGCGCCGGCACTGACATCGACCTCCCAGGCGAGACGGTCGCCGCCGGTCAGCCCACCGGCAGTGTTGATCAGGACGGCTTCGAGCGGATCGGCTGAGACCGCCGGCATGCGGATCTTGGCAGAGCCGTCCTGGTACAGGCGCCGAAGACGCGTGCGGCCACCGTTCCAGTCGCAGGCAAGCCGCGCGACGCCGGCAACGCGCTGGGCCGGCGGCACTGAGGTCAAGCTATATGCGATCGTATCCACGACACCAACGTTAAGCACTGCGGCGGCTTTGTCGATATATAGCTTGTTGCTTGACAGCGTTTCGGTTTCTATAGAGGGAGCCACCTTGATACGATTATCGGCGCCTGGCGGGGTAAAAGGCGACGGTGACGACGTAATCGAGGACAAAAAAGGGCGCTGATCAGTTGGCGTCGGGAAACAATAGGTTGGGGAAGAAACCGAATGGCTGACCAGCTGGCAACCGATATCATCGCCAAGATCAAGGCTCATGCCGAGCCGGGCGGCGAGGAAATCACCACCAATACTGAACTGACCGCCCTTGGCATCCATTCGCTAGAACTAACGGAAATCATCTTCGATCTCGAGGAAGAGTACGGCATCGAAATCGAGATGAACACGGTCGATGCCTGGAGCAATCTGAAGAATGTCGGCGACATGGTCGAGGCGGTTCGCGCGCTGATCGCGAAAAAAGCCTGACTGAATGCACAAGCGCATCGTCATCACGGGCATCGGCGGGTTATGCGGGCTCGGCACCAATGCACCAGCAATCTGGAACGAGATGCGCGCCGGCCGTTCGGCAATCGGCGCGATCGTCAATTCCGAGCTGCATGACCTGAAGGTCAGGGTCGGCTGCGAAATCAAGGCGCTTCCCGATCACGGCATCGACCGCAAGCAGGTCGTGTCGATGGATCGCTTCAGCCTTTTGGCGACGATCGCCGCGCGGGAGGCGGCACAGCAGGCGGGATTGAACGCGCACGCGGCCAACACCTACAGGATGGGCACCATCGTCGGCGTCGGCGTCTGCGGCTGGGAGGCGATCGAAGAGAGCTATCGCGCCATCCTGCTCGAAGGCAAGAACCGCGCCGGCATCTTCACCGTGCCGAAAGTAATGCCGGGCGCTGCGGCCGGCCACGTCAGCATGAACCTTGGTCTTCGCGGGCCGGTCTTCGGCATCACCTCTGCCTGCTCGTCATCCAATCACGCCATTGCCTCGGCCGTCGACCAGATCAGGCTCGGTCGTGCCGACGTCATGGTCGCCGGCGGCACCGATGCCCCGCTGGTCTGGGGCATCCTGAAGGGCTGGGAGGCCCTGCGGGTATTGTCGCCGGACACCTGCCGGCCGTTTTCGGCCGATCGCCAAGGGCTTGTGCTCGGCGAAGGCGCCGGCATGGTGGTGCTGGAAACGTATGAGCATGCCATGGCGCGCGGCGCCGCCATCCTTGCCGAAATCGGCGGCGTCGGCCTTTCCGCCGACGCCTCCGACATCGTTGCGCCGACCATCGAAGGGCCGGAGGCGGCGATGCGCTTCTGCCTCGTCGATGCCGGCCTCAATCCGGAGGACGTCGACTATCTCAACGCGCATGGCACCGGCACCAAGGCCAACGACCAGATCGAAACGGCAGCGATCAAGCGGGTCTTCGGCGACCATGCCTACAAGCTTTCTATCTCCTCGACCAAATCGATGCATGCCCACTGCCTCGGCGCGTCCGGCGCGCTGGAAATGATCGCCTGCGTCATGGCGATCCGCGAAGGCATCGTGCCGCCGACCGCCAATTATCGGGAAGCCGACGCCGACTGCGATCTCGACATCACGCCGAACGTGGCGCGCGAGCGCGCGGTGCGCACCGCGATCAGCAACAGCTTCGCCTTCGGCGGCACCAATGCGGTGCTGGCGGTCAAGGCGGTCTGACGGCCAATCCCGTGCCCGAGCAGTAAAACTTTTCGCCGGTGACATTGATCGTACCGGGTGCTGCTCCTAACTCTCTGCAACCCGCCATGACCGTGCCGTTCGGCGCGCTCCCCGACCAGGAGTTTCAATGACCGATCTGTCCGCGTTTCCGATTGCCACGCGGTGGCCGGCAAACCATCCCGACCGCATCCAGCTTTATTCGTTTCCGACGCCGAACGGGGTGAAAGTGTCGATCGCGCTGGAGGAACTTGGCCTGCCCTACGAGCCGCATGCCGTCGACATCGGCAAGAACGAAAGCTGGACGCCGGAATTCCTGTCCTTGAACCCGAACGGCAAGATACCGGCGATGATCGATCCGAACGGCCCGGGCGGCAAGCCGATCGGCCTGTTCGAGTCCGGCGCCATCCTGCTTTATCTCAGCGACAAGACCGGCAAGCTGGTCCCGGCAGACACAACGCTGCGTTATGAGACGATCCAGTGGGTATTCTTCCAGATGGCTTCGATCGGGCCGATGTTCGGCCAAGTCGGTTTCTTCCACAAATTCGCCGGACGCGAAATCGCCGACAAGCGCCCGCTGGAGCGCTACCGCGACGAGTCGCGGCGGCTGATCGGCGTCCTCGAAACGAGGCTCAAAGGCCGCAGCTGGATCATGGGCGACGATTACACCATCGCCGACATCTCGCTGCTGGGCTGGGTGCGCAATCTGATCGGCTTCTATGAGGCGCGGGAACTCGTCGGTTTCGATGATTTCCCCCGCGTGGCCGCATGGCTGGAGCGCGGCCTCGCCCGCCCGGCGGTGCAGAAGGGCCTCACCATTCCGGCCAGAGCCTGATCGTGACTGGCCCGGCTACTTTGCCTTGGTCCGCGGTTTTGAGCCGCTCTTGCCGACTACGGAAGCGGCAAGCGACGCCGCACCTTTGGCGGTCGCCAGCACCGCACCAGCGGCAACGTTGGCCGTCGCTCTGACGGTGCGCATTGCGCTGCCCGCGATCGATCCTCTGCTGCTTGCCGGCTTTTTGGGTCCGGCGGCTTTGGGGGCCGCTGCCTTGGGTGCAGCGGCTTTGGCCGCGGCAGGCATCACCTTCTTCGGCGCTGCCTTGCCAAAGCTAGGCTTTGCCGCATCCTTGGCGCGGGCTGCCACTGCCGGGCCGGCGCTGGATTTCGCTCGAGTTGCTTTTGATCGTGTTGCCCTGCCCTTGGCGGGCGCAGGCTTTCTTGCCATGGTTTCCATCGAACGGTTCCCTCATGGGCACAATTGCCGTGTCCGGGATAACGGCCTGAAACTGCTAAGGTTCCGGCCGGGCGGTTCCTTGCAAGTCAGGCCAGGTCGCCGACCACCAGGTCGGCGGGCCGCCGACGGGCAACCACGCGGTCGATGTTCGGCATGTCGTTAGAGGCGATCCAGGCGCGCGCGTCCTCGTCGGAGCGGCCGTGCTCGTGCCATCGCTCCAGCAGTCGGCGCTCGAGCTCGGCGCGCGGCACATCGACGAAGATCGAGAAGTCGAACAGCGGCGCCAGCCGCGTCCAGGGTTCCTCGTCGAGCAGGAGATAATTGCCTTCGACCAGGATGAATTTGGTCTCGGCGGCGACAATCGCAGCAGCGGCGCGCGACAGCTCCATGCTGCGGTCGAAGACCGGGATGGCGATATCCGGCTCGCCGGCGCGGATGCGCTTCAGCAGCGCTTCGAAGCCGGCAAAATCAAAGGTTTCCGGGGCACCTTTTCGCGCGCGAAGTCCGCGCCGCTCGAGCACGACGTCATCGTAATGGAAGCCATCCATCGGAACGACTTCCGCCGTGCCTTCCGGCAGCAGGTCGTGCAAGCCTGCCGACAATGTCGACTTGCCGGCGCCGGGCGGACCGGCAATGGCAACGATGAAGCGCGGCGCCTTGCCGGCGCGCTTGAAAATGGCAGCAGCGATATGGGCGATTTCTGACATTGGCCCCCTTACGGTGGTTCTGGCGCATTTTGGCGGCAGTTTTCGAAAATTTCAAACGCCGGATTGTGCCAAGCCTTCAATCGGGCCTGGATTGGCCGATCCGCAGGAAATCGCTGTCGAAGGCGATGTCGCGCACGGCACCGTCGGCGGCCAGGATGCGCATGCGGCACGGCGAGGTCGTGACGTCGCGCGGCGGCTCGCCGGATGGCCACGGCAGCGCGCCGGTGACATGGCGGAACGAAAAACTGCGACCTTCAGAAAGGGCAAAGGCGGTCGCCACGCTTTCATGCTTCAGCCAGTTGTCGCCGAGCGATGCGGCATGGCCGACGGCCGTGCGGCCGTCCTCGATGCCGAGCACGCCGCGGTGGCGGCCGCTCCATGGCGCATAATCGCGCCCGCCATTGCTGACCCACAGCATGGTGACCGGCAGTTCAGCCGGATTCTTCAGCACCAGCACGAGATCGGCTTCCGCCTGGCGCGCCAGTGCGGTCCAGCCCGGCCCGCCATGATCGGCCTCGACCAGCGTGACGAAGTCCTCACGCAGCTGGTCCATGCGATAGCCGGTCAGGTCGATCGTGCCGCCGTCAGCGGCGGGAAAGCGCGTCAGGTCGGCGGTACGCGCCGGGTAGACGAGCAAAGAGCGGCCGCGCGCCGGATCGGGCTCCGGCGGCTCGTTCGGCGTCGCGGCAAGGCGCTTCGGCGAGAACGCCAGCCTGCCGCCGGTCTTCATCACCGTCATCGGATGGTGGGCGACGGGAATGGCGCCGGAGCCGCCGGAAAAGACGTGCTCCTGATAGAGAAAGGGATGATCGTCGCGCAAGGTCAGGATCTTGTCGACGGTCGCGCCCATGACCGGGCGCTGCAGCCGGAAGACGGCGCGCCAGCCATCGGCCGTTGCCGCGCTGTCAACGACCTCCCAGCGACTATTGGCCGGCCAGCCGTGCAAAGGTGCCTCTTCGACGTCGCTAATCGAGAACGGCGCGCAGAGGAAATCGCCGGACAGGTGGACCGTACCTTCAGGCAGGTCTTTCGGCAGCGTCTCGCGCGGCTCGCCGACCCAGGGTGCGCGATGCAGCGGCTTCAGCCGATGGCCATCGATATCGACCGCCATGTCGGCAAGATGGCCGACGGCAAGATCGATCGATACCGAGATGCCCTTTGCCGTGATCGTGACCGTATCCATGTGCACCTACCGATTCTGCCGACCCGATTCTGCCGGCCCGATTCTGCCGGCGCCAGCAAAGCCCACTCGCCGCCGGTTGCGCAAGCGCGGCGGCCGGCAATTCACATCAGACGGCGGCTGTATCGACGCAGCCGCCACGTGGGCCTGTGGACAGACACCCATCCAGGGCCCGAGCGATATTAACCAAATGGACTGCGCCCTTGCGTTAAGATAGCTTCGCGTCGTCTCAGAAACAGCCTGCCTTCGGAACCGACTTGTCCGCCTTGCGCTTACTTCCGCTCATCCACAAATGTGTCGCGGTGCTTGCGCTGCTGCTGTTTGCCGCCGGCTGCACGACGGTGACGCCTCCCGACAGCGTGCTGGCCGTGCCGGCGCCGCCGCAGAAATATGCCGCGATGGTCATCGATGCCGGCACCGGCAAGACGCTGTTCGAGGTCAATTCGACGGCGCCGCGTTATCCGGCGTCGTTGACCAAGATGATGACGCTCTACCTTCTGTTCGAGGCGCTGGATTCTGGCCGCATCAGCAAGGAGACACAAATTCCGGTGTCGGACAACGCCGCCCGGCAGCCGCCGACCAAGCTGCGGTTCAGGCGCGGCGAGACGATCGACGTCGATTCGGCGATTCGCGCCATCGTCGTCAAATCGGCCAATGACGTGGCGGTCACCGTCGCCGAATATCTCGGCGGCAGCGAAGCGGCCTTCGCCGGCATGATGACCGCCAAGGCGCGCCAGATCGGCATGAGCAGCACCGTATTCCGCAACGCCTCGGGCCTGCCGGATGGCGACCAACACACGAGCGCGCGCGACATGGCGGTGCTCGGCATGGCGCTGCACGCCCGCTTCCCGCAGCATTTCCACTATTTCTCCGAAAGCGACTTCATGTTCCGCGGCAGGCTGGTGCGCGGCCACAACGACATGCTCGGCCGGGTGCGCGGCGTCGACGGCATCAAGACCGGCTACATCAGAGCTTCGGGTTTCAACATCGTTACCTCCTATAATGCAGACGGGCACAGGCTGATTATCGTGGTGATGGGCGCCGACAGCGCGCGCCAGCGCAACGACCACGTCGAGGCGCTGATCCAGCGCAGCCTGTTGCCGACCTCGGAGGCAAAGACGCGGCTGCTGTATGCCGAGGAGCAGTGACCGTTGACCTCAGAGCGGGCGGCGGACCGGGGCGTTGCCGCCACAAGTTGGGATCGGCGTTCATTCACTGGGATGGACACCTTCAGTCGGCCGCATGCGGGGTTTGTCAGGCGACAAACGCAGAACCGCCGTTTTGCGCGACACTACTGAGATACTTTGCCGGTGGCTTCCCAAGCGCTTTCTTGAACATGGTGATGAAGGCCGTGACCGATTCGTAACCGAGATCGGCCGAAACCTGCTGCACGCTCGCGCCGGAGGCCAGCTCCCGCATTGCGACGATCAGGTGCAATTGCTGGCGCCAGCGCCCGAAGGTCAGCCCTGTCTCCTTTACCACGAGACGTGCGAGACTGCTCTCGCTGAGCGCAACGCGATTGGCCCATTCCGCCAGGGTGCTACGGTCGGCGGCATCTTCCGCCAGCGCCGCCGCGATCCGCCTCAAGCGCGGCTCGGACGAGATCGGCAGGTGTAGCTGCTGAACAGGCATGCGCGGCAGTTCGGTGAGCAGAACCCTGGTCAGGAGCTCGCCCCTCGCGTCATCGTCCTCGTCGCGATCCGCCAGCTCGATAATGAGCTCGCGCAGCAACGGCGAGATCGAAAGCGTGCAGCACCGGTCCGGCAGGTCGGCAGCTCCCGGCTCGATATACACGAAAAAAATCCGGGCATTGGCGGTCGCGACGTTGCTGTGCTCCATGCCACCCGGAATCCACACCGCGCAATGAGGCGGCACCATCCACAGCCCGCTGGGGACGCGACATGTGACGCCACCGCCGAGCGCGAAGACGAGTTGCCCTTTGCGGTGGCGATGGTCCGGTACCTCCGCCTTGGTCTCGGTAACCTCAACGCGCACGGCAATTGCCGGTACGAGGATGTCATCCGGATCGAAATTCGGCCAAGGGTAGCGGAGCGGCT
Organism: Mesorhizobium sp. M0571; assembly: GCF_040320985.1. NCBI lineage: Bacteria > Pseudomonadati > Pseudomonadota > Alphaproteobacteria > Hyphomicrobiales > Phyllobacteriaceae > Mesorhizobium > Mesorhizobium sp. M0571. The sequence continues at coordinate 124,923 of NZ_JAMYQT010000012.1, forward strand.
GTCTCATATTGACTTATTTTAGCGATCAAGTGCCATGATATCTAAATTATTCCATCGGGAAAGTCGATAGGCTCCGACTTGCGAATGAGTCAGGAGCCTGCAAAGACGATGAGAAAGATTGTTCAGACGCCTAGCGGCCGTGCTGAAAGACCGGGCCGTGGATCCCATCGTCAGCGGCCATCTGAGGCAGCGACGGGAAGAGCTTGGCCTATTTGGCACGCTACCCAACATCCGGCGTGCGGCCGGGCTCTGAGATCATCAGCGCCCCGCCTGTGCCGCCAAGCCGAACAAGTCCGAGGCATAGCAGGCCACGCGTCCACCCCGCAGCAAGGAGGCATGACCCCATGCTCGCCTTAGTCACCTCTCTCGACAGCGCCACCGGGTTGCGGCTCGCCGAGCTTGGCGAGCCCGAGCCCGCCCCGCACGAGGCGCTGGTCTCGGTCCGCGCCGTCTCCGTGAACCGCGGCGAACTGCGCCTGCTCAACATCCGCCCGAACGGCTGGATACCTGGCCAGGACGTCGCCGGAATTGTCGAGCGCGCCGCGGCCGATGGCTCTGGGCCAGCCGTCGGCGCCCGGGTTGCGGCTTTGGTCGACCAGGCCGGGTGGGCCGAACGTGTCGCCGTTCCAACCGACCACCTCGCCATCCTGCCGGACGACGTCAGCTTCGTCTCCGCCGCCACTGTTCCGGTCGCAGGCACGACCGCGCTGCGGACCCTGCGCCTCGGCGGAGACTTGGCCGGCCAGCGAGTCCTGATTACGGGCGCAAGCGGCGCGGTCGGTCGTTTCCAGATCCAGATCGCCCGCCAGCAGGGCGCGTCGGTGGTGGCGGTCGCCGCCGCCCGGCATGCCGCGGATCTCCGCAGCCTCGGAGCCGAGCGGGTCGTCGAAACGATCGAGCTGGCCGAAGGACTGTTCTCGCTGATTACCGAGTCGGTCGGCGGCAACAGCCTCGCCCATGCGATCGAACGGGTGGCGCCTGGCGGGACCGTCGTCATGTTCGGCTCGAGCAGCGGCGAACTCACGCCCATCGGCTTCCGCCAGTTCGTTCCGGGTCACGAAGGCGCGCGGCTGCAGACCTTCGCCTACTACACTTCCGGTCCGGAGGTAGGCGCCGACATCGCCTCGCTGCTCGCGCTAATCGCAACCGGCCGGCTCGAAACGCGCGTGGCGCTGACCGTGCGGTGGCGGGACGTCGCTCAGGCCCTGGACGCGCTGCGGCAGCGCAGCATCAGCGGCAAGGCAGTCCTCACCATGACCGAATGAGCAGGCGGTGGCCGCAGGGGACAGTGTTCTGTTCCCAAGGCTGCTACGGCAACTTAGGCCCGCCCGCGATTGCCCGTTGAAGCCGGCGCCTGCTTCCGCTAAGAAGCCGTGGCTGGCCGGTTACCCGGCTGGTTCGTTTTTGGGATCGCCGATCCTGAAGGCACCCGTAGCTCAGCTGGATAGAGCGCTGCCCTCCGAAGGCAGAGGTCACAGGTTCGAATCCTGTCGGGTGCGCCAACATACTAGGGGGTCCATTCCGGACACATAGGTTACGATTTATACCGGAGACATGGTGGACTGCACCCATCTCTCGGGAAGGGCACGATCTGCTGATCCTCCTGGTTCAGCCATATCTCGTAGACCGAACCTCGAATCCAGCCCTGCCCGCCCATGACGATCAGCTTCGATCCCGGCGATCGCCTGGAACTCAATCGGCCTCGAATGATTTGTTCGTGAGATAAATTCGAAGGAGCGCCCCCGTGCCCGCACCGCCCGAAATGGATATCGTTCTCGAAAAGCTTCCTTTGAGGATCGGCGCCTACATACCCGACGACTTGCTGGAGGATTGGTTCGCGCCGGGAACGGGCATGAACCCGGTCAGCAAGGAGGCGCTTGCCGCCGCGAAGAACTACGGATGGCGCTTCGAATGTGAGTTCAAGCACTACCCCGAACGCAAGGAAGGCGTGTTCTGGAAGTGGGTGCCGGCGATCTGATCCGCGCTCGACAGCCGAAGCTTGACTGAAACGGGTCGCCAAGCCTGTCGAATCCCCTCAGCCGCCACCAATGGGCGTCATCACCTTGCCGGTTCCGCCGCATTCGGGGCAGGTCCGGCCGTCGACCATGCCGGTGCCTGAGCAGCGGCGACAAATATTCTCGCCAGCGCCGGGAATACCTGCCGGAACCTCGTCCGTGTTGGTTTGGCCGGCCTGCCGGCCCTGCAGCTTGTTTCTCAACCGGGCGACCAAGCCTTCGTCGACCTCAAGCGGCTTGCTGCTGTCGTCCGGCAGGCCTTCGCCGGATTGGCCGATGGTTTCATTGCGCGGCCGGTCGTTCGCGCCTGTCGTGATCTTCTGAGCCATTGCAGCTGCCTTTACGCCTTGCAATTTTCGAACGCCTCAGCTCCGCAGAGGTTCCGGTTGCGACCAGCAGCCTTCAGCCGGGCTTTCGCCGGGCCGCCCTTCTGCCTCGGCTGCCAAGAATGGCGGCAAGTGTGACCGGACGAAAATCCCAGTTGTCGACGCCAACATCGTACTGGCGCGTGACGGGGGACAACCTGCCGTGGGAATGGCCATGCAGGTCGATCGATTTCCTGCCGATCTGGTTCCAGGTGCGAAAAGGATAATGGCAAAGGATCAGCAGGCTACCGTCGAGGGTCAGTTCCTTGTAATGTTGGGTGCTCGCCCAACCCGTGGCGTCGATGGTGGCTGCGCCATCGTTGTTGCCGATGATCAGATGCTTGCTGCCATGGAGGGACGACAGAAGCGAAGACACGAATGTGGCCGACCGCTTGGCAAAATCGCCGAGATGCCAGACTTCGTCGTCCGGCCCGACAGTCTCGTTCCAGAACGCAATGAGGGCCCGATCATGTTCCGCCAACGAGCCGAACGGGCGGCGATCGATGCGCAGAATGCGCGGGTCGCTGAAATGCGTGTCGGCGGTGAAGTAGATCATGTGCGTTCGTTGGAGCCTGCTGTCGAACAGCCGCGCAGGTAGGCGCGTGACTCGCCAAGTCCATCTTGATCTCCGTGATGCCTGCCCCAACCCGCCCGATCGCCGGTTGTTCCTGGAAGGATGCTCTGGGGGTTTTCCGCTCGCCGGAACTTTGAAATGAGACGCAGGTTAGGACGCGTGACGCCGATGTTCTGAAGGAGCCCTCGATGATGGCCGACGCAGCACCCTTTGGGCGAAACCCGTCACAGGCGCGGGGCGATATCGATGCCGGGCGCGAAGGGGATAAGACGCCGGGTATCGACCCGGCTGCCGCTCCCGTGGAAACTGACGCGGAATCCGCCGGCGACGTTCCGGCGAGCGACGCGCCTCCGCCCCGTAAAACGCCGAAGTTCACCAACGAGGCGAGCTATGCCGATGCGATGCGCCCGCTCAGGGGGGAGCGCGACGTCCAGCCGCGCAGATATGGGCCGGTCCTGGTGATTGCCGCCATCGTCGTGCTGGCCGCTGCAGTTTTCATCGGCGCGGCCATGCTGCGCTGAATACAGCCGATCCAGACCGCGACGCAGTGGATGGACATTTTGCTTCCGGTCCGAGAATTTGTTGCCACGCCAGGTTCAGGCGCGACCGAGATCTGATGCAAATTGACCACGAACCACCAATTCTTTGCCCGAGACGCCGCCATCGTCGCGCGCGACATGATTGGCGCGACGCTGCTCTTGCACGGCGTTGGCGGCATCATCGTCGAAACCGAAGCCTATCGCCCCGATGATCCGGCTTCGCACGCTTTCGGTGGCAGGACGGTGCGCAACGGCGCAATGTTCGGCGCCCCGGGCAGCGCGTATGTCTATCGCTCCTATGGCCTGCACTGGTGCCTCAATGCCGTGTGCCTTCCCGGCAGTGCCGTGCTTATCCGCGCAATCGAGCCGCGATCAGGGCTGGACGTGATGCGGGCCAATCGCGGCCTTGACGATGCCCGACTGCTTTGTTCGGGGCCGGGTCGTCTTTGCCAGGCACTGGCGATCGGTAAATCCCATGACGGGCTGCCGCTGGACGAGCCGCCATTCGAATTCAGGCCGCCGAGCGAAGCCAGCGCCATTTTGACAGGCCGCAGGATCGGCATTTCCAAGGCTGTCGATGCCGAGTGGCGGTTCGGACTGCGCGACTCGGATTATTTGAGCCGCAAGTTCTGATGCCCGCCGCAGCGGCAGAGCAGTTGCCTGGCATCACTCGTCGGGTTTACCGAGATGCATGGGTGTCGCCTGCTGGCGGGCTTCTCTGGTCACCTCGTCGGCTCCGGCAGGTGAAATCCCTCGCAATGCCTTCGCAGCTACGGTCAGGCGCCCGCGATCATTGCCGAAGCTCTTGATCAGCTGGCGGACCTGGTCGGCGGTGATGCCGTTCTGTTGGGCAAAATACTCGACTTCACGGTCGTCTTCCGCAGAAACGCGGTCGCGCTCGCGGAAATCTCGCTTGCTCTTATCGTCGGCCATTTTTTCCTCCTGGTGGAGCTTTGCATCAACGGCAACGTGGGTAAGCCGCTTTTGTTGCCGCGATCGGGCGGACTTTTCCGCCGCCGTGCCGACTGCCCAGGAACCATGAGGCGAGCAACCGGTTTGGCTGGATGCAGACACGTTCAGCCACCAATTCATACCGATGGAGACTACGATGACGTTCGCAAGCAAAACCACTGTAATTGCCGCGGCGCTGGCTATGTTGGCCGCGCCGGCATTCGGCCAGACGAGCCCACCTGCGCCCGCCGCGCCGGCACCGGATCGTGGCGCCGAACAGTCGCCCGGAATGAACGGGCAGAGCCAAGATGCCATGCGCGAAATGATGCGCCAGATGATGACTGAGATGCTGGAGGAGAGAATGCAAGAAGATCGCAGGCCCCGAGCAGAATGGCGAGGTCGCGACCACTGGCATCGCGACTACAGGATGGGCCCGCCTGACCGAGGTTGGGAGACGGGAGGCGGCGGTGGCATTGGACGCGGGATGCATGGCGCGAGGATGCGAATGATGTTCGCCATAGTGGATGCCGACGGCGACGGCGCGCTTTCTCAGGCCGAAGTCCAGGATTTCGTCGGGCGGATATTCAACGCAGTCGACGAGAACGGTGACGGCAGCGTCGACATGCAGGAAATCCGATCCTTCTTCCATGGAGGAGGCGCCGAGGATCAGGAGTAAGTCTCCTAGCGGTCGGCAAGGAAGCCCTATCTGGGCAGCGCCACCTACGTCGACCGGGGAGGATGAAAACCGCCGCTGGCAACCGGATACCGGGTTGCCAGCAGGGAAGATGCGTTGCTTGGCTGGCCTTGCGGCGCTGAATGCCGGGTCGGAACCAATCGAGACAGCAGGAATTTGGCCATGACGGAGAAAGCCACACAGAAAACCCCGACCATCGTTCGTATCTGGCGCGGCAGAACCCTGCCTGAAAAGGCAGATGCCTATGAGAGCTACAATTACGAGGCCGGCATCAAGCCGCTGATCGAGAAGGCGCTGGGCGTGCAAACCTTTCGCGAGGACACGCCGACCCATTCGGAATTCGTGACGATCTCCTATTGGGAGACTATCGAGGCGATGGCGGCGCTCACCGGCGGCGATCCGACAAAAATCCACCATCTCGAGCGGGACGAAGAGTTCCTGATCGAGCTGCCGTCGAGCGTGCAGGTGCTGCGCATCCGCTCCAGTCACGGCCGGCTGGGATAGCTTTGATCCTGATCTATAAAATCGCCGTCAGGTCGATCTCGGTAATGTGCCAGCGGCCGAGATTTGCGGTGTAGAGCTTGTCGCCCTTGAAGGCGATGTTGGTGGGATGGGCGAGCGTCGTTGCCGCCGGATCCTCGATCAGCACCTCGAGCCCGCTATCCTTTCGCCAACGATAGATCCGGCTCGGCTCGTAGCATGAGATGAACAGCGAACCGTCCGGCGCGAAGGCCACACCATCGGGAACGTTGTTCACGCCCTCCACGACGAGCTGGCGAGGCCCTGCCGTGCCGTCGGCAAGGATTGGCACATAGCTGACGCAGGCTGCATGGCTTTCCACGACGTAAAGTCCGTTCCCACCCGGCGCCATCGCCATGCCGTTGGCGAAGGCCATGGCCTCGCGGCACCACAGGCCGCCTTTGCCACTCTTCAAATCATAGCGGAAGATGCCGGAGCGGTTGTCTTCGCCTACGCTGTCCGACACGTAGAGCCAGCCGCGCGCCTCGTCGATAACGGGATAGTTCGGCACGCGGATGCCGGCCGAAGCGAAGCGCTGCATACCAGCCGTCGCGGCATCCCAGCGAAAGACCGCCGCATGTCTGAGATCGCAAGCGAAGCAGTTGCCTGCGCTGTCGAAGGCGATGCCGAGCAGAAAGCCCTCCGTGCCGCCCATGCGTTCGACCGAGCCGCCATCGGCGGCCAGGCGCAGCAGGTCGCCGGTTTCGGTGCCGCACCAGATGGAGCCGTCGCGATGGATGGCCACGCCTTCCGGATGCGCAACGCGCGGGCTGGTGAAGATGCCGTCGAAGAAGACCCTCGCGGCCGATAGTTCGAGCAACGGCTTTGCCATGCGCCGCCCCCTCTTCAGCCTGCCGCGGCATGCGACCGCTGCGCGGCGATGCAGAGCTCGACCATCAGCCGGTCGGCAGCAAGGATTTCGGCGATAAGCGCGCCGCGCTCCTTGGCGCTGACGAATTCGAGGCGGCGCAGACCAAGCGGGTCGATCCGGTTTCGCAGGACATCGAGCGTCTCGTTCGCGGGCAGCGGAACTTCGCGGCAATCGGCATCGAATGTCAGGGCAAAACCGGTGGCATCCTGGATCTGCTGGCGCGTCACGCCCGGCATGGTCTCGACGACGACCAATTCCCTGTTCTCCCGGTCGAGCCGGAAGACGCAAAGGTCGGTGAACACCAGTGCAGCACCGGTCCGGTAACCCATCGGCTTGCGTTCGGCCTCTGTCAGCAGTCCGCGCGCCGAACTGGCGATCTCGACCCTGTCGACCAGCGACTGCACGGAATGGCGCGGGACGTAGAGCAGATAATCGCGATGCATGTTGGCGACATCGGCCATGCCGCCTTGCCCGGGCAGCCGGATGAGGCTGCCGTCGCGCTTGCGCAGCGCAATGGTGTTGACGCGGCCGCGTCGGTCGACCTGCGCGGCACCGACGATCTCATGCGTCACCGCGCCGGCCTGGTAATAGGTCGAATAGGTGTCGTCGCCGCCGACATGCGCCACCGCCGTCTCGCAGTCGAGGCTTTCGATCAGCGACAGGATCATCGGGCTTGGCGCTATGTCGAGATGGCCGCAACTCATCGTCGCGATGATCATGTCCGGCGCGTGCGTCGCCTTTGCCAGCCGGTAGGCGACGTTGGCCAGCGGCGACACCGCGCCGGCGCTGGCAAAGCTCTCATTGTTGAGCTCGGCGGCGATGCGGGCAGCGATGATCTCGTCGATGGACGCCTTTTTTTCGCTGTGCACGAGGCCAGGCATTGCGAGGGCCGTTTCAGCGCGGACTTTCGTGGCGTCTCGGACTAGTTCCGGCACGCCTTCGGAAGGCAGACGCAGATTGTCCGCCAAGGACGCTTCTCTGACGGCAAAGGCGTTCGCCAAAGCCTGATAATCGGTGACGTAGAAAGGCAGGCAGGAGGCGGGATAGGCGCCGCCTGGCGCCAGCGCGATCGCCGACACCTGATTGCGGGTCAAAATGCTCTGCCGGCCGTCGTGCCGCAGCGCACCGACCGGGACGATTTCCTCGACCGTGACCAGCACCTGGCGCGCCGCGCCGGCCATGGCGAAGTCCAGCGCCCGCGGCCCGATGATCTCGACATTGCCGCTTTCGTCGGCGCGCTGGGCATGGACGACGAACGTATCGAGCCGCAAGGCCAGGATTATGCCGGTCGTGATTCCCTCGACCGGATCGGGCACGGCGACAGCGCCCGGCACGCGCGCCAGCATGTCCGAACCCTGCGGAAGCTGAAACGGCATCGACGGCAGGTTCTGCTGCGCCGCCCGCAACGCCTGGATCATGGCGAGCGCCGTCCAGTCGCGGACCGGCACGGCATTCATCTCGGCAGCCGCGCGGAAGCGGGGCGGCAAGCCAAAAATATCGAGGCTGGAAAAGCAGATATCGATCTCCGCCACGGCATCCGCTTCGAGAAGCAGTTCGAGCGGCAGGCCGCCGGCCCAGCAGACATAGCGCAGGCCCTTGACGCCCGAGCGGGCGATGGCGCGCAACAGGGCGATCGGCAGCCGGGCAAAATGATGCCCGCCGACACCGAAGGCGTCGCCGCCGCCGACCATCGCGGTCAAGCCTTCGACATCGGTGAAGCGCGGCCGGTTCGGCTTGACCAGGGATATCATGGCGCGGCCTTGGCCCGCGCCGCGCTCTTCTCAGCGAACTCCTTGACGCGGCGCTGGCCGATCTCGCTGCGGTAAAGGCTACCCAGGACGTCGCGCTCCATGGCAAGGCCGTCGACCAGCTCGCCCGACACAGCATGCGCGGTCAGCGCCTTCAGTGCCTCGATCGCGGCGGCCGGTTCGGCGGCGATCATGCCGGCGAGTTCCAGCGCACGCGGCATCAGCCTTTCGGCATCGACGATCTCATTGACCAGCCCGGCGCCGACGAACTCGGAAGCCGGCACGATGGCGCCGGTCATCAGCAGGAGGTTGGCGCGGTTGCGGCCGAGTTTTTGGACGCTGCGCTGGGTGCCGCCACCGCCGGGGACCAGCCCGAGCTTGATCTCGGGCAGGCCGAGCTTCGCGAACTGGTTGGCGATGACAATGTCGCAGCACAGCACCAGCTCCATGCCGCCGCCGAGCGCAAAACCATTGACCGCGGCGATGACCGGTTTGCGGTTCTGCTCGATGGCCGCATACATGCGTGTGCCCGCCGCCTGGAAGGCGTCGAACTCGACAGCTGTCTTGCCCGCGTATTCCTTGATGTCGGCGCCGGCCATGAAGCCGCGCCCCTCGCCGGTCACCACGATCGCGCCGACACCGTCATCCCTTGACAGCGCCTCGAAAACATCGGTGATCTCGCTTTGCATCAGTCGGTTCATGGCGTTGAGCTGATCGGCGCGCCGGAAGGTGACGACCGCGACGCGGCCGGACATTTCCAGAGTGAGTGTCCGGTAAACGCTCATCGTCAGGCAGCGTCCACGGTCATGTCGCCGGAAGCTTCCAGTGCGGCGATCTCGTCCCTGGAGAGGCCGAACTCGGCCAGTATCTCGCGGCCATGCTGGCCGACCAGCGGCGCCGGCCGCTCGATGGTTGCCGGCGTCTCGCTCATCTTGACCGCCGGCGCGACCACCCTGACCTTGCCGCCGCGCGGATGATCGTAGCTGGTGATCATGCCCATGTGCTTGACCTGTGGATCCTCGGCCGCGCGCCGAATGTCCTTCACCTCGGCGCACCAGATATCGGCTGCCAGCAGCCGCGCCAGCAGATCTTGCGTCGCAAACTTCCTGGTCTCGGCATTGACCTTGTCGAACACCTCGTCGCGTTTGTCGAACAGGGTCTTCAGATCATCGTAGACGGCGAGCTGCGGCGCTTCCAGCACCTCGTACAGTGTCTTGAACGGGCTCATGGCGATCGACACGTAGCCGCCGTCGCTCGCTTCGTAGATGCCGAACGGCGCCTGCATGCCGGGATGGCCGATGCCGGAATTCGGGCGCACGAAATCCTCGCCGAGATTGAGCACGGCGACATATTCCTGGTTGAGATGCGCCAGCATGCCGGCGAGCAGATTGACCTCGATCTTCTGGCCCTTGCCGGTCTTCTCGCGATAGTAGAGCGCCGACAATATGCCGTAGACCATGTTCATCGCACCGATCTGGTCGGCGAGGCCGGCGCCGGCCGGAACAGGCGCCTGGTCGCCGCGGCCGGTGTTGGAGATCAGCCCGGACAGCCCCTGGATCAGCATGTCCTGGCCGGGACGCTCGACATAGGGGCCTTCCTCGCCATAGCCGGAACCCGAGCAATAGATGATGCCGGGATTGATCGCCTTGAAGTCTTCGTAGCCATAGCCAAGCCTGGCGAGCACGCCGGGGCGGAAATTCTGCACCACCACATCGGCCTTCTTCGCCATGTCCATGATGATCGCATGCACCTTGCGGCTCTTCAGATTGAGCGCGATGGAACGCTTGTTGCGGTTCCAGGCGAGGAAATTCGGGCTTTCGGAGCCGCCGACCCATTTGGCGAAGAAGGTCATGCCGCGGAACATGTCGCCGGCACCGGCACGCTCGATCTTGATCACGTCGGCGCCCATGTCGCCAAGCAGCTGCGTAGCGAACGGCCCTTGCAGCAGGTGGCTGAAATCGAGAATGCGGATGCCGTCAAGGGCCTTGTTCATTTTTGTCTCGTTTGTTGTCAACGCAGATCGGGGGTCAAAGCAGGTCGGGTACGTAGCGGGGTGCTGCGGTGAGGCCGCCGTCGACGCGCAGGTCGGTACCGGTGGTGAAGCCGGCGGCATCGGAGGCCAGATAGACGGCGGCTTCGGCCACTTCGGACGGTTTGCCGATGCGGCCGAGCGGATGCATTTTCACCCAGGCCTTGGCGAGATTGCCGCCGATCTCCCTGACCAGCTTGTCGTTCATCGGCGTGTTGATGGTGCCGGGCGAGATCGAGTTGACGCGGATGTTGAGCGGGCCGAACTCGACCGCCATCTGGCGCGTCATCGCCATTACCGCGCCCTTGGCACCGGCATAGGCGGTCCAGCCGTCGAGCCCGATATGCCCTTGCGCCGAGGCCATGTTGATGATCGACCCGGATTTCTGCGCGATCATGTGCGGCAGCGCATATTTGCAGCCGCGGAAGACGCTGGTCAGGTTGACCGCGATCAGCCGGTGCCATTGCTCGTCGGTCATCTCATGGACCGGCATGCCGCCGATGGCGATGGCGGCATTGTTGACGAGAACGTCGAGATGGCCGGTCTTGCCGACGGCGCCGTCCACCAAGGCGGCGATGTCGGCCTCCTCCGCCACGTCGCAATGGACGTAGTCGGCGCGGTGGCCGGCGGCTCGCAACTCGGCCGCGAATCTTTGACCCTTCTCGTCGGCGATGTCGCTGAGGAAGACGTGCGCGCCCTCGCGCGCCATCGCCTCGCTGATCGCATGGCCGATGCCGTCGGCGGCGCCGGTGATGATTGCGGTTTTCCCTTTGAGACGATCCATGTCAGCCTCCAATGATGCGCCGGCGCTTCGCTTCGTCGAAAGCGACGGCGGCTATGATGATCATGCCGGTGATGACCAATTGCCACTCGGTCGGCAGGCCGAGCCCGCGCAGCCCGTTGGACAGGAACTGCAGGATCAGCACGCCGAGCGCCATGCCGGTCAGGCTGCCGATGCCGCCGGCAAGGCTCACCCCGCCGAGCACGGTGGCGGCAACGACCTGGAATTCGAAATTCAGTCCGGCCGTGTGTTGGGCCGAACCGACGCGGGCGGCCAGGATGATGCCGGCAACCGTCGCCAGCAGCGCGCTGATGATGAAGCAGATGAACTTGACGCGGCGCACGTCGTAGCCCGCCAGCCTTGCCACTTCGGGATTGCCGCCGACGGCATAGATCTGCCGTCCGAACGGCCGATGCTGCATCATGTAGGCGAAGACGGCGAGCAGGACGATGGCGATGACAGCCGAATAGGGAACGACGTTGAACAGGCGGCCGTCCGACAGCGCGATGAAGCTGTCGAGCGCGGCATCGTCTGGGATGGCGCGCTGGCCGGTGTAGAGATAGACGCCGCCGCGCATAATGAACATCGTGCCCAGGGTCACGATCAGCGAGTTGATGCCGGCATAGGATGTCAGATAGCCATTCACCACACCGATGATCAGCCCGAACAGCAGCGCGCCGCCGATGCCGAGCGCAAGCGAGTTCGTGTCGTTCATAATGATGATCAGCGGCAGGGCGATGGTCGCCAGCAGCGACCCGATCGAAATATCGACCTCGCCGGACATGAAAACGATGGCGCAGCCGATGCCGGCGGTGAGCGCAAGCGACGCCTGACCGAGCACATTGGTGATGTTGCGCACCGAGAAGAAGTTCTCCGCCGTCAGGGAAAAGAAGGCGATCACCAGGATGAGGCAAAGGAGCAGCGCCAGTTCCTGCCGCGCGAAGAGCCGCGCCAGCATGGACGGCCCGGCTTTGATGGACTCGGTGCTTGCAAGGCTCATCGCTTGCTCCCTTCGAAGGCCTGGGCCGAATGACAGGGAATGCTGCCGCAAAGTGTCATCGCCTTATCCGATCGCTGCATTGAGGATTTTCTCCTGCGTGGCGTCGTCGCGGGACATGATCGCGGTGAGGCGACCTTCGCACATCACTGCGATGCGGTCGGCAAGCCCCAGCAGTTCAGGCATTTCAGACGTCATCATGACGACCGCCAGGCCTTCGCCGGCGAGCCGGTCAATGAGCGCGAAAATCTCCGATTTGGCGCCGACGTCGATGCCGCGGGTCGGCTCGTCGACGACGATCACCTTCAGGCCTCGCATCAGCCAGCGCGAGATCAGCACCTTCTGCTGATTGCCGCCGGACAGGTTCTTGACCTGCTGGAACAGGCTGGGCGTCCGGATGCGGAAACGGTCGACATAGTCCTGCACCGCCTTGCGTTCCCTGGCCTTGTCGACAATGCCCATTTTGGCGAAAGCGCCGAGCGAGGCGAGGCTGGCATTCTGATAGACCGGCAACTCACCCATCAGCCCTTCGCTCTTGCGGTCCTCGGTGAGCAGGCCGATGCCGAGACGGACGCCGGTGTGCGTGTCGTGCGGCATCAGCCGGCTGCCATCGACGGCAATCGTGCCGGAAGTGATCGGGTCGTAGCCGACAACCGCCTTGGCGAGTTCGGTCCGGCCGGCCCCCATCAGGCCGAAGAAGCCGAGGACCTCGCCGGCATGCGCCTCGAACGACACATCCTTCAGCTTCTTCGCGGTGCTGAGCCCTTCAACGGAAAGCGCGACCTTGCTGCCCGGCGCGCCGCGCTTGCGGGGAAACAGGTTTTCGATGCGTCGGCCAATCATGTCCTGGATCAGCGTGTCGTTGGTGTGTTGGCCGATCGGCCTGGTCGAGACGTGGCGGCCGTCGCGCAGCACGGTCACGGTGTCGGCGATCTCGAAGACCTCGTCGAGCTTGTGGCTGACATAGAGCACGGCGATGCCGAGCGCGGCCAGCCGGCGAATGACGGTGAACAGCAGCGAGACCTCGTTCGGCGTCAGCGAGGAGGTCGGCTCGTCCATCACCACGACGCGGGCTTCATGGGCGAGCGCGCGGGCGATCTCGACCATCTGCTGCTGGCTGACCGGCAGCGATCCTGTGCGCGCCGCCGGATCGACGTTGAAGCCAATGCGCTTGAACAAGGCGGCAGCGTCGGCACGAATCTTCCTCCAGTCGATCGAGCCGCTTTTGCCGGTCGGATAGCCCTCGAGGAAGATGTTCTCGGCGACGCTGAATTCGGAGATCAGCGCGATCTCTTGGAATACCACCTTGATGCCCTCTTTCAGGCTGTCGCGCGGCGACTTGATGTCGGCCTCGCGGCCGCGCAGGCGGATGCTGCCGGTATCCTTGCCGTAGACCCCGGCCATGATCTTGATCAGTGTCGACTTGCCGGCGCCGTTCTCGCCCATCAGAGCGTGGATCTTGCCGGGTTCCAGGGTCAGGTCGACATTGTCCAGCGCCACCACGCCGGGAAAGCGCTTGCCGATGCCATGCATTTCGAGCGCCGGCACGCTTTTGTCGACGGCCGCGGCTTCGCCGGAGTGAAGGAAATCAACCGACATTGGCTCTGTTCCGGACGATGTCGAGATAGGTCGCGAGGATGATGACGATGCCCGGCACCACCATCTGCAGGTCCTGGTTCCAGCCGAGGATAATGATGCCGTTGTCGATGACCTTCAGCACCAGCACGCCAAGCAACGTGCCGAGCAGCGAGCCGCGGCCGCCAAGCAGGCTGGTGCCGCCGAGGATGACGGCGGCAATCACCGTCAGCTCGAAGCCGCGGCCGGCGGTCGGCTGGCCGGCATTCATCAGCGACGACAGGATCATGCCGGCGATGCCGACGCAAAGGCCGGTGGCGACGAAGGCGAACAGTTTCAGGCGTTCGGAGCGCACGCCGGAGAGGCGAACCGCGCGCTCATTGGCGCCGACCGCGTAGAGATAGCGGCCGAGCGTGGTGAAGCGCAGCGTTGCCGCGGCCAGCGCGAAAATCACCGCGGCAATGACCACGGGCAGCGGGATCGCGCCGATATAACCGGCGCCGAGATCGGTGAAGCTTGCAAGCCGGTGGTGGTTCTGCACCGCCTCGCGGGTGAACAGATAGACGCCGCCCTGCAGCATCATCATCGTGCCGATGGTGGCGATCAGCGAGTTCACCTTGAGCCTGGTGACAACCAGCCCGTTGAACAGGCCGACCGCGCCGGAAAAGGCTAGCGCCGCCAGCAGGCCGAGCGTCAGGCTGTGCGTTGAATTGAGGACGGCCATGCCGATGCAGCCGACAAAGGCGAGCGATGCACCGACCGACAGATCGACTTCAGCAGTGATGATCAGCATCGTCATGCCCGAGGCGACGATCAGTACCAGCGCGCATTGGCGCAGGATGGCGATGATGTTGGCCTCGGAATAGAATTGCGGCGCCGCTATCGAGATGGCGATGCAGAGCACGGCCAGGATCACGCCGAGCACCAGGTGGCTGCTGCCCAGCAGCTGGCCGCCGATGAAACGCCTTGGCGCGGAGGATTGCGTAAGCTCGCTCATTTCCATTCCATTTCCGGGCCGTATCGGTGCCGTCGCCATTTGGAACCTGCCGGCCTAAAACCGGACGGTTGACCTGTTTTGTCGTCGGCATCCGATCCGGTGCCTTCCCGCCGCGCGGGAAGGGCTATCCGGGATCCTTACTTCTTCAGGTCAGCGGAGGTTTTCATGCATTTTTCCGGCGGCTGAAGCGCATTGACGGCGTCCCATTTGATCGTGCGTGTGGTGCCATCGTAGTCGTAGAATTTCTTCCACTCGTCGCCGTTCATCGGCGCGGTCGGGCTGACGATGTGCTCCGGCACCTCTTCGCCGTTGAAGAGCTTAACTGCTGCATCGATGGCGGTGTAGCCTTCCTTTTCCGGGAACATCGCGGCCTCGATGCGATAGGACGGCTCGTTCTGCATCGCATTGATGAAGGCAAGGCCTTCGCCGCCAGTGCCGACCGTCAACAGGCCGTCCTGCGACTTGCCGGCCGCTTTCCAGGCCTGAAGTCCGCCGAGCGACGAGGAATCGTTGATGCCATAGATGATGTTGATGTCGGCGTTCTTGGCAAGTGCTGCCGAAGAGACTTCGAGCGCGCGGTCCGGATTGCCGCCGCCGTCGAGGTCGTGGACCATGACCGCGTCAGGCACGATGGTCTTCAGGCCGTCCATAAAACCCTGCGAACGCAGGACCGTGGCGGACAGGAGCGGAAGGCCGACATTCATCACCTTGGCTTTGCCGTCGAGCTTTTCCTTGGCGAATTTACCGGCTTCGACGCCAGCGGTGTAGCCGGTATCATAGTCGCAGATCGCGACCATTGTCGTCATTCCCTTGACCGGATTGCCTTCGAGCACGACCGGAACGTTGTTGGATTTCGCCTGGCGCAGCAGCGGCACGACGCCTTCCTCGTTGACAGGTGTAATGATCAGAACGTCGACGCCCTTGGCCATGAAGTCTTCGGCGGCGGAAACCTCCTTGGCAACGTCGAGGTTGGCGTCCTGTACCTCGAGCTCGATACCGAGTTCCTTGGCGCGGGCCTGCATGCCCTTGATGACGTTCTGATACCACTCATGGGTGGCGTAATTGGTGACGTAGCCGATGCGCTTCGGCATGTTTTCAGCCTGTGCGGCAGCGGCGCTCAGAGCCAGCGCGGCCGCCGAGGCAAACAGCATTGATTTGGACCAGTTCATGTTTCTTCTCCCTGTATTTCTTGTCAGTTGCTGAACGGATAGTCCCCCCGTTCCGGGTCGGCACGTGAAGAATTGGCAGCTTCGCCCGCGCCCAGCGCCGCCGATATCTTTTCGGCCGCCGCCTGGGTCCGCTCGAAAACGGTTTTGCGATCGAAGCGCGCGGCCTTTTGCGGCAGAAACGGGACGGTAAGCGCCGCAATGACCGCGCCGGTATGGTCGCGCACCGGCATCGAGATGTTGGTGCAGGCCTCGACTGCCAGCGAGGCACGCATTTCATGGCCGAGCCTTGCGACTTCGTTCAGTCGCGCTTCGATTTCCGTCCGGCTGCCTTGCCCTTCGCCGGCAGCGACGATCCGCTCGACGATGCGGTCGCGCTCGGCGCGGCTCGAATGGGCGAGCAGCACCGCGCCGGAGCTCGTTTCGAGGATCGGGAAATGCGAGCCGAGGGCAACCGAATAGCGCATCGGCAAAGGCGAATCGATCTGCAGCACGACTAGTGCGCTCTCGCCTTCGCGAACGACCAGATGGCAGCTCTGATCGGCATTGGCGGCGAGGCCGCGCATCACCGGCAGCGCGCATTCGACCAGGCGGTTTACCGGCGGATGCATATGTGCCAGCTCGAACAGCTTCAGCGACAGGCGGAAGCGGTCCGATTGGGTCCGGAAAATGTAACCGCGCTTCTCCAGCAGCAGCAGGATGCGATAGATCTCGTGAATGGAGCGCCCCATTCCGGTGGCGATCTCGGTCTGGGTCAGCGGCTCGCCGCTCGCAGCCATGAATTCCAGGACGTCGAGCGCCTTCTCCACCGCGGGCACGCGATAGCCGTTGCGGCCGCTTTCGCCTTCGTCGGCGATCTGGGCAATACCGGCGGCCATTACGCGACGCTCCTTTGCGGCTGGCCCTGCTTGGTCTCGCGATAGAGCCGGCCCAGCCGATCCGCGAGCTCCGCCGCCGGCAATTCGCCGGCGATCGCCGCAGCGGCATGGGGGGCGCATTGGCGGAAGAAGCTGATGAAGCCCGGATGGGTCGGGCGCAGATAGGACGCCTCGATGGTCGCCAGCGTCGAAGCGAAGAAGTCGCCCGAAAGAGCGTTGACCTCGGCATCCTGCCACGCCGCCAGCGATCCCGGCTGCCCGCCGGATTTCACATAGTCGCTGCGCTGGTAGCCGGGCGAGCACAGAAAAAGCGCGTAGTCGACAGCGGCTTGCTTGTGTTTCGATTGGGCGCTGACGCCGATGCCGGCGCCGCCCAGCAAGGCGCCGGCGGATCGCGGCGTGGGCACGTCGGCGAAGCGCAGATACGGCCTGTCGGCCTTGGAAGCATAGTTCACATAGCCGAAGGCGAACGGCACATAGACCACATCGTCATGCGCGATCATGTGATCGTAGCAGCGGATCGGGTTCCATTTCGGCGAATTCGGATGCGACAGCTCGGCAAGCTGGCGCAACTGCGCGGCAGCCTGCTCGACCTTCTCCCTTGCAATGAACTCCTCACCGTTTTCCTGCGGATGGCCGAGCGTCAGGAGCAGGCACATGGCGTCCGTCGGCACGAACGGCAGGCCAAGCCACTTGCCGTCCTTGCGCGCGCGCCGGCCAAGCTCCAGCACCTCTTCATGAGTAGTGGGCACTGCTGCGTAGCGCTCCAGGAGATCTGGGCGATATGAAGCGATCTGGCAGGCGGCATCGATCGGCAGTGCCCATTGGCGCCCGTCCCTTGTGTAGGATCGCCAGGATGCGCCGACCGAATCCTGTTCGAAGCCGCGGCGCTGCTCACCCGGCAAATCGAACGGCACCATCAGCTCACCTTCAGCAATATCGCCAATGAACGGGTGGTCGAACACGACAAGGTCATAGGCGCCGAGCACCGGACCAAGTGCGCCCTCGCCGAACTCGTAGAGGCCGCGGCGGTCCCATTCGATCTCAAGACCGGGATTGGCGGCGCAATACGGCCCGATGCTGGCGTCGAGCGGACCCCAGCAGCGTCGGTGATCCCACGCGAGACCGCGCAGTCTTGTCATGCCCGAAATTCCTCCCTGAACCGTCCATGCGCCGGGTCAGCCGATTAGTAGCAATTATTTTCACCTAGACAAGTAATTTTTACATACGCAAAGCCGGCCTCGGCTTCCGTTTGGCACGGAAGCCACCAACGGCCCGTGGTGCGCATCACGTTGCCGCCGGCCTGCAACCAAAGGCTGCAATGGATCTGCCTTTTTTGGAACTTTCGCGACGAACATTCGTTCGGTTGGCGCAGCCATTCAGAGCAGCGTCACCGGAATCAGCGCCGCGTCGCAGGGAGCGGACTAAATGGACCAACTGTGGGCGCGGCCATGAACCGGTTTACCGCCTTGGCATTCGCCACGTTTCTGGCGATAACTTCAATCTGGGTCCTGTCGCTGGTTTCTTAGGATTTGGCTCTGGTTTCTTAGGATTTGGAGGGGTTCTCGACAGGTTGACCGCTTAACAACGACGTCCAAGGCGTGTCGTTCTGCCAGCCGGAGCCGCGTGCGTGAAGAAACTGTCGCCAGGAGCACGTCGGCGCGCACATTCGGGGTTGGCACCCATGCTGCCTGCAACGCATTCCAATCGGTTTTCAGGAAACGGCGAGATCTCATGTTACCGAGGGCGATCGTTCGAAATTGTGCCGCCATCCGTCTTTGTTGCATCGGCGCGACGATATTTCTTGCCGGGCTGCTTGCCGGCTGCCAGGGCGGCGTGCTGGACCCGCAAGGGCCAGTCGGCGCGGCGCAGCGGACGATCCTGCTCAATTCGGTTGCCATCATGCTGGCCATCGTCATCCCGACCATCGTGGCGACGCTCGGTTTTGCCTGGTGGTTCCGGGAAACCAATACAAGAGCGCGGTTTCTGCCGGACTGGGCCTATTCCGGACGGATCGAACTGGTGGTCTGGTCGATCCCCATCCTCGTCATCCTGTTTCTGAGCGGCATCATCTGGATCGGGTCGCATGACCTCGATCCAATGAAGCCGCTGGATTCCCAGCAAAAGCCGCTTGAGGTGCAGGTCGTCTCGCTCGACTGGAAATGGCTGTTCATCTACCCGGAGCAGAATGTCGCGAGCATCAACCAGCTCGTGGTGCCGGCGGGCAGGCCGGTGCATTTCTCGCTTACCTCGGCAAGCGTCATGAACGCGTTCTTCGTGCCTCAGCTTGGCGGCATGATCTACACGATGAACGGGATGACGACGCAGCTTCACCTGCAGGCGGATCAGCAGGGCAAATTTTATGGGCGGTCGGCCCATTTCAGCGGCGACGGTTTTCCAGGCATGCAATTCGTGCTGCATGCAGTCGCAGCGGATGCCTTCGACGCGTTCGTCAATTCGGCGCGAAGCCAGGGACAGGCACTCGACAAGACCAGCTACCAGGAACTGGCCAGACAGAGCATGGACGTGCCGTCTTCGACCTATGGCTCGGTGGAGCCAGACCTTTTCCATGAAATCGCAACGCAGGGCGTTCCGCCCGCGCCCGGCCCCCAGGCCGGACGCCCCGAGCCGAGCGCATCGCCCAAGGCAGGAGGCTGACAATGCTCGGAAAATTGAGCTGGGACGTCATTCCGTTCGATCAGCCTCTGCCAATGATCGCCTCGGCGATCGTCGCCCTGGCAATCCTCGGCGTGCTGGCCTGGGTCTTTCTGGCCGGCCATTTCCCCTATCTGTGGCGCGAATGGATCACTAGCGTCGATCACAAGCGGATTGGCGTAATGTACACGCTGCTGGCGCTGCTGATGCTGCTGCGCGGCTTCAGCGACGCCGTCATGATGCGGTCCCAGCAGGCTCTCGCCTTCCAGGCGCCCGGCTATCTGCCGCCCGATCACTTCAACCAGGTCTTTTCCGCCCACGGCACCATCATGATCTTTTTCGGGGCGATGCCGTTTGTCATCGGCCTGATGAACCTGGTCGTACCGCTGCAGCTCGGCGTCCGCGACGTTGCCTTTCCGACGCTCAACTCGGTGAGTTTCTGGCTCACCGCCACCGGCGCGCTGCTGGTCAACATCTCGCTTGTCATAGGCGAGTTCGCGCGTACCGGATGGCTGCCCTATCCGCCGCTCAGCGAGACCGCCTACTCGCCGGGCGTCGGCGTCGATTATTATCTGTGGGCGGTGCAGATATCCGGCGTCGGAACGCTGCTCACCGGCATCAATTTCGTCACTACGATCCTGAAGATGCGGACGCCCGGCATGAACTACCTGCGCATGTCGATGTTCTGCTGGACTTCACTCGCCGCCAGCCTGCTCATCGTCGCCGCCTTCCCGATCCTCACCGCCACGCTCGCGATGCTGACGCTCGACCGCTATTTCGGCTTTCATTTCTTCACCAACGAAGCCGGCGGCAACATGCTGATGTTCGTGAACCTGATCTGGGCCTGGGGCCATCCCGAGGTCTACATCCTCGTCTTGCCGGCGTTCGGCATCTTCTCGGAAGTTATCTCCACCTTCTCCAGCAAGCCGCTGTTCGGCTACCGGTCGATGGTGGCCGCGACGCTCTTCATCTGCATCGTTTCCTTCATGGTGTGGCTGCACCACTTCTTCACCATGGGCGCCGGCGCCGACGTCAACGCCGCGTTCGGCATCGCCACCAGCATCATCGCTGTCGGTACCGGCGTGAAGATCTACAACTGGATGTTCACCATGTATGGCGGCCGCATCCGCTTTGCGACGCCAATGCTGTGGTCGCTAGGCTTTATGGTGACGTTCGTCATCGGCGGCATGACGGGCGTTTTGCTGGCCGTGCCGCCGGCCGATTTCCTGCTTCACAACAGCCTGTTCCTGGTGGCGCATTTCCACAACGTCATCATCGGCGGTGTGCTGTTCGGCGCCTTCGCGGGATATACCTATTGGTTTCCCAAGGCATTCGGGTTCCGGCTGCACGAGGGTTGGGGCAAACTGGCCTTCTGGCTGACGCTGATCGGGTTCTACGCCACCTTCGTGCCGCTCTACACTGTTGGCCTGCTCGGCATGACCCGCCGCATGCAGCATTTCGACGTGCCGGCCTGGTATCCCTGGGTGCTGGTTGCCGGCGCCGGCATGATCATCACCACCGCCGGCGTGATCGCGCAAATCATACAGCTCGTCGTCAGCGTCCGGCAGCGTGAGGCGCTTCGCGATGTCACCGGAGACCCCTGGGACGGCCGCTCGCTGGAATGGGCCACGCCCTCGCCGCCGCCGGTCTTCAACTTCGCCGCGCTTCCGCATGTCGAGGGTGAAGAGCCCTACTGGAACATCAAGCAGCGGGCGCGCGAGCAGAACCGCCTGCGCGACGAGCCGGACTACGAGCCGATCGAGATGCCGCGCAACAGCCCCACCGGATTCGTCTGCGCCTTCTTTGCCACCGTGATGGGCTTCGCCCTCATCTGGCACATCTGGTGGATGGTGGCGCTCGGCGCGCTCGGTGCTTTCGCCACCTTCGTCGTATTCGCGTGGCGCGACATACCCGAATACGTCATTCCGGCCGCCGAAGTCGCTCAAATCGACCGCGCCAACCGAGGCGCCCGCCGCGAGGCGCTGGCCACGTATACGGGGCCAAGGCCATGACCGCGATCGACGTTCGAGACCGCGATCCCTACCGACTCGGCCATCGCGTGCACGGTCCTGCATCCGGCCATGGCGAGGGCGGCCCGGCGCCGATCAGGATCGTCGTGGGCTACGGCTTCTGGATCTTCCTTTTG
Source organism: Mesorhizobium sp. M0571 (assembly GCF_040320985.1). NCBI lineage: Bacteria > Pseudomonadati > Pseudomonadota > Alphaproteobacteria > Hyphomicrobiales > Phyllobacteriaceae > Mesorhizobium > Mesorhizobium sp. M0571. The sequence continues at coordinate 146,423 of NZ_JAMYQT010000012.1, forward strand.
AGCGACATCGTGATGTTCTCGGCCTTCTTCGCGGCCTATGCCGTGCTGGCGGGCAAGACGGCGGGCGGGCCGAGCGGAGCCGAGCTGTTCAACCTGCGCAACGTCGCGATCGAGACGGCGGCCCTGCTGTTGTCGAGCTTTACCTGCGGTCTCGCCAGCCTCGCCGTGGCAGCGCGGCGAAGCTCCTGGTTCTACGTCGCGATGGCCGTCACCTTCGCGCTCGGCGCCGCCTTCATCCTGCTCGAGCTGCGCGAATTCGCGAATATGGTTGCCCGCGATGCCGGACCGACGCGCAGCGCCTTCCTGTCGGCGTTCTTCACGCTGGTGGGATGCCACGGCCTTCACGTCACGGCGGGGCTGCTGTGGCTGCTCACGATGATGGCGCAGATCTTCGCCAAGGGATTTCGCGACGACATCCTTCGGCGTTTCATGTGCTTCAGCCTGTTCTGGCACGCCCTCGACATCATCTGGGTCGCCCTGTTCACCGTGGTCTATCTCCTGGGAGCAAGCCGATGAGCAATGCTGGGGATCGCCATGCGCAACAGCGCGACACCGATAGTCTGGAACGCTACGACATCGATACGGCGCCGGGCGACGAATATCTCGGCGATGCCGATGTCGCATCCGGCTTGCGCAGCTATGTGATCGGTCTCGGGCTGGCAACGCTGCTGACCATCGCCTCGTTCTGGTTTCTGGGAACGAACCTGATTTGGGCACCCGGCATTCCGGTGGCACTGATCGTGCTGGCGATCGCCCAGATGGGCGTGCATCTCGTCTTCTTCCTGCATATCACGACGGGACCGGACAACACGAACAATGCCCTGGCGCTTGCCTTCGGCGTGCTGATCGTGATCCTGGTGATCGGCGGCTCGATCTGGATCATGGCCAATCTCGACCACAATTTGATGCCGGTGCATGAGACGATGACCATGGGTCGTTAGCGATCATATCGCGACAGCGCAACCCCGGGCCTCGCCCGACGTTGCCCGCGCCCGTGCTTTGGGCGCATCGTAGGATGGCGAGCCGCTATCAGCCGGCATCCTCAAACCCGTTCGAATGTGCCGACGAGCTCGGCCTCTCCCACGACGTGCGGCTCGGCCTCTTTCAGCACGTCGTCGACGGCAGCCTTCTCGCCGAGACGCAGCGTCTCGACGTCGACCGCAAGAAGCCGGAAATGGTAGTGGTGGAGCCCATGCCCAGGCGGCGGCTGGGGACCGTCATAGTGAGGATTGCCGAAATCGTTGACACCGAGCCTCTCGGTCTTGGCGCCGGCGGTCGTTCCTTCGGGAAGAAAATTGCGCTGTGCGTCGATGTCGTAGACCGCCCAATGACGGAACGTGCCCGAAGGGGCATCGGGGTCCTCGACGGCCAAGACGAAGCTTTTGGTTCCTTGCGGCGCGTCCGTCCACTCCAATGGCGGCGAGACGTTGCCGCCGTCGCGGGAATAGCGCGGCGGTATTTTTTTGCCTTCTGCAAAGGCAGCGCTTTTGAGCGTGAAAGCCATGGTTTCCATCTCCCTGTCTGAGGTTTCCGCATAACAACCACGAGCCGCCGATGTTCCGGTCGCCGCGCCTCGGTCAAGCTGGATAGCTCGCCGTTGCCCGGAACATTCGCCGAGGAAGCGGGTTTTTCGGTTCGGACGCATCGCCGCGGAATAACGGCAATGGGGCTCGGCAATGGACGAAGAGCGCGACATGACCGGGCTAAGCGGTATGCAATCAAGCGGGGCAAAAGGTGTTGTGGTCGCATTCTCCGTACCGGGCGGCGAGACCATCTATGCCCACGAGCGGGAAACCGTCGCTGCCGTCGCGCGCACGATTGCGGCGTCGAAGGGCTTTGCCTTCCGCGAGGGCCTGAGTGACGGCGGCGGTGACAGCGGCGGGCTGTATTTCGTGCCGGACGACAGCCTGCTTGCTGCCGATGCGGTCCGGCTCGGCATCAACGGGCCCGACGACCTCTTCGGCGGTGTGGTGCCTTGGCGCCTCGCAACCACCAAGGCCATAACCCACGAGTTGGTGGACGGGTCGGTGGCACGGCCAAAAGAATGGCCAGTCGGCTTCGGCAGAGCCGTCGGCGCGGCCGTGCTGCCCGGCTACACCGCATTTTCACGCTATGATGCGCTGCGCGCAGCGGAACGTCTGCTGGAGTTCGGGCTGGTCCGGTACAAGCCACCGCGCGCTTCGCGGGGCCGGGACCAGCATATCGCCGCGACGGTCGCCGACATCGAAAGGCTGCTGGAGCGATATCCATCCTCCGACCTAAGGGAATACGGCCTTGTTCTCGAAACGGAGCTTCGCGACATCGTCACGCTGAGCATTGGCAGAACGGCGATCGACGGAACATTGGTCAGCTATTACGGCGTGCAGCGGACGACGACCGACAATGCCGGACAGCCCGTTTACGGCGGATCCGATCTGGTCGTCGTGCGCGGCGGATGGGAGGCGCTCGACGGGCTGCAGCTTTCTCCGGCGCGAAGTTTGGCTGTGGCGCAGGCGAGGACTTACGACGCGGCGATGGATGGCTATCCCGGATTCTTCGCCTCGCGGCGCAATTACGACATCGGCCAAGGTGTCGATTCCTCGGGCGTCTGGCGATCGGGCGTTCTGGAAGCCAGCTGGCGGATCGGCGGCAGCAGCACCGCCGAGCTTGCGGCAATGGACGCTATGAAGCGTGACCCCGACGTGCAGATTGTGCATGTCTCCGCTGTCAAGCAGTTCGGCAACACTGCGCGGCAGCCGCTGAACGCAGAAGTCCATTTCCACGGAGAGGATCCCGAGGAGGGCCAGGTCACGCGCTATACTATCGTCACCCAGGCTATCCGAGGGCCCGTCGGGGACGCCGGCCGATCGTCTTTTAGCTATGTCAGGTCGAAGTGAAACACGTCCCCGGCAGGGAACATCCGTGAGTGGCCCGAGTTTGTTTCGGGCAGCCAGCGAAGTCAGAAAACGGAGGAAAAAATGATCGAGATCATTTCCGCTCCCCGAAACGTAGCCGCCTTTCGTGTCGCGGGTACCGTGACGGCGGACGACTACGACAAAGTCATCCCGGCAATCGAAGCGAAACTGAGCGATCACAAGGACATCGGCGTCCTGACTGATCTCACTGATTTCGAGGACATGACGGCTGGCGCTTTGCGTCGCGACCTGCAGTATGGGCTGACCAAACTTGGCGAGCTCCACCGCTTCAAACGTGCTGCAGTGATCTCCGACAAGCAGTGGATCAAGGCAGCCACGGAAATGACGGACGCGCTGTTTCCGCAAGTCGAGGCGCGGGTGTTCCCGGAGAACGAAAAAGCCCAGGCCCTGGTATGGGTGGCGGGCGTACAATAGCGGCATTGGGGAGTGGCCATGCCCTACGACAAGCGACAGGATTCGGAAGGCCTCTGGGAGGTCTATGACAGCGAGAGCGACGAAGCCGTCGTGGTCGACGGATTGCCGCTTTCCGGGCTCGACGAAAGCGAAGCCGATGAAGCGATTGAAAAGCTCAATGAGGGCGAGCTGACGTCGGACAACATCCCCGAGACGGTTCGGTCAGGGTGGCCTCCTACCAAAGACGGTTTGTGATGACAGCCCTGACGGACGTGCCCGAGGACCCGTCGCGGATCTACGACGAGGCCTTGACCCCGAGCTTGCGGGCTTTGTCCTCAAAGTCGTCGCGAATATCCTCGATTGTCGGCAGGTGCAGGCGCCGCAGCTGGGAGTGCAACTTTTTGGCGGCATCGGAGCTCAGGTCGCGCTTGAAATTGGTCGCGACCTCCTCGGCTGAGCCGTAATGGCGATAGCGCTCGATCTCGGTCTTCGTGGCCTGCTGGACGTGCTCGAGAGTCTTGCGTTCGGCATCGGATTTTCCGTCTGGTTTGGCCCGCATGACCGGATTGAACGCTTTGCTGATAACGAAGTCGACCAGTTCCTGGTGGGCGTGAGCCATGATTGTTCTCCCTCGAAGAAGGCCTGTCCGAGCCTAACCGCGGCGGCAATTGAAGGTTCCGTGGCTTCGGATTTCGTTACCGCTACAGGTCAAGGCGGTTCCTCGAAGATCACAGCCGCGCCTTGGTGGTGCGCGGCGTTGCCAAGAGCAGGCTTGTTTCGCTGCCGGTAATTCCGGGAATCAGTCGGATACGTCTCAGCACCGCATCAAACTCGCTCAGGGTCTGGGTTCCGAGTTCTATCACCAGATCCCAGCGACCATTGGTGGTGTGGATCGTCGAGACCTCGGAGAAGCCGCCCAGCGCCCGGATGACGCGATCGGCGGCGTGGCCTTCGATCTCGATCATCATGATGCCACGCACGCGCTGATCGACCGCGTCGGCGCGCAAAATAACGGTGTAGCCGACGATGACGCCGTCTCTTTCAAGTCGCTCCATTCGAGACCTCACCGTCGCCCGGGAGACACCCAGGCTGATGGCAAGGTCCGAAATGCTGCGTCTGGCGTCGTGCCGCAAAGATGTGATGATCTGCTCGTCGAGCTGGTCCATGATTACTCATAACGGAAGTAGATGATGCCACTATGGTAAGGCACTTCGACAAATTTGCCAATTTGACATGTTCATTCTGCCAGCGATGCGGGCTTCAATAAAGGCATCGTAATTTGGTGGGGTATGAGAATGCATTGCACGATCGTGGGCGCACCGATCCAGGCCGGCTCGGGCAGGATGGGCTGCGAGATGGGGCCAAGCGCGCTGCGCACGGCCGGCCTGGCCGGCGCACTGACCGACCTCGGCCATACGCTGACCGACCTCGGGACGATCGTTCCTGCTGACATGCGCCCTGTCGTACATGGCAATGCGGCGGTGAAGGCGCTGCCGGAAATCGCCGCCTGGACGGCAGCGATCAGCGAAACCGCCTATGCCGCGAGCGCCGACGCAATGCCGATCTTTCTTGGCGGCGACCACAGCATTTCGGCCGGCACGCTCGCCGGCATTGCCCGCCGGGCGGCGAATGCCGGCCGGCCGCTCTTCGTGCTGTGGCTCGACGCCCACCCCGATTTTCATACGCTCGACACGACGACCAGCGGCAATCTGCATGGTGTGCCCCTGGCCTATGCCAGCGGGCAGCCCGGCTTCGAGGGCTATTTCCCCCGCCTCGCAGCGCAGGTCGACCCGGCTCGCATCTGCACGCTGGGGATCCGCAGCGTGGACCTGGCGGAACGGGAAGCGTTGCGCAGAGCCGGCGTGACGGTCCACGACATGCGTTCCATCGACGAGCACGGCATCGCGCAACTGCTTCGCGCCTTTCTCGAACGGGTGAGCGCCGCCAACGGCATGCTCCACGTCAGCCTCGACGTCGATTTTCTCGACCCGTCGATCGCCCCGGCGGTGGGCACCACCGTTCCCGGCGGCGCCACCTTCCGCGAGGCGCATCTGGCGATGGAAATGCTGCATGACAGCGGCCTCGTCACCAGTCTCGACCTGGTCGAGCTCAATCCTTTTCTCGACGAGCGCGGCCGCACCGCCACGCTTTTGGTCGACCTGACCGCAAGCCTGATGGGCCGGCGGATCATGGATCGCCCGACAAGGGGGTTCTGAGGCATGACCGTGAATTTGAACATCGTTCCTTTCGTCAGCGTCGACCGCATGATGAAACTGGTGCTTGCCATCGGCGTCGAGCGCTTTCTGGTCGAGCTTGCCGCCTATATCGAAGAGGATTTCAGGCGCTGGGAGCTGTTCGACAAGACGCCGCGTGTCGCTTCGCACAGCATTGACGGCGTCATCGAGCTGATGCCGACCAGCGACGGACAGCTTTACGGCTTCAAATACGTCAACGGGCATCCGAAGAACACGCGTGACGGCCGACAGACCGTGACCGCTTTCGGCGTGCTTGCCGATGTCGGCAACGGCTATCCGATGCTGCTTTCGGAAATGACCATCCTGACCGCGCTCAGGACGGCGGCGAGCTCGGCCGTCGCGGCGAAATATCTCGCTCCCGAGGCCGCCAGGTGCATGGCGATCATCGGCAATGGCGCGCAATCGGAGTTTCAGGCGATCGCGTTCAAGGCGCTGCTTGGCGTCGACAGGCTGCGCCTCTACGATATCGACCCGGCGGCCTCGACGAAATGCATGAAGAACCTTGCCGGCCTGGGTTTCGACATCAAGCTCTGCGCGTCGGCGCAGGAGGCCGTTGAAGGTGCAGAGATCATCACCACGGTTACCGCCGACAAACGATCGGCAACAATCCTGACCGACAACATGGTGGGATCCGGCGTGCACATCAATGCGGTAGGCGGCGATTGCCCGGGCAAGACCGAGCTGCATCGCGACATTCTGCTCCGCTCGGATATTTTCGTCGAATATGCGCCGCAGACGCGCATCGAAGGCGAGAGCCAGCAGCTCGATGCCGATCATCCGCTCACCGAATTGTGGCAGGTGATGACAGGAAAGGCAGCAGGGCGCACAAGCACCAGCCAGATTACGCTGTTCGATTCCGTCGGCTTTGCAATCGAGGATTTTTCCGCATTGCGCTACGTCCGCGATCAGCTTCAGCGAACCGGCCTTTATGATGAACTAGACCTTCTGGCCGATCCTGATGAACCGCGTGACCTGTTCGGCATGCTGCTGCGCGCCAAAAAAGCCGCCGAACTTGCGGTCGCCGGCAGCTGAGCAGCGCTCCGTCCGTCAGTGCTTCTTGTCCTGATACAGGCGCTCGGTCGCGCGGTCGGCTTCCCTGCGCTCCGCCGGGCCGCGACGGCGCTGCGTGAGGAGGGCGTAGGCGAACACGATGGCCAGCAGCAGCGGGCCGCCTGCAACAACGAGCAACCACATACTATTCTCAAACATCGAACCGTCTCCTTTCCCTCACAACCGGGAAGGAGCAGAACCGTTCCTCCGGCTTGATGGAGGTTGCCCGCACGGCGTGGTGCGAAATCAGGATTTTATGTCCCGAGCAGGACGTTTTACGTCTTTTGCGGGCCATCATGGCGCCCTATCTAGACTCCTAGCATTGGGTCGCATCCACTCTCTTTGAAGTGAAGGGAACCACAACGGCTTTCCGACATTTGATTGTTCAAGAGACAAACATGCAGCCAAACCGGCTCAGGGGCTAGGATATCATGCGTGAGAACCAATCCGACGTCTTCGATCTGTTTTCCGAGGTTTACAAGAATGCGGCGCAGGAGGAGAGAAGCCTCCAGCAATATCTGCTTGCCTGCCGCGAGGACAAGTCGATGTATGCGTCGGCGCCCGAACGGATGGTCGAGGCGATCGGCGAGCCGACCTATGTCGACACCAGCAAGGACGAGCGACTCGGCCGCATTTTCGCGAACAGGACGATCAAGATCTATCCTACCTTCGCCGACTTTTACGGCATGGAGGATACGATCGAGCGGATCGCCGGCTATTTCCGCTATGCCTCGCAAGGGCTGGAGGAACGCAAGCAGATCCTTTATCTGCTTGGCCCCGTCGGCGGCGGCAAGTCCTCATTGGCCGAACGGCTGAAGAGGCTGATGGAGCAGCGTCCGATCTATACGCTGAAGGTCGGCGGCCAGATCAGCCCGGTGTTCGAATCGCCGCTCGGGCTGTTCGACCCCGATCGCATGGGCGACCTGCTGGAGGACAAATACGGCATCGCGCGGCGCCGGCTGAACGGCCTGATCTCGCCATGGGCGGCCAAGCGCCTCGACGAGCTGTCCGGCGACATCTCCAAATTCAGCGTCGTCAAGCTGATGCCGTCCAGGCTTCGCCAGATCGGCATCGCCAAGACCGAGCCGGGCGATGAGAACAATCAGGACGTTTCGGCGCTGGTCGGCAAGGTCGACATCAGGCAACTCGAGCACTTCAGCCAATCTGATCCGGACGCCTACTCCTACAGCGGCGGGCTGAACCGGACGACGCAAGGCCTGCTCGAATTCGTCGAGATGTTCAAGGCGCCGATCAAGGTGCTGCATCCGCTGCTGACCGCCACCCAGGAAGGCAGCTACAACGGCACCGAGAATTTCGGCGCCTTTCCCTATCAAGGCATCATCGTTGCCCATTCCAATGAATCGGAATGGCTGCAGTTCAAGAACAACAAGAACAACGAGGCGTTCCTCGACCGCATCCTGGTGGTCAAGGTGCCGTATTGCCTGCGGGTCACCGAAGAGCGGCAGATCTACGACAAGCTGCTGCGCGAAAGCGAGCTGGCCTCCAGTCCCTGCGCGCCGGAAGTGCTCGACATTCTCAGCCGGTTCACCGTTTCGACCCGCCTGGCCGAACACGACAATTCGCCGCTCTACACCAAGATGCGCGTTTATGACGGCGAGAATCTCAAGGAAACCGACCCCAAGGCGAAATCGGTCCAGGAGTACCGAAACGCCGCCGGCGTCGATGAAGGCATGACCGGCGTCAGCACCCGCTTCGCCTTCAAGATCCTGTCGCAGACCTTCAACTACGACACCGAAGAGGTGGCCGCCGATCCGGTGCACCTGATGTACATCCTGGAAGAGGCGATCAAGCGCGAGCAGTTCCCGAAGGAAACCGAGGCGGCTTATCTCGATTTCATAAAATCGGAGCTGGCCACCCGTTATGCCGAGTTCATCGGCCACGAGATCCAGAAGGCCTATCTGGAATCCTACAGCGAATACGGCCAGAATCTGTTCGACCGCTACATCGCCTATGCCGATGCCTGGATCGAGGATCAGGACTACAAGGATACCGATACCGGCCAGATCCTCAATCGGGAGGTTTTGGACAACGAACTGTCGCAGGTCGAAAAGCCGGCCGGCATCGCCAATCCCAAGGACTTCCGCAACGAGGTGGTGAAGTTCACGCTGCGCGCACGGGCCAGAAACCATGGCCGCAACCCGTCATGGACAAGCTACGAAAAGCTGCGCGAAGTCATCGAGAAGCGGATGTTCGGGCAGGTCGAGGACCTGCTGCCGGTGATCAGTTTCGGCTCCAAGCAGGACAGCGTGACGGAGAAGAGGCATACCGAATTCGTGCAACGGATGGTCCAGCGCGGCTACACCGAACGCCAGGTCCGCCGGCTGGTGGACTGGTATATGCGGGTGAACAAGGCGGGTTGAAGCCAGCCCGGGGTAACATATGCCGATCTTCATCGATCGCCGACTGAACCCGAAGGACAAAAGCCTCGGCAATCGGCAGCGTTTCCTGCGGCGGGCGCGCGAAGAGTTGAAGCGCACCATCCGCGATCAGATCCGCACCGGCAAGATCGCCGACGTGGACGCCGAGCATGCCGTTTCGATGCCGGCGCGGGGCACCGGCGAGCCCACGTTCAATGATGCCAGGAACAGCGGCAGCCGTCAGCATGTCCTGCCTGGAAACAAGCGTTTTACCCCGGGCGACCGGCTCCCCAAGCCCGGCCAGGGCGGCGGCATGGGGTCAGCCCCAGGCAGAACCGAATCGGAGGACGATTTCCGTTTCGTGCTGTCGCGCGAAGAGGTGCTCGACCTCTTTTTCGAAGACCTCGAACTGCCCGACATGGTCAAGCTCAACCTCAAGGAGATCCTCGCCTTCAAGCCGCGCCGGGCCGGTTTCGCCGCGACCGGCTCGCCGACCAACATCAATGTCGGGCGCACGATGCGTAACAGCCATGGCCGCCGCATAGCGCTCAGGCGCCCCAAACAGGTGGAGCTCGACGCAATCGCGCAGGAGATCGCGTCGCTGGAGGCGAAGCCGCAAAACGCCGAGATGCGCCAGCGCATCGTGGCGCTGCAGGAAGAATTTGAGCGGCTGGAGCGCCGCCGCAAGCGGATCGCCTATGTCGACCCGGTCGATATCCGCTTCAACCGCTTCGACGCCCAGCCGGTGCCGAACGCCAATGCGGTTATGTTCTGCCTGATGGACGTGTCCGGTTCGATGGGCGAACGCGAGAAGGATCTGGCCAAGCGCTTTTTCGTGCTGCTGCACCTGTTCCTGAAACGGCGCTATGACCGGACCGAGGTGGTCTTCATCCGCCACACGCACGAGGCGCAGGAGGTGGACGAGGAAACCTTCTTCTACAACACCCAAAGCGGCGGCACGGTGGTTTCCACGGCACTCGAGGAGATGCACCGCATCGTCGAGCAGCGCTATCCCAGCCGCGAATGGAACATCTATGTCGCCCAGGCTTCGGACGGCGACAATTTCGTCACCGATTCCGAGCGCTGCATCGCCCTTCTCGACGAACAGATCATGCGGCTTTGCCAGTATTTCGCTTATGTCGAAATCCTCGACGAACGCGAGAGCCACATCTTCGGCGCCACCGACAACGGCACGTCGCTGTGGCGTGCCTACAGTGCAGTCAAGCTGAGATGGTCGAATTTCCAGATGAGCCGCATCGCCACGGCGGCCGACATCTACCCGGTTTTCCGCCAGCTCTTCGCCAGACAGCCGGGTTATCAAAAGAGCGGTGAAAGAGGGGGCTGATGGCGAGCAAATCCGGGTTGCTGTTTTCCGGTTCCGACTGGGATTTCAGGACGCTGTCGCGCGCCTACGAGACCATCGAGGCGGTCGCCACCGAAGAGCTTCACCTCGACGTCTATCCGGTGCAGATGGAGATCATCTCGTCCGAGCAGATGCTCGACGCCTATTCCTCGGTCGGCATGCCGCTAATGTACCGGCACTGGTCCTTCGGCAAGCACTACCTCTACCAGGAATTGCTCTATCGCAAAGGCGGAAGGGGGCTCGCTTATGAACTCGTCATCAATTCCAATCCCTGCATCGTCTATCTGATGGAAGAAAACACCATGGCCCTCCAGGCCCTGGTGACAGCGCACGCGGCACTCGGCCACAATCATTTCTTCAAGAACAACTATCTGTTCCAGCAGTGGACGGACGCCAGCGCCATCCTGAGCTATCTGGACTTCGCCAAGGGCTACATTGCCCGCTGCGAGGAGCGGCATGGCGTCAATGCGGTGGAAGAGATCCTCGACGCCGCGCATGCGCTGATGGAACAGGGCGTGTTCAGATACCACCGGCCGCCGAGGCTGTCGTCGGAAAGGCAGCGCGAGGGCGTTCGCGAGCGCCTGGAATATGAAGCGCGTTCCTACAATGACCTGTGGCGCACGCTGCCGCCGTCGAAGGACGGCAACAAGGCCCGCGAGACGGATACCATGACGGAGCGCAAGAAATCGCTCAAGCTGCCCGAGGAAAACCTGCTTTACTTCCTGGAGAAGAACAGCCTGATTCTGGAACCCTGGCAGCGTGAGGTCATCCGAATCGTCCGCGTCATCGCGCAATATTTCTATCCGCAGCGGCAAACGCAGGTGATGAACGAGGGCTGTGCGACCTTCGTGCACTACACGCTGATGAACCTGCTGTTCGACCGCGGCCTGATCGGCGAAGGTGCGATGCTGGAAGTGCTGCGCAACCATTCGAACGTGATCTTCCAGCCGGGCTTCGACGATCCGCGCTTTTCCGGCATCAATCCTTATGCGCTGGGCCTCGACATGATGCAGGACATCCAGCGCATCTCGACCGCGCCGACCGCCGAGGACCGCGACTGGTTTCCCGATATCGCCGGCAATGGCGACTGGCGCCAAACCTTGCTGGACGCTTGGGCCAACCATCGCGACGAGTCCTTTATCCGCCAATATCTGAGCCCGGCCCTGATACGGAAATGGCGGTTTTTTGTCCTCGCCGATGCTGCCAACGATCCACATTACGAAGTTGCGTCGATACACAATGAGCGCGGCTACGAGAGCATCCGCGCCGCGCTCGCCCATAGCTACGACATCGGCGCCAGCCGGCCGGACATCCAGGTGGTGGACGTGGACCTGCTCGGCGACCGGCATCTGCGCCTGCAGCACAAGGTCAAAGACGGCATCGTGCTGGAAGGCGGCAGCCGCGACGCCACGCTGCGCCATATCCGCAAGCTCTGGGGCTACGAGGTCAGCATGGCCGCGGTCGACGCACAGACTGGCGCCGCACTCCACGAGCGGTCGACCAGCCAGATCGGGGAATGACCTTTACCGCATCACTGATCGTCCTATGTACGCGCGCACGACGAGGGGTGCTGGGAGTAAGAACATGCGCGTATTCATGATCGCCACCCTTCTTCTGGTCGCTATCACGATGGCGCTCTCACTTGCGCACGCATTGGAATTGCCCGGCAAGTTGCGCCTCGAGGAGGCCACCTACAAATCTGTGCAGGCGATCTACTATCCCGGCTTCACGGTCGGCGGGTTCGCCGAGATCGGCGGCATCATCGCACTCGCCATCCTGCTCTACCTGACGCCTTATCCAAGCGCCCGATTCTGGTGGACCTTGGCAGCCCTTGTCTTCTTGCTGGCGGAACATGCGACTTATTGGTTGATCACGCATCCCGTCAACAATTTCTGGGTGCAAGACGTTGCTACGCCGAAATCAGCCGCGACGTTTTTTTCAATGTTCTCTCGAAAGCAGGTCGGCGACTGGAGAGAGTTGCGCAACGTCTGGGAGACCTCGCATGTCGCCAGGGCAGGTTTGGCGATGCTGAGCCTCATCTCAATTGCTGTCGCCGCGACATTTTTTGCTGAATAGGGCCGAGGGATCCTGAATAGGGCCGAGGGATCGCGACGGCGCCCTCGTCCGCCAATTTTCCGGCCGCGAACGTTCCATCCTCAGATCAGGGAACGAGACGCGGCGCCGTACTGTCTTAACGTTGAGCAATCCGGTCGTTCAGCGGCCGGCGCGATGCTTGTTATGGGCGCTTTCCTGGTGCTCGCCGCGGATGATGTTGCGATCGTCGGGATCGGCAATGTCCTTTGGGTCCGACCTGAGCTCGGCACCGCGCCGGAACGCCTCGCGCTCTTGCCTGGTCTTTTTCAAATCCGCTTCCGCGTCGAAATCCTTGCCGGCGTTTTTCGTGTTCTCGCGCTCTTCGATAATGCGCAATTGCTGCTCATGAGTCTTTTTTCCGACCATCGGTGACCTCCTTCTTTCTATGTTCCGCTTCCCCAGGTCCAATCCGCTAGAGCCCGAAAGGATAGGTCTCGGGAACGCCTGTCCCAACATGCTCCGGCCCAAGCGGCGTCACGGCACTGGTTTCATCGAACCAGACGAAAGCATCGAACTGCCGGGCAAGCGAGGCATCCGCATAGTGGCTGTGCAGCTCGGTCTCGGGCCGGTAGATGACGCCGATAAAGCGCTCCAGCCGGCGCTCCAGAAGCCGTTGGCGCAGCGTGTCGTCGCGCTCGAAATCGAGCAGGAAAGGCGAGACGCCGCTGTCATGGCAAAGCCGCTCATAGCTGTCGTTGTGGGAAGGCCGAACCGGTTTCACCTCCATGTCACCGTCCCAGTCCGTGGCCGCGGCCACCGTCCCGGAATGCGTGCCGAACCCGATCAAGGCAACCTCGTCGCCAAAACGCTGGCGGCAGAGCTGGCCGATGTTCACTTCGTCTCTGATGACCCCCATCTCGGTGTAGCGGGCATCACCGATATGGGAATTATGTGCCCATACCACCGCCTTGGCGTTCGGGCTGCGGGCCTGCAGTAGGTGCTCCAGCGTTTCGAACATATGGGTGTCGCGCAGGTTCCAGGATTGCGCGCCGCCATAATACATGGTGCGATAATAGCGCTCGGCGGAGGCGACCAGACGGGCATTCTGGGTGGCGTCGAGGAAGTCGATGCCGTCCTGCTGCGCATAGTCGAGCTCTCTGGAAAGGAGTTCGCGACATTGCTCGAGCACGGCCTTCTCGCATTTCTGGTAGCCGGAGGTGAGTGCGACACGGCCATAGGTGGCCGGGTCGTTCTGCCACGGCGTCAAGCAGCCGTAGCGTTCGCGTGCGATCCTTGCGGCCTGTGGGTCGACCCGATCGAGATATTGCAGGACCGCCGCGATCGATCCACCCATATTGTAGATGTCGAGGCCATAGAACCCGGCCCGCCGGGAGGATATCCTGATCCGCTCATTATGCTCTCGCATCCAGTCGACGAACACCGCGACGTCGGTGTTTCGCCACATCCAGGTGGGAAACCGCTGGAACGGCGGATCGGCGCCGGGCCGCGGCGGCCTGTGGCGGACATAGCGGTCGATCGCCGCGGCATCGGGCCAGTCGGCCTCGACCGCGATGATGGTGAAGCCATGCTTTTCGATCAGCCTGCGAGTGATCGCCGCGCGCGCCCGGTAGAACTCCGACGTGCCGTGGCTGGCTTCGCCGAGCAAGACGACGCGCCGGTCGGCAAACCGGTCGAACAGCGCACCGAAGGCCGGATCGTCGAAATCCGGAAGCGGTTCAGCGGCGGTCGCTATCATCTGCGGCAGGCTGCTTCTGCGCTGATGCCGGTGCGGAAGATCGGCCGCTATTTGGCTGTCGCTGCCTGGCTCGCCCCAGCCTTGCTCGCCGATCAGCGGAACAAACCGCACGCCGCCGAAATCCTCCTCGGTGTAGGTTGCGGCGCCGGTACGGGTGACCTTGAGCAGGCGCTGCGAGTCGAATTCATCGCCGACCGGGATGACAAGCCGGCCAGCGACGTCGAGCTGTTCTTGCAGAGCGAGCGGTGCGCCGGGTCCGGCGGCCGCAACCAGGATCGCATCGAAGGGTGCCGCCTCGGGCCAGCCCTTGGTGCCGTCGCCGGTGCGGACTTCGATATTGTCGTAGCCAAGCTTTTTGAACCGTTGCCATGCCGTTTCAGCCAACGCGGCGTGGCGCTCGATCGTGTAGACGCGTTCGACGATCCGGCTCATCACGGCAGCCGCATAGCCCGAGCCGGTGCCGACCTCGAGGACATGGTCACCGGCTCCGATCTCCGCCATTTCGATCATGAGCGCAACGATATAGGGCTGCGATATCGTCTGACCTTCGGCGATCGGCAGCGGCCCATCCTCATAGGCGAATTCCTCAAAACCAGGATCGACGAAAGCCTCGCGCGGGACCTCGCGCATCGCCTGAAGGACATTGCGGTCGCGAATGCCACGGCGGCTTAAGTGGATGTCGACCATTTGGTTGCGGGCATCGGAGAGATCGAGCATTTTTTTGCTCCTCTTACGGGCCTCCGCCACAATCGCCCAAGCTGCTCAACGGCACTTTGGCCGGTCCATATCCCGGGGCCTCGGCAGTCCACTTGGATTCATGCAATGCGGTGCATCTTCCTAACCGTTGGCAAGCCCCGAGGTTCCCCAAAAGCCCGACCCGCTTTTTGTCTGCGAGGCAGGTTGTAGGATCGGCAAGCGGGCGCTGGCCGCGCCGCCCAAACTTATTTCGAGGCAAATCCTTTCTCCGACGCGACGCCACTCCAGATAACGACGGACGAGGGTATTCCGGAGGCATTGCCATGAACGACGAGGCCCGCACTCCCGCGCAAACAACCGGCCTTGACCAGGGAGATCTGATGAACCGCTACTGGCGCGCCGCGAACTACGTTTCGGTTGGCCAGATCTATCTGCTCGACAATCCGCTCTTGCGCGAGCCCTTGCGGCCCGAGCACATCAAGCCGCGGCTGCTCGGCCATTGGGGCACGACACCCGGCCTCAATTTCATCTATGTGCATCTGAACCGGATCATCCGTGAACGTGGTCTCGATGTCCTGTTCATCTGCGGTCCGGGTCACGGCGGCCCGGCAATGGTCGCCAACACCTGGCTCGAGGGCACCTACAGCGAAATCTATCCCGAGATTGGCAGGGGTGAAGACGGTTTGCGAAAGCTGTTCCGACAGTTCTCGTTTCCCGGCGGAGTGCCGAGCCACGCGGCTCCGGAGACGCCCGGCTCCATCCACGAGGGCGGAGAGCTCGGCTATGCGCTGGTCCATGCCTTCGGCGCCGCCTTCGACAACCCCGATCTTGTGGTTGCCTGCGTCGTCGGCGACGGCGAAGCAGAGACCGGCCCGCTCGCCGCGGCCTGGCATTCCAACAAGTTCCTGAACCCGGCATCCGACGGTGCCGTCCTGCCGATCCTGCATCTCAACGGCTACAAGATCGCCAACCCGACGATCCTCGGCCGCATGGAAGACGAGGCGTTGCGGAGCCTGTTCCTCGGCTATGGCTACGAGACCTTTTTTGTCGAAGGCCATGAGCCTGCCACGATGCACCGCGAGATGGCCCGCACGCTCGATGCCGTGCTCGACCGGATCCGCTCGATCCAGGAGCCTGCCCGAGCCGCGGGCTGGAAGGGAGAGCGCCCGTTGTGGCCGATGATCGTGCTGCGCAGCCCAAAGGGCTGGACCGGACCGAAAGAGGTCGACGGCAAGAAGGTGGAGGATTTCTGGCGCTCGCACCAGGTGCCGGTGTCGAACGCACGTGGCGACGGGGCGCACCGCCAGATCCTCGAAGACTGGATGCGCAGCTACGAACCGGAGACGCTGTTCGACGAAGGCGGCCATCTCCTGCCGGAGCTCGCGGCGCTTGCGCCAACAGGGTCACGACGCATGGGCGCTATCCCTTACGCCAATGGCGGCCTGCTGAAACAAGACCTGGTGCTTCCCGATTGGAAAGGCCTGGCGCTGGACGTACCGCGTCCGGGTGGCACCGTCGGAGAGGCGACGCGGACAGCCGGAAGCTATCTTCGCGACGTGATCCGCTTGGCCGCCGATGCCAGGAATTTCCGGCTGATGGGACCGGACGAGACGTCCTCCAACCGCCTCGACGACGTGTTCGAGGTTACGGACCGTGTCTGGATGGAGCGGATCGAGCCTTACGACGTCCATCTTTCCCGTGACGGCCGCGTCATGGAAGTGCTCAGCGAGCATCTTTGCCAAGGTTGGCTGGAGGGCTATCTGCTGACCGGCCGCCATGGCCTGTTCTCGTGCTACGAGGCGTTCGTCCACATCGTCGATTCCATGGTCAACCAGCACGCCAAATGGCTGAAGACCTCCGGCGAGCTCGCCTGGCGCAAGCCGATCGCCTCGCTCAACTACCTGCTGACCTCGCATGTCTGGCGGCAGGATCACAACGGCTTCAGCCACCAGGACCCGGGCTTTGCCGATTTCGTGGCCAACAAGAAGGCGGATACGGTCAGGCTCTATTTCCCGCCGGACGCCAACACGTTGCTCTGGATCACCGACCATTGCCTGAAAACCTACAACCGCATCAACGTCATCGTCGCCGGCAAGCAGCCGGCGCCGCAATGGCTATCCGCCGACGCCGCGGAAGCACACTGCAAGGCCGGCGCGGGCATCTGGGAATGGGCCGGGACAGTTGCCAGGGACGAGGATCCGGATGTGGTCCTGGCCTGCGCCGGCGACGTTCCGACGCTGGAGACGCTCGCTGCCGCCGACATCCTGCGATCGCGGATTCCCGACCTGAAGATCCGCGTCGTCAATGTCGTCGACCTGATGATTTTGCAGTCGAATTCCGAGCATCCGCATGGCTTTGCCGACGACAAGTTCGACGCGCTGTTCACCAGGGCCAAGCCGGTCATCTTCGCCTATCACGGCTACCCCTATCTCATTCACCGCCTGACCTACCGGCGCGTCAACCACGACAACATGCATGTGCACGGCTTTCGCGAGGAAGGCACGACGACGACGCCGTTCGACATGGTGGTGCTCAACCAGCTCGACCGCTATCATCTGGCGCTTGCCGCGATCGCGCGCGTGCCCGGGCTGGCCGAACGGGCGAAGGATCTTGCCACCGAGCTGCATGGGAAATTGGCTGAGCACACGGCCTATGTCCGCCAGCATGGCGAGGATATGCCCGAGATCCAGAAATGGAGCTGGCCGCAAGACACGGCAACGAGGGCTGGCGATTGATGCGCTCGATCCTCGCGCTGAATGCCGGCTCGTCCAGCATCAAGTTCGGGCTTTACGATCTTGAAGCGTCCGCCGAACTGGATCTTGCCTCGCGCGGTTCGCTGGATTTGGGCGATGCGCCAAGGCTGACTGCGAAAGCCGGCGATGGGGCGGTGCAGTGCGATCGGCCACTTGCCGCACACTCATCGCGCGACATGGGCATCGGCCAGATGCTGCAATGGATCGAGAACGAACTTGGCGGAAGGAAACTGATCGCCGCCGGCCACCGCATCGTCCATGGCGGACGCGACTTCGTCGAACCTGTCCGCCTGACGTCGACAGTTATCCAGGCTCTCGATAGGCTGACGCCGCTTGCGCCACTGCACCAGCCGCGCAGCCTAGCGCCGATCCGGGCGCTTGCCGCGTTGCGGCCGGACCTGCCGCAGGTCGGATGCTTCGACACGGCCTTCCATCGGACAATCGAGCCGATGGTCAGCCGTTTCGCGCTGCCGCGCCACTATGAGGCAGACGGCATCCACCGCTACGGGTTTCACGGACTCTCCTATGAATATGTCGCCGACCGGCTCAAGCAGATGTCACCCGATCTGGCGGCGAAAAGAACCATCGTCGCCCATCTCGGCAACGGCGCGAGCCTATGTGCCATGCGCGACGGGCGAAGCGTCGATACGACGATGGGCTTTTCGGCGCTTGACGGCCTGGTCATGGGCACGCGCTGCGGCGCCATCGATCCCGGCGTGCTTTTGTACCTCCTGCTGGAGAAAGGCGTCGGAGGCGACGCACTTCAGCACATGCTCTACGAGGAATCCGGGCTGCTGGGCGTGTCCGGCATTTCCGGCGACATGCGCACGCTGGAAGCCAGCGATGACCGCCAGGCCCGCGAAGCGGTGGAGCTTTTCGCCTTCCGCGCCGCCAGGGAGATGGCGGCCCTCGCCAACACGCTGGGCGGCCTCGAATGCCTGGTATTCACAGCCGGCATCGGTGAGCACTCTGCTCCGGCCCGCAAGGCAATCTGCGACAGGCTTGGCTGGCTTGGCGTGGCGGTCGACGAGGTCGCCAATAGTTCCCATGCCGCGCTCATAAGCCAGGCGGGCAGCAAGGTCGAAGTCCGCGTCGTGGCGACCGACGAAGAAGGGATGATCGCCGCTCACACGCGCAAGCTGATGGAGGAGCCCAGCTGATGCGCATTGTCTGGAACGATCCCGTTTGCGGCGGCGCTGTCCGACCGGCTACGTCGCGAGCGCGGCCGATCTGTTGAAGACGATGGTGACCCGCGTTCCTTTGCCCGGGGTCGAGTCCACCTCGAACCGGGCTTTGGCATTCTCGGTCAGCGACTGCGCGATCAACGCTCCAAGCTTGCCGGGTTTCGGCCAGGTCTCGCCTTCGGGCAGGCCGATGCCGTCATCGGCCACAACGATGCGAAATCCGTCGCCGTCTACCACGCTGCGCAGGGTGATGGTCCCGCCTTCACGGCCCTGAAAAGCGTGTTTCAGCGCGTTCGTTAAAAGCTCGTTGACGACCAGTCCCGTGGGCATCGCAACGTTGATGGACACGGGATGGGTATCGACCTTCATATCCAGCCGGATGCCCTGCATGGCATGCGACGTCATCACGGCAGAAGCGATCTGGCTGAGATAGACGCCGAGGTCGACCTCGGCCTTCTGTTCGTCGGCCGACAGCGTCTGGTAGAGGATCGCAAGCGCATCGACGCGGCCGGCGAGGCGCTCGAAACGTTTCTGGTTGGGTGATGCCGCGCTGCGGGCCTCCAGCCTGATGAGCGCCGTGATCATCTGGAGATTGTTCTTCATCCGATGCTGCAACTCGCGCAACAGCGTGTCCTTTTCGCGGATGCGTTCTTCGATGGCCTCGCTGTCGCCTGCCTTGTGCGCGGTGACGTCGACAAAGGCGACCAGTCGAAAGGACCGCTGCCCGCGCTCGTCCACGATCAGGTTCGAATAGACGTCGACGATGGCCGGCTCCGCGCCGGCACGTCGCATCCTGAACGTTCCCGCCCGATCGGTATCCTCGACGATGGCCTCGGCCAGCGGCCGATGCTCGTGTTCGCCCAAGCCTTCTCCGCTGAGCGCAGCCCAATTCCCGCGTTGCAGCTCTGCCCCGGAAACACTAGACAATTTCTGGAACTCGGAGTTGACATAGACGACACGCTCGTCGCCGCTCAAATCGGAAATTGCGATCGCTATCGGGAGCTGGTCGAGGAACCTCTTGAAGCGGTCGCTATCCAAGGCGCTCGCCAGATCGGGGGTGTCCAGCAATTGCTGGATCTGCTCTGTTTCGGCTTCGGCGGACATTCCAGGCTTTCGATGTCTTCGGATGAGGCCAGATCAATATCAGACACTCGCCAACTGCGAAGTACGCTCATTGCCGCCGTGCGGCCAGGGATGGCGGACAGTCAGGGTGGGTCAGGAATGGGATGCATCCGAAGGCTCAGCTCGAACGCTCTGCTCGACCAGATGGTATCTATACCGGTCGCGAATATGCTCGTTGAAGAACCGGCCCTTCGACGAGGATTTGCGAAACGCGGCGTGGACCTGCGGCGGCACGTCCTCGTAATCATAGCGGTTTCCGCTCGGGACGAACCATACGGAGAGTATCCTCGTCGCCGGTTGGTAATCGATGCTTCTGATCGCAGTTGAAGGCATTCTCAACAGGTCCAATCCACGCCGTCGTGTGAATAACCCTGCACGGAGAGCGAAGTTCCTTCCTGCCGAAGCAGCCTTGCCGCTACGAGGCGGCTTCACGAAATACGGTTGATGCCATCGCTCAAGACATCGGCTGCAGGCCGCCAGGGTGATCTCTTTGCCGCCGCGGGCGACCTGCCGGAAGGATTTCACTACCGGCCCGAACTGATCACGCCGGACGAAGACGCAGAGTTGACGAGCCAGCTCGCAAGCCTGCCTTTTCGGGCCTTCGATTTTCACGGCCATCTGGCAAACCGGCGGGTGGTCGGTTTTGGGCTGCGTTATGATTACGACCGGCGCGAAGTCGTCGAGGCACCGCCGATACCCGGCTTTCTGCTGCCGTTGAGGGAAAAGGTTGCGGATTTTGCCCGCTTGCCCGCCGAGACCTTCGTGCAGGTTCTGATCAACGAGTACCGGCCAGGCGCCGGTATCGGCTGGCACCGCGACAAGCCTCATTTCGAGGCGGTCGCCGGCGTTTCGCTGCTGGCCGCCTGCAGCTTTCGCCTGCGCCGGAAAAACGGCACGCGATGGGACCGCAAGACGGTCATGGTCGAGCCAAGATCGGCCTATCTGATGACGGGCGCAGCGCGCAGCGAATGGGAGCACAGCATTCCGCCGGTTGCCGAGCACCGCTACTCGATCACGTTGCGGACGTTGCGGCCGCAAACGCACTTAAACCAGAGCGGTGACGAAGCCTGGGCACTGCCCTGAAGGACCACTGCCCTGAAAACTGGGCCGATACGGTTCATTCGGCGCCGTGCTGCTTGGCAAAATCCGCCAGCATGGCGCGCTGGCCTTTCAGGATCTTGATCTCGGCCTCAGGCAAGGAGAACCAGCCCGCTCTGTCCACTTCGGGAAATTCCTTCATCGAGCCGGACCTTGGCGGCCATTCCATGACGAAGGTATTGCTGCTGATGGCTTCGGTGTCGAAGTCCGCTTCGACGCACCATGCGATGACGAGCTTGCCGCCCGGCTGCCTGTAGCTGCCAAAGTGTTCGAAAACTCCATCGATGGCCACGCCGAGCTCCTCTTCTGCCTCGCGTTTTGCCGCCGCCAGCTCGTCCTCGTTCTCGTCGACCAAGCCCTTCGGGATCGACCATGCGCCGTGGTCCTTCTTCGCCCAGAACGGTCCGCCCGGATGCACCAGCAAGACCTGGAGAAGGCCTTCGCTTCGGCGATAAATCAGCAACCCAGCGCTGCGTTTGGCCATTCCGCTATTCCCCTGACGAAAATGAAACGAACGTTCTCGTCCGGGCCGACATATGGAACAGCCTGCCATGGCGGAACGATTTCCGCTCGCAGCCGTTCCGTCCGTTCGGCAAATGAGTGATTGACATGGCGACGCCGCGAGCTGCCTGGAAGGGCTTTATGAAAGTCGGATCGGTTTCCTGTGGCGTCAAGATCGTCGGCGCCGTCAGCGAGGCCGAGAAAGTGCATTTCAGGATCCTGAACCGCAAAGACGGTCTCCCGGTCAAGAGCGCCTATCTAGACGAGGAGACCGGCGACACGGTCGAGGCGGCCGAGCAGGTAAAGGGCTACGAGGTCGAGAAGGGCGAGTTCATCCGGATAGAGCCGGACGAAATCAAGAAGCTGAAGATGGTGTCGCAGCATACGCTTGAGATCGGCGAGTTCGTGCCGGCCGTAGAAATCGACACGCGCTACCTCGAAAAACCCTACTATCTCGTCCCAGCCGACGCGCCCTCCACCGAGGCTTTCGCGGTGATCCGGGACGCGATGGCCAGGAAGAAGGTGGCAGCCCGCTCCTGCGTCGTGCTGTACCAGCGAGGCCGAGAGGTGCTGATCCAGCCGCTGGGCAAGGGCATGCTGATGACGGAACTGCGAAATCACAATGAAATGATCGCGGCGGCCGCGGTCTTCGAAGGCCTCAAGGCTCGCAAGGTCGATCCTGAGATGCTGGAAATCGCGCAATTGCTGATCGACAAGAAGCCCGCCAAATTCGACCCT
Source organism: Mesorhizobium sp. M0571 (assembly GCF_040320985.1). Classification (NCBI taxonomy): domain Bacteria; kingdom Pseudomonadati; phylum Pseudomonadota; class Alphaproteobacteria; order Hyphomicrobiales; family Phyllobacteriaceae; genus Mesorhizobium; species Mesorhizobium sp. M0571. Next base: position 168,659 of record NZ_JAMYQT010000012.1, read on the forward strand.
TCGAAGTTCGAAGATACTTATGAAAAGGCGCTGGTTGCGATGATCGAGGCCAAGCGCAAGGGCAAGAAGCCGCCCAAGCCGGCGCCTGAGCCCAAGACGAACGTCATCAATCTCGCCGATGTTCTGCGCAAAAGCCTGGCGCAAGAGGGCGGCAAGGTTTCGAACAAAAGTTCGAAGACGACCGCGAAACGCAAATCGGCCTGAATGCCCGAAAGCAGAGCGAACGGAACCGAAACCATTCACGCGCATTTAGGAGGACGTTGCAATCCGTCGGCAAGCAAGCGGAACGGGGGACTGGTGAACGTCGTTGAACTAGGGGCCGCCGGAATCCCGCAAGTTTCCTCCGCCGACCTGATGCAGGCGTTGCCCGTCGCTGTCTACACCACCGACAAACAAGGCTACATCACCTACTTCAACGAAGCCGCTGCCGATCTCTGGGGATATCGCCCGGTGATCGGCCAGGACCGCTGGTGCGGTTCATGGAAGCTTCGCCATCTCGACGGGCGGCCGATGGCGCATGACGAATGTCCGATGGCCGTTGCCTTGGTCGAGGAGCGGGACGTTCGTGCGGGCCGGGCAATCGCCGAGCGGCCGGACGGCCAGCTCATCCCGTTCAGCGCGCATCCGATCCTGCTTCGCAATGAAACCGGCGAGGTTGTCGGCGCCATCAACACGCTGCTCGATCTGCGCACGCAGACGCTGGCCGACGAGGCCGGCATAAGGCTTGCTGCCATCGTCGAATCCTCGATGGACGCCATCGTGTCGAAAGACCTGAACGGTATCATCACCAGCTGGAACGACGCGGCGCAAAAACTGTTCGGCTATACGCCTGCCGAGGCGATCGGACGGCCGGTGACGATCCTCATCCCGCCCGACCACCTGGATGAGGAAACCCTGATCATCAGCCGCATTCGCGCCGGCGAACGGGTTCCTTCATACGAGACTATCCGGCAGCGCAAGGACGGCACCCTGGTCCCGGTTTCGCTCACCATCTCGCCGATACGCGACGGCATCGGACGAATCGTCGGCGCCTCGAAGATCGCGCGCGACATCAGTTCCCACAAGGAGAGCGAACGGCGCATCCGCATGCTCATGCGCGAGGTCAACCATCGCGTCAAAAACCAGTATTCGGTGATCGTCTCGATGATCCGCGAGACCAGCAAACTGGCGAGCACGCCGGCGGCTTTCCTTTCACAGGTTCGGGAGCGCATCATGGCCCTTTCGGAATCCCACGATCTCCTGGTCGATGCCGAATGGCAGGGCGCGACGGTCGGCGAATTGATCCATGCCCAGACCAAGGCCTTCGCAACACAGGCCCGTCTGTCGATGACCGGGCCGACTGTCATGCTGCAGCCGAACGCCGTGCAATATCTCGGCATTGCCTTTCACGAGCTGGCCACCAATTCGGTAAAGCACGGAGCGCTGTCGCGCCATGGCGGACGGGTCGAGATCGAATGGACCGTGACGCCGGCCGCCGATGGCAGCGATGGCTTCCGCCTTGTCTGGCGGGAACTGGACGGACCGTTGGTGGATGAGAAAACGCGACGCGGCTTCGGAACGGTTGTGCTTAAACGCGTTACGCCCCAGGCGCTCAGCGGCACAGGACGCCTCGAGTTCCACAGGCACGGCGTCACCTGGACGCTGGAAGCGCCGCTGCGCTTCGTACAGATGTCGATGGCTGAGATCGCGATTGATTGAAGGCCGCTCGGGCTCGGCAGCCACGACGTGAGCAACCGCAATTCCTTGTGGAAATAATAAGGAGGAGCAGCGATGAGTTGGCTGGGCACCTGGCGGAACCAGTACGGGTCGGTGGTCGAAATAACCGGCGAAGAGGACGGACGGATCAGCGGAACCTTCAGGACGGCGCTGGAGGACAGCGCCTTCTTCGGCATGACGGTGCCCCTGTTCGGAACCTGCCACGGAGACGTCATCGGATTCACCTGTGCGGCCGAAGGGCGGGTCGGAGCCGCAGCGGTGAGCTATACCGGCATCCTCAGGAATGGAAAGTTGGAGATGCTGTGGCACACTGTTGCGGATGCCGCTTTGTCGGCGGAAAAGGAAGGTGCCCCGGCCCGAGCCAAGAAACTTCCTGCATGGCGCGCCTTTGGAACCAGCCTCGATCGTTTTGAACGCGTCTCCTGACTTGTCGCGCCCGCCGCGCGGCATTCAGCTCGCAAGTGAGGCAGCAGGAGCCGTGGTGCGCCGGAACTCGCGCTGACGATGGCGCGTTGGTGAGCCAGGAACGTGCTGTCCGTTACAGGATCGTCCAATGAGCGTGCTTTATCGCGCGGCGAAAATCGCCGAACAGGCCCATGCCGGACAGGCGGACAAGACCGGGCGGCCTTATATCGAACATTGCCGCCGAGTCGTCGATGCCGTCGAAACGCTCGACCAGAAAGCCATCGCCTATCTTCACGACGTTCTCGAGAAAGGCGATGGCTGGAACCGCGACCGGCTGGAGGCGGCCGGGTTTGGACCATCCATCGTGTCGGCCGTCGACGCCCTGACACGCCGGCCGAACGAGCACGATGCCGCTTTCGTTCGCAGGGCTGCGGCCAACCCGCTGGCGTTGCCGGTCAAGCGCGCCGATCTCGCCGACAATCTATGGCAGGCACGGCAGATCGGGGCCTCGACAGCGAAATACGAAGGCGGCTTGCGCATCCTCGACGAGGAATTTGCCCACTGACGAATGACTGTCCGCGCAACCGGTCGATGCGGAATTCAAGCTACTCGGTGACGTGCGGCGTGTGCCGCTTGTCTTCGGCAGGATCGGCCTCGATCCGCGCCTTGTCCGGGTCGAACGCGCCGTGGCGGGCGATCGCCAATGCAGGGGTGTCGGGCGTCTCGTAGGCCCACATGAAATCTTCCGCCGACGAACCGACCGCATGAACACGCCAATAGCTTGCCGTGCCCTTCAACTGGTCGTGGCTCGTTGTGTTCGTCTTTTCCAAAAGGTCGAAATAGATATCCTCGAACGGAATATAAAAGACAGGGTCATGGCCGTCTTCATAGAGCACCTTTGCCCGCTCGCTCGACGCAATGATTGCGTCGGAGAACCGAACGGTCACGGTTCCATCGAATGGGGCAATCGTAAGCGGGCCGGAGCGGCGGCCGGAATTTGCGGCTAAGGGCTGCATTCGACTTCTCCGTTGACTGCGCTGCCTTCTCCAAAACGTGTTATTGCCCGTCAGAGTTCCAGACGGCGGGTGCGACGAGGCCGGCGACGGAACGGTTTTTCAAGGTCGTCGTTGTTTCAGACCTCCGCACGCGCCATAATCGCAATGGCCGCAACTCACCGACTCAACAGCAAACGGACGCCATGCTGGATCGATCGCCCACCCTTCCAAGGTCGCTTGGCGCAGCCCTGCGAAGGGAAGTGCCGCGGTTCACAGCGCCCGGCAACGACACCTCTTGCACCACAATTGCATCCTATAATGTGCATAAATGCGTCGGTACCGACGGCCGGTTCGATCCGGAGCGCGTGGCGGCCGTGGTCAAGGAAATCGACGCCGATATCATCGCTTTGCAGGAGGCCGACGAAAGGACCGGAAGCAGGCAGGGATTGCTGGATCTGGCGGCGCTCGAGCGGGACAGCGACCTCGTCCCCACACATGTCCCGGAAAATCGCCGAAGCCATGGCTGGCATGGAAATCTGATCCTGGCACGCCGCGGCGTGGTCGAAAGCGTGAACCAGATCCGGCTGCCCGGCCTCGAGCCGCGCGGCGCGGTTATCGCGGATCTGGAGCTGAAAGGGGTCGCGCTCAGGATCGTTGCCGCCCATTTTGGCTTGCTTCGGCGGTCACGCTCGCTGCAAGCCAACGCACTTGTCGAAGCCACCCACCCGGTTCTGCGGCCAACCATCCTGCTCGGCGACCTCAACGAATGGCGCGTCCGCAACAGATCCTCGCTGCTTGCCCTGTTGCCGCATTTCGGTCCGATCGATGCGGTTCTGCCGAGCTTCCCGTCGCGCTTTCCGCTGTTTGCGCTCGACCGCATTCTGGCCAGGCCGCCGCACCTGATTTCCAGCATCGAGGTGCATAAGACGCCGTTGGCGCAGCGCGCCTCCGACCATCTGCCGATCAAGGCCCGCCTGAACCTGGACGCGATAAGGCAGCCGCGACTGCAACCAGAATGAAGCTGGAGGGTTGTTAGTCAAATTTTCAGGTTGTTTGCTTCGCTGATATTTGCCGGTGCACTTCATGGATACAGCCATTTCGCGGTTTGCCCAGGACAAGATCGCGGCCGGCAATAGCGGGCTGCTGCTGATCGCCGACAATTACGATGCGTTTGCCGCGCGAATCCTCACCGCGCGCAGTGCCACAAGCAGTCTCGATTTGATGTACTATCTCTGGCACGACGACCACAGTGGCCGGCTGCTGATGCAGGAGGTCGTCAAGGCGGCGGAGCGCGGCGTCCGCGTCCGCCTGCTTCTGGACGATATCAATCCGCGCAACAGCGATGCCGCTTACCTGGCGCTTAACAGTTACAAAAATATCGAGCTGAAGCTTTTCAACCCCAGCGGCATGAGGAACGGCAGCATCTTTCGGTCGCTGGAGATGGTCGCCCGGCTGTTTGCGATGACCCGCCGCATGCACAACAAGGCCTGGATCGCCGACGACAGCATGGCCATCGTCGGCGGGAGAAACATCGGCGATGCCTATTTCGACGCCGCGGAGACGAATTTCCGCGATCTCGACCTGTTGCTTCTCGGTCCTGCCGTAGGGCAGACGATGCAGATCTTCGAGGCCTTCTGGAATTGCGAGGCGGCAAAGCCGATCCAGCTGCTCAACCCGGCTGCTGCGGGCCCGCGCGCCGATTTCCTCGACAATCTCGATGCGACCGCGGACGGCCAGCTTTTGAACAGCCTCAGTGCCTGGCGCACGATCACGGAGTTCATTGCAGCGCACAGCGACGTCTGCTGGACGAAAGGCGTTCGCGTCATTTCCGATCCACCGGAAAAGGTGCGCGGCAAAAGGCGCAGGAACTGGCTGACCAAAGAGCTGCTTCCCGCTATCGCGGCGACCAGGCAGCGCCTCGAAATTGTCTCGCCCTATTTCATCCCCGGCCGCACCGGGTCGACCATCCTGTCGCAACTGGTGGACCGCGGCGCCGAGGTTGCAGTCCTGACCAACTCGCTCGCTGCGACAGACGTCGCCGCCGTGCACGGCGCCTATGCCAAATATCGCCGCAAGCTGCTCAAAAGCGGCATCCGGCTTTTCGAATTGCAGCCGTTCAACCGCCAGGCCAACATCTCCGTCTTCGGCTCAAAGGGAGCCAGTCTCCACACCAAGGCTTTTACGGTCGACGACACGCTGGGATTTGTCGGTTCCTTCAATTTCGATCCGCGTTCGGTGTCGTTGAATGCGGAAATGGGCGTGCTTTTCCACGACACCGACCTGGTGATGGAATTGCGCCGGCGGTTCGACCGCGAAAAGTCGCCGCAGACGAGCTACCAATTGGTCCTGGACAAAGGCACCTTGCGGTGGCTCGGCATGGCGGATGGCGAGATGCAGCAATATTCGCGTGAACCGGACGCCAGTCTCTATCGGCGCATCGTTGCAGCGCTGGTCGGATACCTGCCGATCGAATCGCAATTATAGAAGCGACGGATTTGTCGGAACGCAACTCTTGTCGGAACGCAACTCGGGATCGCGAGTTGTAACCGTTGTCCGGAGCATGCCTATGAAGACCGCGATATACAGTTTTCTTGCCGAGCTTTTGCCGTTCTGGATGGCGCACAAACGCAAAATGCGCGCCGCCGGCGCTGCTGAGCGGTCGACACGACCGGTTGCTGCGGGTGACGATGTTCAGCCGTCGGGCGAGCCGAATCGAGCAGCACCGGCCCGACGGCGCAACACGTCTTCGAGCGGGATGCGGCCAAATTAAATCCCGCTCCAACTGTCTGATTAGCCTCATTTCTGTGACGCTAAATGATTACATTTGGCTGAAAGAGCTCTAGCTCCTTGGCGATCACGCTATTGTCGAGTATCGCTATTCGAAATCCGACGTTGCCAAGCATCCATTTTGCAGCACGTACGTTAATGGCACTACAGTTTGCCGCTATAGGTGAGCGCCATGAGTGATAGTGCGATAGAATTCTTGCAGGACTGGATTCACGAAAACCTTCATGTGCCGCCGCCTCCGATCAGGCTTGAAAAGGAGGCGGAAATCCTCGCCAAGGAGTGCAAGGAAGAGGCGGCCGACGCCGGCGTACCCATCGAAGATATCGAGGAAGAGGTTGGCGACCTCAAGGATCTTCTCGTCGCCAAGCTCGAAGAGGCAGCCGAGGACGAGGCCAGGCAACTCAATGGCAAGCGCCGCGACATGAATAGCGCGGCTGAACCCAGCGGTCGGGCGACCCTGCAGAACATCTTTGATTCAGGGCGGTCCGAACAAATGCGCCGCTGAGGACGCCGCAATCTCCTAAGCGTTTTCAGCGGCTTGCCGTGGGTCAGACTTCGCACGGTCCGCTCCGGACTGAAGGAATGACGCCATCGCGTAAACCTTTTCGCGGGACGTGCGTTGTTGGGTTTCAAGCCAGGGAGATAACCATGCAGATGAAATCGGAAATCGCTGGCGAGGCCGCCAAGCAACGCCACATCCAGCGCCGGATCGACGAGAAGGACAAGTCCAAATCCAAGGGCAAGCAAAAAGGCGCCATGCAGGCCGGCGCCCGCAAATATCCCGAGCCGCCCTTTCCCGAGCAGCATCAGCCGAAGCCGGGGCATGAATGGGCGATCGAGCCGGCGCCGCTTTACGATGCGCCATTCTATATCGGATCGAAAAAGCTCGACGGTAAAGTGGCCGTCATTACCGGCGGCGATTCCGGCATCGGCCGCGCGGTGGCCGTGCTCTATGCGCGTGAAGGCGCAGACGTGGCGATCGTCTATTTGTCCGAGGACAAGGACGCCAAAGAGACCAAGAGGGCCGTCGAAGCCGAAGGCCGGCGCTGCATCCTGATCAAGGCCGACGTCAGCGAACGCGACCACTGCCACAACGCGGTGGCTGAGATCGTGCAGGAGTTTGGGCGGATCGACGTGCTGGTCAACAACGCCGCTTTCCAAATCCATTCCAGCGACTTCAGCGAGCTGACCGAAGAGCATTTCGATACGACGCTGAAGACCAACCTCTACGGCTATTTCCACATGGCACAGGAGGCCGTGCCGCATATGAAACCCGGCTCGGCGATCATCAATAGCGGCTCCGTGACCGGCATCGAGGGTTCGAAGCAACTGGTCGACTACTCGATGACCAAGGGCGGCATCCATGCCTTCACCCGGGCGCTCTCGGGCAACCTCATCGAGAAGGGCATAAGGGTCAACGCCGTGGCGCCGGGTCCGGTATGGACGCCGCTCAATCCGTCGGACAAGGAAGCCGGCGACGTTTCGCGGTTTGGCGCGGACACGCCGATGAAACGGCCGGCACAACCGGAAGAGATCGCGCCAGCCTATGTGTTCCTCGCCTCGCCGCACTGCTCGAGCTACATTACCGGCGAGATATTGCCGATCGTGGGCGGTTACTGACGACATGTATTTCATCGCCCTGGCGACGGACTATGACGGCACGCTGGCGCATGAGGGGATCGTCGCCGAAAAGACGCTTGCGGCGCTCGAGCGTTTCAAGAAGAGCGGACGCAAGCTCATTCTCGTCACCGGGCGCGAGCTGCCCGACCTCAAGCGCGTCTTTCCCGAAGTCGCGATCTTCGACAAGGTCGTCGCGGAAAACGGCGCACTGGTCTACACGCCGGCCAGCGAGGAGGAGCGGGCGATATCTCCGCCGCCCGCCCCCGAGTTCGTCGCCAAACTCAGGAAACGCGGTGTCAAACCGCTTTCGGTCGGACGCTCGATCGTCGCGACGTGGGAACCGCATCAGGTTACCGTGCTCGAGGTCATCAAGAAATTGGGGCTGGAGCTGGAAATCATCTTCAACAAGGGCGCGGTGATGATCCTGCCCAGCGGCATCAACAAGGCGACCGGGCTGATAGCCGCGCTTCAGGACCTCAGACTGTCGCCGCACAACGTCGTCGGTGTCGGCGACGCCGAAAACGACCACGCCTTCCTGCGGGCCTGCGGCTTCAGCGTCGCGGTCGACAATGCACTGGCGGCGGTCAAGGACACCGCCGATCTTGTGACACGCGGCGCGCGCGGAAAAGGCGTCGAGGAACTGATCGCCAAGGTGGTCGAGCGCGATCGTGAGCTTGTTCCGAGCCGCGACGGTATTCTGCTTGGCTCGGACACCGGCAAGGAGGTGTACCTGTCGCCAACCGATACGGTGCTGATCGCAGGCAGTTCGGGCATTGGCAAATCGACCTTGGCGACCGCACTGACGGAGCGCTTCGTCGAGAGAAAGTTTCAGTTCTGCATTTTCGATCCGGAAGGCGACTACGACGGCCTCGAAGGCGCCGTTCGGCTGGGCGACGGCTCGAATGCACCGACCGAGACGCAGCTGCTCGATCTTCTGGAGAAGCCGGACAACAACCTGGTCGTCAACGGCCTGGCGCTGCGCGTCAACGAGCGGCCGGACTTCTTTGCCGACCTGCTGCCGGGCCTTGGCAGTCTTCGTTTCCGCACGGCAAGACCGCACTGGCTGATCATCGACGAGGCGCATCACCTGTTGCCGAAGCGGCGCGACGATACGCCAATGGTGCTGGCGATGGAATTGCCCGGCACGATCCTGATCACGGTTCATCCGGACGCGATCTCAACCGACGCATTGCGGCTGGTCACCGCCGTCATCGCACTCGGCCCCAAGGCGAAGAAAGTCATCAAGACGTTCTGTCGCGAGACCGGCACCGAACCGCCAAAGAATCTACCTTCGCCAAAAGACGAGCGCGTGCTGTTCTGGCGGCCGCAGGCGCACAAGAAACCTGCCATGGTCGAGGCGATCGAGCCGCGGCAGTCGCTCAAGCGCCACAGCCGCAAATATGCCGAGGGCCAGCTCGACGAGAAGGGCAGCTTCTATTTCCGCGGCCCCGACAACGCGATGAACCTCCGCGCCCACAATCTGATGATTTTCGCCCAGATCGCCGAGGGCATCGACGACAAGACCTGGGAACACCATTTGCGCGCCGGCGACTATTCCGAATGGTTTCGCCACCAGATCAGGGACAAGGAACTGGCGCGCGAAACCGCCGAGGCGGAGAAAGACAAGGCGCTTTCGGCGCAGGAGAGCCGCAACCACGTCTTGGACGCGGTGCGCCGCCGCTATACCGCTCCCGCCACCGCGCCGAAGGAATAAATGCAAACTGCGCCCAACCGGTCCCAAGCCGGCTGAGTTGGAGAGATCAGACGATCAGATGATCGATCCTGACCGGCAGGTCGCGGATGCGCTTGCCGGTGGCGTGATAGACCGCGCTCGCGACCGCGGCTGCTGTCCCAACATTGCCGAGTTCGCCCAGTCCTTTGACGCCAGCCGGGTTCACCTCGTGATCGATCTCCGGCACGAGGATCACCTCGAGTTGCTTCACATCGGCGTTGACCGGCACCAGATAGTCCTGCAGGTCGCGATTGACGTAGCGCGCGTAACGCTTGTCGATTTCCGTCGCTTCGTGCAAGGCCTGGCCGATGCCCCAGATCATGCCGCCCATCAGCTGGCTGCGCGCGGTGCGCGTGTTCATGATGCGCCCGGCGGCAAAGGCGCCGACGATACGTGGCACGCGGATCTCGCACGTATGGCTGTTGATGCGCACTTCGACGAATTCCGCGCCAAAGGCGTATTTCACCGAATCTTTGTCCTGGTCGCCGCCATGGAATTCCGACTGCCCGGCATAGAGCTTCTTCAGGGCCTCAGGTGACGACCCCTTTGGCGCGAACTCGGCATATTCCTCGATCGCGCCGATCTGCATCGTCTTGAAGACGTCCGACAGCTTGGCCGACTTGCCGTTGTCCGCGACGATTTTCTCTTTCTCCATTTCGAGCTTGGCGTTGCCTGACCCGGCCAGCGGCCCGTCCTCGGCGACGGCCGCGGCGAAGAGCTTTGCGCGGACGGCATCGCAGGCTTTCAGCACCGCCGAGCAGACGCTTGCCGTCGAAATCGACCCGCCGGACACCGGCGCCGGCGGCAGGGCGCTGTCGCCCATTTCGACGCTGACCTTGTCAATTTCTATCCCGAGCCGTTCGGCTGCCATCTGGCCCGCCACGGTGCGCACGCCGGTGCCGATCTCATGCGAGCCGCATTGGACGCGAACCTCGCCGTCGGTGGTCAGGCGGACACGGGCGGCGCATGGCGCCGCCGCCGTCGGATAGATGGCCGTGGCGCAGCCCATGCCGACCAGCCAGTCGCCGTCACGCATCGAGCCGACCGCGGCCTCGCGCTTCGTCCAGCCGAAGGCCTTGGCGGCCTGGTCGTAGCATTTCAGCAGCGAGCGGCTGGAGAACGGCCTGCCGCCGATCGGCTCCTTTTGCGGCTCGTTGATGCGGCGGAACTCGATCGGGTCCATGCCGAGCGCCACCGCCATCTCGTCCATGGCATTTTCCAGCGCATAGACATAGGGCGTCTCGGGCGGCGAACGCATGTAGCCGGGCGTGTTGCGGTCGGCATGGACCAGCGAGACGTGCGTCAGCACCGAGCCGTAATTGTACATGCGGCCGGTGGCGGAGGTGCCGCCGACGACATAGGGATCGGGCCGCGAGGTCACTTCCCAGCCTTCGTGCGCGAAGGCGGTGATGCGGCCGTCCTTGTTGGCGCCGATGCGAATGCGATGCCGAGTCTCCGCCCTGTAGGTCTGCGTGCCGTACGCCTGCATGCGGCTGACGACGCAGCACACCGGCCGGCCGATCCGGCGGGCTGCCTCCGCCACTATCGCCGTGCGGGCCGTCATCGGCCCCTTGGAGCCGAAGGCGCCGCCGACATAGGGACTGACGATCCGCACATTGGCCGGGTCGATCTTCAACTGCCGGGCGAGCTCGGCCTTCCAGCCGGTGACGTTCTGGCTCGGCTCGTAGACCGTGAGTTGGTCGCCCTGCCAGACCGCCGTCGTCGAGAACAGCTCGATCGGATTGTGGTGCTGGGTCGGCGTCGAATATTTCTCGTCAATCCTCACGGCGGCTGCGGCATAGGCGGCGTCGAAGTCGCCGGCTTTGACGTCCTCCTTGAACAGCGGGCTCTTGCCGGCAGCCGGCTCCATTTCCGTTCCATTGGAATCGAAGCCGGCGCTGGGCGTCTCTTCGGCATAATCGGCGCGGATCAGGGCTGCTGCTTCCTCGGCTGCCTCGAATGTTTCGGCTACCACCAGCGCGATGATCTGGCCGTCGTGGAAAATGGTCTTGTCATGCAGCGGAGCGATCGAACTTGCGCCGGTGTTGCCGAATTTCGGCCTGTCGATGCCATCCATGTCGCCGACGCTGACGATATCGAAAACGCCGGGCACCTTACGCGCCCTTTCGAGCCGGACGGCGGTGATGCTGCCCTTGGCGATGTTGCTGGTGGCGAGCGCGCCATAGGCGATATTTGCGGTTGGGAGGTCGGCCGAATAGCCGGCCTGTCCGGTGACCTTCAGGCGGGCATCGATCCGGGGAACGGGATTTCCCATGTTCTCTTTCGGCGCGGGAGCAGCTTGGTTCATCGGTCAGACCTTCATATCGCGCGTTTCGAGCAGTGCCCGCACAAGCGTGCGCTTGCCGAGCGGTATCTTGAACGCATTGTGTTCGCGCGGTTTCGCCTCGGCGAACGCGGCTTCGGCGGCAGCTTCGACCGCATCGTCGTCGAGTACCTTGCCGCTCAGCGCTGCTTCGGCCGCCCTGGCGCGCCATGGCACGGTCGCCACGCCGCCAAGCGCGATGCGCGCCTGGCTGACCGTGTCGCCGTCCATGTCCAGGGCCACGGCGGCCGAGGCGAGCGCGAACGCATAGGATTCGCGATCACGGATTTTCAGGTAGCGCGAGCGGCGGCTCCAGGCGCCGAGGGGCACCTCGATGGCCGTGATCACCTCGTCGGGGGCGAGATCGGTCTCGACATTGGGCGTATCTCCCGGCAGGCGATGCAACTTCGAAAATGCTATCTTGCGCATACCGCGCCTTGCCTCGACCTCGACCGTCGCGCCGAGCGCGATCAGCGCCTGAGCGAAGTCGCCGTGATAGGTGGCGATGCAGGCGTCGCTGGTGCCGAGGACCGCATGTTGCCGGTTGAAGCCTTCCATGGCCGCGCAGCCGGAGCCCGGCTCGCGCTTGTTGCACGGCCAGGAGGTCTCGCGAAAATACTCGCACCGCGTCCGTTGCAGCACATTGCCGGCCAGGCTCGCCATGTTGCGGATCTGACCGCTAGCGGCGAATTTCAGGCTTTCGGCAAGGACCGGGCAACGGCGCTTGATCTCGCCTGTGTCTGCTGCCTCGCCCATGCGGACCAGCGCGCCGAAACGGATACTGTCCTCACCGACCTCGATCTGCCGCAGGGCTCGATCACCGAGACCGTTGAGATCGACCAGCCGCTCGGGCTGTGCCACGCCAAGCTTCATGTAGTCGGCCAGATTGGTGCCGCCGGCGATGAATTGCGCATCGGCCTCGGTCGGCGGAACACTCTCGGCGGCAAAACGGGAAGCAATGGCGGCCGCCGCGGACACGCTGGCCGGTCTCTCGTAAACGAAGGGGCGCATCTCAGGCTTTCCTTGTTTCGTCCCGGGCCTGCACGACGGCCGCGACAATGTTGGGGTAGGCAGCACAGCGGCACAGATTGCCGCTCATATATTCGCGGATGCCGTCTTCGGAGCCGGCATGGCCTTCGTTGATGCAACCAATGGCGGACATGATCTGGCCGGGCGTGCAGTACCCGCATTGGAAGGCATCATTGTCGATGAAGGCCTGTTGCATCGGATGCAAATTGCCATCGGCGGAAGCGAGCCCTTCGACCGTGGTGATCTCGTGGCCCTGGTTCATGACGGCGAAGCTCAGGCACGACAGCACCCGCTTGCCGTCGACAAGAACGGTGCAGGCCCCGCATTGGCCGTGATCGCAGCCTTTCTTGGTGCCGGTCAGGCCGACATGGTCGCGCAGTGTGTCGAGGAGGCTGGTGCGATTGTCGAGGGCGAGATTGTAAGGCTGCTTGTTGATGCGCAGTGAGATCGCCGACAGATCGCGCGGCTCGGCCGAAGCGGCAGCTTGCGGCGCGGCGGCTTTTGCCGACGTGGCCATAAGCGGCCCTGCCGCAGCCGCCGAAACGGATCCGGTCATGAAACTGCGTCGGCTCAGGCTGGCAAGGGTGGTTTCGGACATGGCTGGCTCCCGACTGGCTGGGTCTCAAGCCGGCCGAACCAGTCATGGATAGCAAGGTTCCCCTGCCTCACGCGTCTGTGATCCTATGTTCATCCGAACCGTGCCGGGGAACTCTCGAGCCGGCTTGCCGTTCAAGCTGATCGGGCAGAAACCGACTTGGCGTCTGGAGCGAAATCATGAAATCACAGCTTGTTGCCGAAAGCGCCGGCCAAAGAACATTCGTCGTTGTGCTTGACCCCGGCGAAGAGGCGTTCGCGCAGCTGACGTCCTTTGCGGTCGACAACGGCATTGGCAGCGCATCGCTGACCGCGCTTGGCGCTTTCGAAAGCGCAACCGTCGGCTGGTTCGACCCCGGGGAAAAGACCTACCAGAAAATCCCCGTCCGGGAACAGTGCGAAGTGCTGAGCGCGATCGGCGATGTTGCCATCGGCGACGACGGCAGGCCCAGCCTGCACGTCCACGCCGTGCTTGGACTGAGCGACGGCAGCACAAGGGGCGGCCATCTGCTGGACGCCATCGTTCGCCCGACGCTCGAGGTCACATTGGTAGAAACACCTGGCCATCTGCGCCGCAGGCACCGTCCCGAACTCGGGGTCGCCTTGATTGATTTGGAGGCGTGAGCCGATCACTTCCTCGATTTAACTGCGGCGGTCTCGGGTGCGCCTTCCCAGCCGAAGACGCTGCGGCCGCCGAGCAGATGCGATTGGTCGAACTCCCCGGCGACGATTTCCTTCAGGCTCGGCCCGGTGGCATAGCGCTCGACCTGCCGCGACTGGTCGTCCAGCCGCCGCAAGGCGCCGATCTCTTCGTCACGGCCGAGCCTGGCCTTGTGGACAGCCGACTTCAGCACGCCGATCGTCTCGTCATAGACCTTCAGCGGCACAGGGAACGGGTGCCTGTCCTTGCCGCCATGCGCCAGCGAGAAGCGTCCTGGATCGGAAAAGCGGCACGGCGCGCCATGCACGACTTCGGCGACCAACGCCAGCGCCCGCACCGTGCGCGCGCCGACATTGGGCACCAGGAGAAGCTCGGCGAAATCCGTCGGACCGCGCTCAGCCGCAGCCGCGATATTGCCGTGCAGGCGGCGCATGACGACATCGCTTTCGCGCACATCGTGATGCGCCGGCATGACCAGATGCGGCAACAGCGGTTGCGCCGGCTCCGGCGCCGGAGCCGAACCTCGTTCCAAAGCGGCGAGCTCCCTTACGATGCGATCCGGTCCAAGGTCGTGCAGAAGGTCCAGTTGTCCCTTGCGCGACGCACCGGCGCGGCGGTCGGTCAGGTTGACGATCTCGCCCTGGTTGGCACCTTCGATGGCGGCATGCGGCTGGTCGACAAAGCTCTTCAGGCCTTCGGACAGCCAGTGATAGCGGCGCGCCACCTTGCTGTCGCCGTTCATGCCTTGCTGCACCACCACCCAGTTGCCGTCATCGGTGACGATGAAGCCGTGCAGATAGAGATCGAAACCGTCCTGGACCGCGGCGCTGTCCACCTTGGCGACAAGCCGGCTGGCAGTCGCCAGGCCTTCTCCGTCGAGGCCGACACGCTCGCCGATCAAGGCAAGCTCGTGCGGGGTTTTGCGCGAATGCGCGCCGCGACCGCCGCAAACGTGAATGCCGAGCTCGCCGGAAAGCGGCGACAGGCCGCGCTTCAAGGCACCGACGACGCTGGTGGTGATGCCGGAGGAATGCCAGTCCATCCCCATCACGGCGCCAAAGGACTGAAACCAGAACGGATGCGCCAGCCGGCGCAGCAATTCATCGCGGCCGTAGTGGTGGATGATCGCCTCGCACATGACCGCGCCAAGACGCGTCATGCGGTCGCCGAGCCATTTCGGCACGCGCCCGCCGTGAAGTGGAAGATCAGCACTTCCCGATCGTTGTGCCACGTTCTTTTGCTTGCTCCTGAGTCCTGCTCGACAGATAGGTAGCGGAAGCGGAGTAGAGAAGCGATGACCTGCTTCAGGCCACGATCGTTGCACACCGCTACCGGGCAGGTTCGCTGAGGAGATCAAACTTTTGGATCTCGCAATGCTCGCCCACCGATGCCAGCAGATCCATTGGCGCTGCCCCAGTGTCCGGCCGTCTCCAACTGATCTCGAACGAGAATACAGGGTCTTTGAGATCTGGGCGCCTCTCTATTGCGACGAGGCGTGCCCGGTAGCCAAGCGGCCCAATGATCGTATCGAGTTCCTGTCGAGCTGCGGCCTTCCAGGTCAACGCCAACTGAGCATGATGTTCGCGCGACATTCGAAGGTCGACCCATTTCAGGACGAGCAAGGTGGCCAGCGTCAGCGCCGTGCCGGCCGCGCCCAAGCCGTATTGGCCACCACCGAAAGCCAATCCGATCGCCGTCATCACCCACAATGTTGCCGCCGTGGTGACACCGCTGACAAGACTGCCGCGGCGAAGAATGGCGCCGCCGCCGATAAAGCCGACACCGGTCAACACGCCCAGCGGAAAGCGCAAGACGTCCATCGATGCAAACGAATCGGGATGCTTGCCAACGGTCTCCAGCAGAATGCTGGCCTGGATCATTGCGATGGCGGCGGCCAGCCCGACCAGCACCGTTGTGCGTAACCCCGCCGCGTGCCCGCGTGCCTCCCGGTTGAGCCCTATCAACAGGCCGGCGAGCGCGGTCAGAAGCAACCGTGCCGCGATGTCTTGCCAAACCGGAACAACGAGCAGCATCGCGGTCACCCGTCAGGCGAAGCCGCTGTTGGCCCTGGTCTGTTCGACATTGTTGTCGCAGCCGGCCGGATCAGGGTCGAGGTCAAAGCGAGTAAGGGCAAGAGCGTCTTCATCGCAAATTCCTTTCGTCGCGATAGGCAACAAACGATGCGCTTAGATTTTGGTTGCGCAGCCGGCGATTCATCTCGGCGACGAGGCAGCGGCGGAACAAAACCTTCGACCCGCGGGTTGGTGGGTTCACGCCAACGAAGGATTTTCAATCATGGTCCGCTTGCTGGTTGCCGGAGCTGTCGCTTACCTGGCCTATCGCATCACCAAGGAGATCGGCGGGTCCGACGAGGTCGATCCACTGTCGCCTTCGCCGGCACCGAACGGCCGCAAGATGCCGAAACGGCAAAGCGAGGCGCAGGGGAACGGGCCGCTGCGGTAGCGAATGCCTTAGCGGCGGCATGGACCAGCCATGACCATTTTTCCGTTGCCGCTCGACCTTCGTCCTATGGAAGCCAAAGCCGCCGACGCTATCCCCGACGATGACGGGCTTTGGCAGTACGAACCGAAATGGGACGGGTTTCGCTGCCTGGTGTTCAAGGATGACGATGCCGTCGATCTTCGCGCAAAATCCGGCAAGCCGCTTGGCCGCTATTTTCCCGAACTGATCTCAGTGCTGCGCGATGTGAAGTCGCGACAGTTTGTTGCCGACGGCGAGATCGTCATCGAGGTCGACGGCTCGTCTTCGTTCGAGGCCCTGCAAATGCGCCTTCATCCCGCCGAAAGCAGGATCCGCAAGTTGAGTTTGGAGACGCCTGCCATGCTGGTCCTGTTCGACATGCTGGCCGAGCCCGGTGGCAGGGTCATCATCGAAGAACCCCTCACCGCCAGGAGACGGGCGATCGAAGCCTTTGTCGCGTCGGCGGGACGGCCCGAACTGCGCCTGTCCAAATGCACACACGATGCCGCTGCCGCTGAGCGCTGGCTGCAGGACGCCGGCCATGGCTCGACCGACGGTATCGTTGCAAAACTGATGGCCGAGCCATACCGGCCTGGCGAGCGCGTCATGATCAAGGTCAAGCGGCTGCGCACCGCAGATTGCGTGGTCGGCGGCTTTCGCTATCTCGCCGGCAGCAACGAAGTCGGATCCCTGCTGCTTGGCCTCTACAACAACGAAGGCAGGCTGGACCATGTCGGGTTCACCTCGACTATCGGCAAGGACGACAGAGCCGCGCTGACCAGACGGCTGGAAAAGCTGCGGGCCAAACCGGGTTTCACCGGCAAGGCGCCGGGCGGACCAAGCCGCTGGAGCACGGAGCGCAGCGGACAATGGGAGCCCATAAAGCCTGAACTGGTGGTGGAGGTTCGTTTCGACCATGTGACAGGCGATCGGTTCCGGCACGGAACCAAGCTGTTGCGCTGGCGGCCGGACAAGGAGCCCCGGCAATGCACGTTCGAGCAGATCGAGTAACGCCACCCCGAGGCAACGCTTCAAGGCTCTTGCTGCCCCGTTCTGTCGTCCACGACGGAACCAATGCAGAATTCACTGGTTCGCCGCGCTAGCCGAGCCTCGGCTATCCATTGCCGAGGCTCGGAACGGTCTGGAGATTATGCGGCTTCTTGCATAGCCCGTTCGTTAACGCCGCTCTCGCCGAGCTTGGAAAGCGCCTCGTCGGTCGCGACCTCTTCCTTGAGCGTTGCCCTGAGAAGCTCGACAACGTCGCTCTTGCCGAATTCTTCCGCCCATGCAATCAGCGTACCGTAGCGAGCGATCTCGTAGTGCTCGACGGCCTGCGCCGCGCCGACAAGCCCGGCGTCGAGGGCGGGAGCACCGTTATACTCCTCGAGCACTTCCGAGCCTTCCTCGAGGATGCCGTCGATCGCCGGACAAGTCTTGCCGCGCGCCGGCTTGCCCATTATCTCGAAGACCTGTTCGAGTCGGTCGACTTGGGCTTCGGTTTCCATACGGTGCTTCTCGAACGCGGCTGTCACTTCTTCCGACTCCGCACCCTTGGCCATTTTCGGCAGCGCTTTCAGTATCTTCTTCTCAGCGTAGTAGAGGTCTTTGAGCCCGTCGAGGAACAGGTCCTCAAGGCCCTTGCTTGCCGTCTTCGCGGCTTTTTTCGTAGTCGCCATGATCCTCTCCCGAATGGTTGGTGGCCGCCTCGCAAATTGGAGGCGTCCGATAACCCTCCGATGGGAAACAAGTTCCCTGACGGATCAGGAGCTTTGAAAATTTTTCCGACGGCGCTTGCGTGGTATCGCGAGGGGCCTCGACCTGCGGCAGCAACAGGCGCGGAGAGCACAGTCAGCGCTCGCCGATATGTCCGACCAGGCGGATATATTCGGCCTCGGCCAGGCCATAGCCGCCATCCGCCAGCGCAATGAGCCCATCGCGGTCGCGGATGATGATTTCGCCGCGGCGGGACCGGATGAGCCCTCGCCCCTCAAGCAGCTGGAGCGCGACCGTGACACCCGGCCGCCTTACGCCAAGCATGATCGACAGGAATTCGTGAGTGATCGTCAGCCGGTCGCCAGCCACCCGATCGTCACACATGAGCAGCCAGCGCGCCAGCCGGTCTTCAAGCTTCGATCGCGCGTTGACCAGCGCGGTGTAGCCGGTCTGGACATGCAGATATTGCACATAGCGTAACAAAAACAGCCGCAGTGTCGGGCTTTGCGTCAGCGCTGCCTTGAATGGCTCGGCGTCTATCCTGGCGGCTTCTCCCGCCAGTTGAACATAGCATTCATGGACCGTGTGGTCGTCGCCCATCACCAGGGCGGAACCGGTCATACCTTCCAACCCGATAAGGCCGACTTCCGCATCGCTGCCGTTCGGCATTTTCGCAACCACTGAACCAATACCATCCTCGAGGAAATAGATGGCCTTAATCGGCGATCCCGATACTTCGAGCGATTCCCGCAACTCCAGCGAACAGCGCTCAATGTGCGGCTCGAGCAACGCAAAATCGTCGGCGCTCATCCGGCGCAGCAGCTTGTTTTTATATGATTTTTGAGTCGGAATTGCAGGATCAGACATGGCTCGGCCCAAAACAGGGCAAGAGCATTTTGATCTCCCAGCCGTCCGCGCCCGGTATAACGTTCAGACGATGTTTCTTATATAAGGGTTGGAAGGTATGGAGCCTACTAATAAATAAATGAATCGATGCACGGCAGTTTTCTCCTGCCGCCTGCCTACGAAAACATCCGACTGAACGTTAGAGTTGGAAACGTACCAAAGGCTGTTTGGTACGAATAGACAATCGAGAATGTCTGGTACAAAAGAGCCCGTCGCTAGAGGCAACGGGCTCCTCTCGGGCGTCGTGGGCTACGCCCGCTGATCCAAATGAGGGTGGCTTGGATCACTGCAATAATGCAGGTGAAAGACAGTTGTTCCCGATCTGTCCGCTCGGTAATTTCCGTACATTGAGTTTGGCAGAAAGCGGCGCTAATTGAATCGAAATCGTCCACACAGAGATGGCGAGTGGACGCTTGAAAGACGCTTCGCGCTTTCGCCCTTTTTCAGGGAGGATGGCATGTCGATGCAAGGTGCAGCAACTCCAGCCGAACTGAGCGTGCTGAGAAAAGCGCTCGACGACTGCTGCCGCGAGTTGGGTGTTGCGGACGACAGTCCGGTCCGTGAGCGGTTGGCCGCTCGTATCATGTTGCTGTTCAACGAGGGCGTGCTTCGTGCCGATTTAAAAGCGGCACTGGCTCCCGATCGCCAACACTAAGCTGCTGCTATGGTGGGGTCCTTGGTGCCGAAGGGGTCGGCACCGGGTCCCCGTTTTAGCCAGAAATCCTGGAAAATCTTATCTTTTCACGACAAAACGCCCACCGCTTAGTTGCCGAGCGGCAGGCGTTTTTCTCGTGAGCGTGACGCTAAATGCGTCCAAGCACGACCAGGATGATGACGATGAGCAGCACCAGGCCGAGGCCGCCGCCGCCGTAATAGCCGGTGCCGTAGAACGGTCCGCCGCCCAAGCCGCTGAAGCCGCCAAGCAAGGCAAGGACCAAGATGATGATGAGAATGGTTCCAAGGCCCATGATGTCTGCTCTCCTTGTTTGCGCTGCCGCCATTCGCATCAGCGCGTTCACATTGTACAAAGGTATGAACTCGCAAAGAGCATTCCTGTTCCGGCGCGACAGCAAGGCGCACGCACATACAGCGAGGAAAATGCCGAGCTGTGCAATGGCGCGCCGGCCGCCTTGAACACCCGAGAACATGCTGAATTCATAGGAAATTTGTCGGAACCTTCGCGCGCCCGAACGGTTGTTTTCGTAGTCGCAACGCGCGACGACCCTCGTAAAAGGAGAAGCATCATGCTCACGAAAATTCTCGCAGCTTCGGCGCTTACGATCGGTCTGGCCACGTCAGCGATGGCGCAGAACGCCGGCGACCCCTCCGGAGCCGCTGCCGACGGCAGCGGGCGGACAGTCGTAGTCCCGGATAACGGCGTCCCTGACACCGGCACGGATTCGACTATCACCAACAGCATTCGCGATTTCTCAACGACGAATTCGAATGCCGACCGGAATTGCCCGCCGAGCCCGCAGGGGGCTCAACCCGATGCGACCGGCAAGGCTCCGGGCACGATGGCGCCGACGGTGAACGATAACCACTGCGGCAAATAAGCGCCCGTTGATCATAGCCTGACGAGGCTGCGGAGCGTACGCTCCGCGGCCCGTTGGTTTGCGATGAAATCGGCCGTCTAACGGCAGCGGTGGTCGAAGCTGACTGCGATCTCCCGACCGTCCAGCGCCCGAACGATGAAGCCAACCAGTTCTTCGTCGGTTTGCCGGAAGGAGGGAAAGCGTTGGCGCAAATCGGCTATGACGACAGTGGTCGAGAGAATGTCGCCGGAATGATAGTCGGCCATGACGGTATGGACGGCAGTGTCGGTATCAATACCGATTCCAAGCGGCGACTTGATCTGCCCCACGGAAGCCTCCACCCATCTCTCCCAGCCGACGATAGCAAGACTGCGGCAAAACGAAAGAGCTTGTACGATTCCGTACGATCTCGCAGGTTCCGTTGCACTTTTCAGGACCCACCCGGCGTCCTTTGCCTTGCGCGTTTCCAAATCATTTGTTTGGCGTTGGGGGGGGGGGGGGGGGCCCCCCCCCCCCCACGTCTTCCTTATGTTGGCGCTAACGCCGCGCGCGCGATGGCAGCAACATGCAGCGACCAGTAGCGCTGTCCGCCTTGGTA
>NZ_JAMYQT010000013.1:0-140000 GCF_040320985.1 Mesorhizobium sp. M0571
TCATCGGTTCCGAGCTGATCGGCCAGGCTTTCACCAGCGATCGCTACTTCCATGGCCGTCCGTCGGCTGCCGGCGACGGTTACAATGCCGCCGCCTCGGGCGGTTCAAATCTCGGCCCGACTAACCCGAAGCTGATCGACCGTATCAAGAGCGACGCCGAAAAGTTGAGGGCCGAAAACCCGAACCAGCCGGTGCCGATGGATCTGGTCACCACGTCCGGCAGCGGCCTCGATCCGCATATCAGCCCCGATGCGGCCTATTTTCAGGTCGCCAGGGTGGCCAGGGCAAGGAACGTCGATGAATCCAGGATCAAATCGCTTGTCGACAGCCATGTCGAGGATCGCGAATTGGGCTTCATAGGCGAGCCGGTGGTCAATGTGCTGGCCCTCAACCTTGCGCTGGACGATGCCACGAAACAATGAAGGCGGGCGCCGGGATCGACACCGAAGCCGGCGCCGTTCATGATTGATCCTGATGCCAGACGACAGCCGCACCGCCGAAACCAGGCCCTCTCCCGACGCGCTGCTCGAGCATGCAGAGCGGGAGGAGCGAGGTCGCCTGAGGATATTTCTCGGCGCCGCTCCCGGTGTCGGCAAGACCTACGAGATGCTGATGTCGGGCCGCGCCAGGCTGGCCGACGGGATCGACGTGGTGATCGGCATCGTCGAGACGCACGGTCGCAAGGAAACGCAGACGCTGGTCGAAGGCTACGAGGTCATTCCTCGTCTTGAGATCGATTACAAGGGGCGCATCCTTGAGGAAATGGATCTCGACGCCATCCTCGCCCGGCGCCCGGCGTTGGTTCTGGTCGACGAGCTCGCCCACACCAACGTTCCCGGCAGCCGTCACCCGAAGCGCTATCTCGACGTCCAGGAAATCCTGACGCACGGCATCGATGTCTACACGACACTGAACATCCAGCACGTCGAAAGTCTGAACGATGTCGTGGCCCAGATCACCCGCGTCAGGGTGCGTGAAACCGTTCCCGACTCTATCATCGACCAGGCGGACGACATCGAGATCATTGACCTCACCCCCGACGATCTGATCAAGCGGCTTGAAGAAGGCAAGGTCTACTTCCCCAACACCGCCCAGCGCGCCATCGAGAACTACTTCTCGCCGGGCAATCTGACGGCGCTCAGAGAATTGGCGCTGCGCCGCACCGCCCAGCGCGTCGACGAGCAGTTGCTGATCCATATGCAGGCCCACGCCATTCCGGGGCCGTGGGCGGCCAGCGAGCGTGTCCTGGTCTGGGTCGATAAGGATCCGCGCGGCGCGTCACTTGTACGCTATGCCCGCCGCCAGGCAGAGCGGCTTCGTGCCTCGTGGCTGGCGCTCTATGTCGAGACGCCACACTCGACCGGCCTGTCCGAGCAGGATCGCGACCGGCTGGCATCGACGCTTCGACTTGCCGAACAGTTGGGGGGCGTTGCCGTCACCATTCCCGGCCACGATGTCGCTGCCGACATCCTGCGTTACGCGGCAGCCAACAACGTCACCCACATCATCACCGGCAAGCCGCGCAAGCCACGCTGGCGGCAGTGGTTTGACGGCTCCGTCACTTATGACCTGATACGCGATGCCGGCAAGATCAGCATTCACGTCGTCTCCGGCGACGCCCAGGCGCAAGCCCCGCCGTCGCGGGGGTTGACCCCTGCCCGACCGCCGCGCCTCGACATCAGGCCCTATCTGATTGTCGTCTTCTATGTCGTTGCAGGGCTGTTGTTCGGCGAATTGCTGTCGCGCGTGCTGGATGTGCGCAACATCGCTCTCGTCTTTCTCATGGCTGTGCTGGCGTCGGCGGTCACAGCCGGGCTTTGGCCGGCGATCTTCGCTTCCGTTCTCAGCGCCATAGTTTTCAATTTTTTCTTTCTCGACCCGCTCTACACGCTGAATATCAGCGACCCTGAAAGCGCCGTCGCACTCGGCTTCTTCTTCTGCGTGGCGATCATCGCCAGCAATTTGACGGCGCGGGTGCAGCGCCAGGTAGTGGCAGCACAATCCCGCGCCCGCACTACCGAGGATCTCTATCTGTTCTCCAAGAAACTGGCGGGAACGGGCACGCTCGACGACGTTCTCTGGGCGACTGCCTTCCAGATCGCCTCAATGCTGAAGCTGCGCGTGGTGCTGCTTTTGCCGGAAAACGGCACGATCGCGGTCAAGGCCGGCTACCCGCCCGACGACACGCTGGCCGAGGCAGACATTGCCGCGGCGCTCTGGGCCTGGGAGCATAACCGCGCCGCGGGGCGCGGCGCCGACACGCTGCCGGGAGCAAAACGCCTCTATCTGCCGTTGCGGACCGGACGCACGGCGGTGGGCGTGGTTGGCCTCGACAACGACAAGCAAGGTCCGCTGCTGACACCCGAGCAGCAGCGTCTGCTCGATGCGCTCGCCGACCAGGCGGCGGTCGCCATCGAGCGCATCCAGCTCGTCGCCGATGTTGACCGGGCCAAGCTTGCGGCCGAGGCAGACCGCCTGCGCTCGGCCCTGCTGACCTCCATTTCGCACGATTTGAAAACGCCGCTTGCCGCCATTATCGGCGCGGCCGGAACACTCAGGGACTTCGAGGACGCACTTCCCGAGCAGGACCGGGCGGAACTGCTGTCGACCGTGCTTGATGAATCGGAAAGGCTTAACCGCTTCATCGCCAATCTGCTCGACATGACCAAGATAGAATCCGGCACGATGGAGCCGAACTATGCGTTTCACTATGTCGGCGACATTGTCGGCTCAGCCCTGCATCGGGCCCGCACAATCGTCGGCGAGCACAAGACCGAGATCGATATCCCATCGGATCTGCCGATGTTGCGGGTCGACCCCGTTCTGTTCGAACAGGTGCTGTTCAACCTCCTCGACAATGCTGCAAAATACGCGCCGCCAGCTTCGACGATCCGCCTGCAGGCCTGGACCGACAATGGCGTCGTCATCCTGCAGATCATGGATGAGGGACCAGGCATCCCGGCGGCGGATCTGGAGCGCGTTTTCGACACTTTCTACCGTGTGCGCAAGGGTGACCAGGTGCGTGCTGGCACCGGGCTGGGATTGTCGATTTGCCGCGGCTTCATCGAAGCGATGGGCGGGACGCTCTCGGCGGCAAACAGGACCGACCGCTCGGGCGCGGTTTTCACCATCAGGATGCAGGTGATGCCGGCAGAGCTGCCCAACCTCGGCGAACCCGATGCGGGCGATCAAAATATGGACGATTTGGCATGACGAGCCTGGACGTCAGGATATTGGTGGTCGATGACGAACCGCCGATCCGGAAACTGCTTCGCGTCGGGCTTGGCAGCCAGGGCTATTCGATCAGCGAGGCGCCGAACGCCAGGGCGGCGATCGAACTCATGGAGACGGAAAAGCCGGACCTTGTCCTGCTCGATCTCGGTCTGCCCGGCATGAGCGGCCATGAGCTGCTGCGCAAATGGCGGGATGATGGCCTGGACATTCCCGTGGTTATTCTTTCCAGCCGCACCGACGAGGCCGGCATCGTCTCGGCGCTCGAACTCGGCGCCGACGATTATGTCACCAAGCCATTCGGTATGAACGAGCTTGTGGCACGCATCCGCGTGGCGCTTCGCCACAAATTCCAGCAGCAGGGTGAGAGACCGGTGTTCCGCACCGGCGACCTCTCCGTCGACTTGGTGAAGCGCATCATCAAGGTCGACGACAAGGAGATAAAGCTCTCGCCGAAGGAATATGACATCCTCCGCATCCTAGTGCAGCACGCCGGCAGGGTTCTCACCCACCAATTCCTATTGAGGCAGGTCTGGGGGGATTCCACCGACGTTCAATATCTCAGGGTCTATGTCCGGCAACTCAGGCAAAAGATCGAAAAGACGCCCGACCAGCCGCGCTATATCACGACCGAAACCGGCGTCGGATATCGGCTGCGCGAAGTCGATTGACGTGAGGAGCACCCGGATGCAGCAATGCTTCCTCCAATCCGCTGCGAATCAGGGGCGGCCATGGCATCGCCGGCCAGACGCCCTATATTAAGGACAGGTCGGGTTTTGTGCGGGAATGAACGGATGTTACGGCTTCGTCTTTTGACGTTTTCCGGGTCGGCAATGCTGGCAGCGGCGATGCTGTCGGGCGTAAATCCTGCCAGCGCGGCGCAGCGCGTCAGCCCTGCGGACGTATTGATCCAGCAAAACCAGTTGCAGATGCTGGAGAACAGGCTGCAGCGGCAGCAATATCAGCAGCAGCAACAGCAGTACCGCGCCCAGGACCGCCAGATCCCGCCGCCGCAACAGCAGGTGGTGCCGCAGATGAAGCCGACTTGCCAATTGCTGCCGTCGGGGAGCGGCTTTATCAGCACCTGCCGCTGACAACCGGCCTTTCATTTATTTAGCCGACTTATATATTGGGGAAAACCGCTCCGCTTCGGATCTATTGAAAGCGGCTGACTTTGCAACGCTGCCCTTGCCATTTGGGCACCGCCTCGACTGGATTATCGAATGGCAGCCGGCAAGAAGAAGGTCGTACGCAAGGCAAGGAAGGGCGACCGGATTCGCCAGGTCGCGGCAATTCCTTTTCGGCTGAGCGAGTATGGCGACGTCGAGGTGATGCTCGTCACATCGCGAACGACGAGGCGCTTCATTGTGCCGAAGGGCTGGCCGATGAAGGGCAAGAGCGGCCGCAAGGCGGCCACCATCGAAGCACAGGAAGAAGCCGGCGTTCTCGGCAAGACACTGAAACAGCCGGCCGGCACCTATTGCTACTGGAAGCGGCTGGCGAACCGCTTCGTCCGTGTCGACGTCGTCGTCTATTTGCTGGAGGTAACCGAGGAACTCGCCAATTGGCAAGAAGCCAAGAGACGGCAGCGGGCATGGCTGGCGCCGGCCGACGCGGCGTTGCTCATCGACGAGCCGGATCTTTCGACGCTGGTGAGGAACATCAAGATTTCCGAGCCGGGGCATGATTCCAAAAAGTGGAATCGAGTTTTCGGCAAAGATCACGCTCAAACAAAAAGTTAGAGTCCCATCCCGATTCCATCGGGATGG
Source organism: Mesorhizobium sp. M0571 (assembly GCF_040320985.1). Taxonomy (NCBI): domain Bacteria; kingdom Pseudomonadati; phylum Pseudomonadota; class Alphaproteobacteria; order Hyphomicrobiales; family Phyllobacteriaceae; genus Mesorhizobium; species Mesorhizobium sp. M0571. The sequence continues at coordinate 5,001 of NZ_JAMYQT010000013.1, forward strand.
AACAGGCTCTAGTCCGCCGCTGTCGCTTGAACCGACATCTCACTGGCTGCCGTCGTCTTCCTCGGGGAGGGGCCGCACCGGCGTGCCGGTATAGGCCCACAGCCATTCGCGCGGCAGTGGCCCCTTGTTGCGGTCGCTTTCCTGCGACTGTTCCCACGCATGTGCGAGGATGCCGACCGAGCGCGACAGCACGAAAAGGCCGCGCGTTAGTGGCGGCGGGAAGCCGAGCTCGCCGTAGATGACGGCCGTGGCGCCGTCGATATTGAGCGGGATTTTTTTGCCCTTGCGCCGCGCAACCTCGGCCTCGATCGCCTCGGCAATGTCGGCGAAGCGCCCGCTGACGATGCCGCGCGCGGCAAAGTCGCGGGTCAGCTCGATGAGGCGGGGCGCCCGCGGGTCGACCGGATGGAAACGATGGCCGAGCCCGGGCACATAGCCGTTTTCCCCAGCAAGGAAACGATCAACCCGCGCCGACACGACGTCCGCAAGCGGCATGCCGGCGTCCAGTTCGGCGGCGATGTCTCCGTAGAAGGAAAGCGCCTGTTCGCCGGCGCCGCCATGCACGTCGCCAAGCACGTTGATGGCCGACGCCATGGCGCTATTGATGCCGACGCCGCAGGTCATCGCCATGCGGGCAATGGCGATCGACGGCGCCTGTGGCCCATGGTCGACAGCGGCACCCAGCGCGATGCCAAGCAGCGCCGCCTGGTCCTCGCTTGGCAGTTCGCCGCGCAGCATCAGCCAGATCATTGCCGGAAAGCTGACGCGGCCGATCAGATCCTGAATCTCATAGCCGCGCAGCCGGATGACGCCGGGGCGCATCTCGATGATGCCGGTGTGCCACCACTCCTCGCCGCGTGCGCGACCGGTCTTCTTTTCCGTGCCGCTCATGCCTTCGCTCTTTTCTTGGCGCGCGGCGGCAGGCTGGCAAACACCTCGTCCATATGCTCACCCAGCGCCGGCGGCGGCCTGCTCGGCAAAGGTGCCTCGCCATCGACCATGAAGCCGCCGCGCACCACGGTCAGCGGCTTGTCCATGCCGGACACAGCTTGGAAGCGCGCCGTCATGCCGCGCTCGATCACCTGTTGCTCCTGCAATACCTGCGGGATCGTCAGCACCCGGCCGGTTGGCACGCCTGCGCGATTGAACGTCTCCTCCCAGTCGGCGGCCGAGCCGCTTGCCAAGGCGTCCTCGATCAGCGCCTTCAATGCGATGCGGTTCTGCTTGCGTGTTTCGCGCTCGGCAAAGCGGACATCCGACGCCAGCTCCGGCCGACCGATCATCTGACAGAGCATGACGAACTGCTCGTGCTTGTTGGCGGCGATGTTGAGCAGGCCGTCGCCGGTGCGAAAGGCACCCGACGGTGCGGCCGTCATGTTCTCATTGCCCATCGGCTGCGGCTCGACGCGTGCGGTCAGATAGTTCGACACCGGCCAGCCGAGCGCGGAGAGCGTGCATTCGAGCATGGAGACGTCGAGGAACGCGCCCTCACCTGTCGTCTTCTGCTTGACCAGCGCAGCGGCAATGGCGAAGGCTCCGACCAGACCGCCAAGCGTATCGGCGAGGGGATAGCCGACACGCAGCGGCGCCGTCTCCGGCGTGCCGGTGATGCTCATAATGCCGGAAAGCCCCTGGATGATCTGGTCGTAGGCTGGATTGTCGCGCATCGGCCCGGTCTGGCCAAAGCCCGATATCGCACAATAGACAAGGCTTGGCCGGACCTCTTTCAGCCTGGCATAGCCAAGCCCCAGCCGGTCCATTACGCCGGGGCGGAAATTCTCGACCAGCGCGTCGGCCGAGGCGACCAGATCGAGGAAGCGTTCGCGGTCGGCCTCCTGCTTGAGATCGAGCGCCACCGAGCGTTTGCCAGCATTCTGCGCCAGGAACGACGCGCCCATGCCGGCTCTGTTGAGCTCCGGCGAGGCACCGAGCTGGCGTGCGAGGTCGCCGCCTTGCGGCGTCTCGACCTTGATGACGTCGGCCCCGAGCAACGCCAGCTGATAGGCGCAATAGGGGCCGGCCAGCACATTGGTCAGGTCGAGGATGCGGATGCCGGAAAGCAGGTCTGTCATAACGTCACGAACAGCTCAGGCATCGCCCGGCACATGCTCCGGCCCGCGCATGCGCCTGCGCTCGATGTAAGCATAGATATGTGGCCCGACCAATCCGATGAAGGCCAGCGTCAGCAGCGTCAGCGACAGCGGATGCTTGTAGAACACCGTCCAGTCGCCGTTCGAGATGGTCATCGCGCGGCGGAACTGGGTTTCGGCAAGCGGCTCGAGGATCATGCCGATGATGACCGGCGCGGTCGGGAAATCGAAACGCCGCATCAGGAAGCCGGCAGCACCGAGCAGATAGAGGATGACGAGGTCGATCGGCGATTGCGAGATGCCGTAGGTGCCGACCGTGGCGAACACCAGGATGCCGGCATAGAGCTGCGGCGCCGGGATCTTCAGCAACCGCACCCAGAGCCCGATCAGCGGCAGGTTGAGGACGACGAGGATGACGTTGGCGATGAACAGGCTGGCGATCAGCCCCCACACCAGGTCGGCCTGTGTCGTCAGCAGCAGCGGCCCGGGATTGATGCCGTAGCTCTGGAATGCCGACAGCATGATCGCGGCCGTCGCCGAGGTCGGCAGGCCGAGCGTCAGCATCGGCACCAGCACGCCGGCCGCGGATGCATTGTTGGCGGCCTCCGGCCCGGCAACGCCCTCGATGGCGCCGACCGTGCCGAACTCCTCCTTGTGTTTTGAGAGTTTCTTCTCGATCGCATAGGACAGGAAGGTCGGGATTTCGGCGCCGCCGGCCGGCATGGCACCGATCGGGAAGCCGATCAGGGCGCCGCGCAGCCATGGCTTCCACGAGCGCGCCCATTCGGCTGCGGTCATGTAGAGCGAGCCCTTCAACGGCACGATATCGTCCTTGCCGGCATAGCGGCGCGAAGCCATGTAAAGCGTCTCGCCAACGGCGAACAGGCCAACGGCGACGACGATGACGTCGACGCCGTCGAGCAATTCGCTCATGCCGAAGGTGAAGCGCGGCTGGCCCGTCTGCAGGTCGACGCCGATCATGCCGATGACGAAGCCGACGAACAGGCTGGTCAGGCCGCGCACCGACGACGAGCCGAGCACCGCCGAAACCGTGATGAAGGCCAGCACCATCAGCGAGAAATACTCGGCCGGGCCGAACGCCAGCGCGAATTTGACGACGATCGGCGCCAGGAAGGCAACGCCGATCGTGCCCAGCGTGCCGGCGACGAAGGAGCCGATCGCCGAGGTCGCCAGGGCCGCACCGCCGCGGCCGGAGCGGGCCATCCTGTTGCCCTCCAGCGCCGTGACGATGGTGGCGCTTTCGCCAGGCGTGTTGAGCAGGATTGACGTCGTCGAGCCGCCATACATGGCGCCGTAGTAGATGCCGGCAAACAGGATGAAGGACGCTTCCGGCGCCACCTGGTAGGTGATCGGCAACAGCAGCGCGATGGTCAATGCCGGCCCGAGGCCGGGCAGCACGCCGATCGCTGTCCCAAGTGTGGTGCCGACCAGGCACCATATCAGGTTGGTCGGCGAGAAGGCGACCGAAAATCCGTGCGCGAGATGGCCAAGCGTTTCCATGGCGTCAGCCCCTCAGCATGGCGATGACAGAATCGACGATCGCATTCAGCTGGTTTTCGATGAAGCCGGCGCCGATATTGACACCGAGCGCCCTGGCAAACCCGAAATAGGCGGCCAGCGCCAAGATCAGGCCGACCAGCACGTCACGCAGCGGATGCCGGCTGCCGAAACCGTGGCAGATGAGAACGAACATGATGACAGATGCCGCGGTGAAGCCGAGCGGCTGGATCAGCACAAGATTGGCGATCAGTCCGACAGCGACGATGCCCATCGCCTTCCAGTCGGTCGGCGTCTCCTTTTCGTCCTCCGGCTGCCAGCCGCCCCGCAAGGCGGCGATGACGAGCAGCAGCGAAAGGAGCACCATGCCGGCCATGGTGATGTAGGGAAACACAGTCGGGCCAACCTTGGAATAGAGCGGCGACACCGGGATTGCCAGCGTCTGCCAGGCCACCGCACCCGCACAGGCGAGGAGCCCAATGCCGATCAGCAATTCGGGCACTGCAAGGCGCGGCGGCGCCGGCTGGTCGCTGGTGCTCATGATCGTCCTCCCAATATCGGTTCCCTGAGCCGGCCTCCTCGGAGCAGTCTCCCTCGGCCGAGCTCGGCGTAGTTTCACCTCCGGCGGAGCGTGTGTCCATGCGGCTGGCGAAAGTCGGCAAGGGTTGGCGAAGGCCGCCCCTTGCCGAGAGTATCAGGCAAGGCCGAGGTCCTTGAGGATCGTCCCGATGCGGGCCGTGTCTTCGGCGACGAATTTCGCATAGTCGTCACCGGTGAGCAGGATCTGCGTCCAGTTGCGGTTCTTGCATTCGGTGGCCCAGGCGTCGCTCTTGGCCATGGTCTCGATCAGCTTGATCATTGCTGCCTTATCGGCGTCCGAAACGCCGGGCGGTGCGAAGACGCCGCGCCAATTGAACAGCTCGACGTCGATGCCGGCTTCCTTCATCGTCGGAGCATCGATGCCCTCCTGGCGTTTGTCCGCGGATATGGCCAGCAGCCGCAGCGCGCCCGCCTTGACCTGTTCGGCGAACTCGCCATAGCCGGAGATGCCGGCCGCGACCTGGTTGCCGAGCAGCGCCGACAGCGCCTCGCCGCCGCCGGCGAACGGCACATAGGAGAGATTGGTGGCCGGAACACCGACGGTCTTGGCGATGAGGCCGAACAATATGTGGTCCGAGCCGCCGGCCGAACCGCCAGCGACCGGAACCTGCGTCGGGTCGGCCTTGAGGGCAGCAACGAAGTCGGCCGCAGTCTTGAAGGGCGAGGCGGCCGGCACCACCAGCGCCTCGAACTCGCCGGTGAGGCGGGCGATCGGCGTGACCTCGGTAAGGTTGTTGGCCGCCTTGTTGGCGATAATGGCGCCGACCATGACCATACCGGCCACCATCAGCGCATTGCCCTTGCCCTTCCACTGGTTGACGAACTGTGGCAGGCCGACAGTGCCTCCGGCGCCGCCGACATTGGTGATCTGTGAGCCGGAGATCAGTTTTTCGCTGCGCAGCACCTGGTCCATGGCGCGCGCCGTCTGGTCCCAGCCGCCGCCCGGCGCCGCCGGCACGAAAATCTGCAGCTGCTGCGCGTCCTGCGCGAAAGCGGGGATAAAATGCGACGTCACGAGACCGGCAGCACCTGCCGCCGCGGTGCTCATCAAGAATCTGCGTCTGTTCAGCATGGGATTCCTCCAAATCGCGACACTTCCTCCGGTGCCTGCCAGAAACGTAGCCTGAATTCAGACCCGCTCGATAAAATTCATGCAGAGTTTGCGTCATCCTGTCAAAGACAGAACACTCCGCATACGGCACAATCGGCCTGTACGATCCTCAGCCTGGCGAACTCGACGACGACGTGGCAGGCAGCGCCCAGATAGCACCCGTCAGGGCTGCCGCTCCAGCAGGATGGTCGGCTCCTCGTGATAGAGGGTTCGCAGCACTTCGCTATAGCCGCATTTCGCCGCGACGTTCAGCGAGGCGGTGTTTTCCGGATCGATGATGCAGACGGTTTTTGCGACTCCGAACGTCTCGTCGCCCCAGGCAAGTACCCGTGCGACGACTTCGCTGGCCAACCCTTGACCATGTGCGCCCGAAACCAGAGCCCAGCCGGCTTCCGGAATGCCCTCGATCGACGGCGTCATGTCGCGTTTGAGATCGTGAAAGCCCGCCTCGCCGATGAAGCGGCCGGTCGCCTTTTCCTCGATCGCCCAGAAGCCGTAGCCCAGAAGTGACCATAGGCCGGCATGGCGCAGGAAGCGCATCCAGCTTTCCTCCCGCGTGCGCGGCTTGCCGCCGATAAAGCGGGTGACGACTGGATCTGCCCACATTGCGACATAGGCGTCGAAATCGTCCAGCCGGTGCGGCCGCAAGATGGCGCGCGAGGTCTCAATCACTGGGGCGACAATTGTCTGCGGACTGGCCATGGTCATGCCTCGGTTGTGTTGCCGGTGCTATGTATGTCGCCCAGATAGGAACAACGACATGCATGAGACGGAACCGTCGTCGCCGAACAAGAGCCAAGGCTGTGTAGATCATCTTCCAGGCTGATGTGAATCCTGTCAGGCGGTGTTAGTTTTTCACCGGTATCTGATTCAACGCATTCGGTTTCAGCGCTGCCGTCCGACAGAGGGAAAACAGCATGGACACCACTGACCTTGTGCTTGCCATCTTCCACCATCTGCTGGTGTTTTCGCTGGCAGGCATCATCGGCGCCGAATTCGTCCTGATCCGCAGCGACTTGTCCGCCGCGACGCTCAAGCGGCTTGTCGGCATCGACCGCCACTACGGCATCATCGCCATGCTGATCATCGTCATCGGCATCGGCCGCGTCATCTATGGTCTCAAGGGCTGGGAATTCTACGTCTACAACTGGGTGTTCTGGGCAAAGATGGCCGCTTTCGCAATTGTCGGTCTGTTGTCGATCATCCCCACCATTCGTTTCCTATCCTGGAACAGGCAGGCGAGCGCCAGTCCCGGCTTCCAGGTGCCTGCGGCGGAGCTAGCGTCCGTTCGCACCTATGTCCGCACCGAGGCCTTGATCTTCCTGTTGATCCCGGTGTTCGCGGCAGCGATGGCGCGCGGCTACGGCTATTAGAAATAGGTCGGAGGAAGGGCATCGCGCGGCCCAACCTTTCCACTCATTTGCGCGGACAAACGTGCAGTTTGCCGTTTGAGGCCAATTGCAATTTGTTGGATTGCGCTAGTTATTGCTCCATCTACAGTCGGCTTTTTGAGAGGAACTCCGCGCCGCGGTTGGTAATTCATATCCTGGGAGGAAACACGATGCGAAAATTCGTCGCCGCGCTGGCTGCCGCCGCGGCCATCATGCTTTACCCGTTGGCCGCGGGCGCGCAGACCTACCCCGAACGCACCATCACCATTGTCGTGCCATTTTCGGCCGGCGGCCCGACCGACACCGTCACGCGTCTCGTCGCGGAAGCCATGTCGAAGGACCTCGGCCAGCAGGTCATCATCGAGAATGTCGGCGGCGCCGGCGGCACGCTGGGCGCGGGCCGCGTCGCGAATGCCGAGCCTGACGGCTATACGCTGCTCCTGCATCACATCGGCATGGCGACCAGTGCGACGTTATATAGGAATCTCGCCTACGACACGCTGAACGCGTTCGAATATGTCGGCCTCGTCACCGAGGTGCCGATGACCATCGTCGGCCGCAAAGATCTCGAGCCGACCGATCTGAAGGGGCTGGTCGACTACGCCAAGGCAAACAAGGATACCGTCACCGTCGCCAATGCCGGGATAGGTGCGGCCTCGCATCTGTGCGGCATGCTGTTTATGAGCGCCATCGGCACGCCGCTGGTTACCGTGCCCTACAAGGGCACCGGCCCGGCCATGACCGATCTTCTCGGCGGTCAGGTCGACATCATGTGCGATCAGACGACCAACACCACCAAGCAAATCCAGGGCGGCACGATCAAGGGCTATGCCGTCACCTCGCCGGACCGCCTCGATGTGCTGCCGGACGTGCCGACGACGACGGAAGCTGGCCTTCCCCACGTGCAGGTCGGCATCTGGCACGGCATCTATGCCCCCAAGGGCACGCCGGCCGAGATCACCGAACGCCTGTCGAAATCGCTTCAGGTCGCGTTGAAGGACCAGAACGTCGTCGCCCGCTTTGCCGAACTTGGCACCAAGCCGTCGTCCGATGCCGACGCGACGCCGGCGGCGCTCAAGGCCAAGCTGGAAAGCGAGATCGCGCGCTGGAAGCCGATCATCGAAGCGGCCGGCCAGTACGCCGACTAAAGCTTGAACGGGGCGCCACCAGCGCCCCGTTTTCGCTAGGGTCCCGCTTTCGATTTGGCCTTTCGATTCGGCATCGGCACGCCCGCGGCGCGGGCCGGGAGAACGTCATGAAACCTGTCGCAATCGACAGAACCAACGGCATATGCGCCGCGCTGTTCATCTTTCTCGGCGCATGTTTCGCGCTGCAATCGCTCGGCCTCGAAATCGGCACCGCCTTTCGCATGGGACCGGGCTATTTCCCGCTGGTGCTGGCGATCGTGCTGATCCTGCTTGGCGCCATCATCCTCGTCCAAGCGGTGCGCTTCGAGGGCGAACCGATCGGCCACATCGCGTGGCGCGGCATGCTGTTCATCCTGCCTGCTCCGATATTCTTCGGCCTGACGGTGCGCGGCCTGGGCTTTATCCCCTCGATCTTCCTGACGGCGCTGATCGCATCGTTTGCCAGCGGCCGCATGAAGCCGCTGACCGCGCTCGTGCTGTCGGCCTGCCTGACGCTGTTCGCATTCGTCGTCTTCAGCTACGCACTCGGCCTGCCGTTCCGGCGCTTCGGCCCGTGGCTGCCCCTATCGTTGTGAGGAGATGAATGGAACTCCTCAACAATCTCGCACTCGGTTTTTCGACCGCCACATCATTGGCAAACCTCGGATTCTGCCTGATCGGCGTCCTTCTCGGCACGCTGATTGGCGTCCTGCCCGGCATCGGCGCCACCGCAACCATCGCCATGCTGTTGCCGATCACCTTCCAGATCGGCGACCCGGTTTCCTCCCTCATCATGCTCGCCGGCATCTATTACGGCGCGCAGTATGGCGGCTCGACCACCGCCATTCTCATCAACATGCCCGGCGAATCCTCGTCAGCCGTCACCGCCATCGATGGCTACCAGATGGCCAGGAACGGCCGCGCCGGAGCAGCACTGGCGACCGCGGCGATAGGCTCGTTCTTTGCCGGCACGGTGTCGACCTTCCTCGTCGCCATCTTTGCCCCGCCGCTGACGGCGATAGCGCTGAAGTTCGGCGCGGCCGAGTATTTTTCGCTGATGATCGTCGGCCTGGTCTCGTCCGTCGCGCTCGCCCACGGCTCGATTGTCAAGGCGCTGGCGATGGTCGTGCTCGGCCTGCTGCTTGGCCTTGTCGGCACCGACATCTACACCGGCACGCCCCGTTTCACGCTTGGCATCCGCGAATATGCCGACGGACTGAATTTCGTCGCAGTGGCGGTCGGCGTCTTCGGCGTCGCCGAAATACTGCGCAACCTCGAAAATGAGCACGAACGTTCCGTGCTTATCCGAAAGATCTCCGGCCTTATGCCGACCCGCGAGGATTTTCGGCGCATGGCGGCTCCCATCGTGCGCGGCACGATCATCGGTTCGGCGCTCGGCATCCTGCCAGGAGGCGGCGCGATCCTGGCAGCCTTTGCCTCCTACACCGTCGAAAAACGTGTCTCGAAAAATCCGGGGGAATTCGGCAAGGGCGCCATCGAGGGCGTCGCCGGACCGGAATCGGCCAACAATGCCGGCGCACAAACCTCCTTCATCCCGATGCTGACGCTCGGCATTCCGGCCAACCCGGTCATGGCGCTGATGATTGGCGCGATGATCATCCAGGGCATCGTGCCCGGCCCCAATGTCGCGATCGAACAGCCTGCGCTGTTTTGGGGTATCATCACCTCGATGTGGATCGGCAATCTGATGCTGATCGTCTTGAACCTGCCGCTGATCGGGCTTTGGGTGAAACTGCTTACGATCCCCTATTACGTGCTCTTCCCGATCATCATGGCGTTCTGCTCGATCGGCGTTTACAGCGTCAACACCAACGTCTACGACCTCTATGCCGTCGCCTTCTTCGGCTTGCTTGGCTACCTCCTGGTCAAGCTGCGCTGCGAACCTGCGCCGCTGCTGCTCGGCTTCGTGCTCGGCCCGTTGCTTGAGGAAAACCTGCGCCGCGCCATGATCCTCTCGCGCGGCGACCCGAGCACCTTCGTGACGAGACCGATCAGCGCCAGCCTGCTCCTCATCGCGCTCGCTGTGCTCGTCATCGTCTTTCTCCCCGCGGTCAAGAAGAAGCGCGAAGAGGTGTTCGTCGAGGAGAGTTCCTGAACATGGATGCCGCTCCGTAGCAGGACGTTCAAATCTGCTAGCTGGCACCGATTGCCGCTGCTCGGTCCTGAGCCGCTTCTACCGGCTCGAGCGGCGCGATCTCGACCAGCGGCGCCGGCACGCTGGTCGTCTTTTCCTTGGCCTTGCAGATATCGGCGATGACGCAGACCGGGCAATCCGGCTTGCGCGCCTTGCAGACATAGCGGCCATGCAGGATCAGCCAATGATGGGCATGCCGCATATATTCGTCCGGAATGATCTTCAGGAACCCTTGCTCGACCTGTTCCGGTGTCTTACCCGGCGCCAGGCCGAGCCTGTTGCCGATGCGGAAGATGTGCGTGTCGACCGCCATCGTATGCTGGCCGAAGGCGACGTTGAGCACGACGTTGGCGGTCTTGCGGCCGACACCCGGCAGTTCGACCAGTTGATCGCGATCCTCGGGCACCTCGCCGCCATGGTCGCGGATCAGCGCGTCGGATAGCGCGATGACGTTCTTGGCCTTGTTGCGCCAGAGCCCGATGGTGCGGATATGGTCGCCGAGCCTGGCCTCGCCCAGCGCCAGCATTTTCTGCGGCGTGTCGGCAATTTTGAACAGCGCCCGCGTCGCCTTGTTGACGCCGGCGTCCGTCGCCTGCGCCGAAAGCACCACAGCCACCAGCAGCGTGAAGGCGTTGATATATTCGAGTTCGCCTCTCGGTTTCGGCCGCTGAACGGAAAAGCGCCGGAAAATCTCATGCACTTCGGCCGGGCTGTAAAGCGCCCGCGATCTCGCCGGCCGCGGACGCGGCTTGGCGTTCGAGCCGTCGCGGCGGCCGGGCAAGAGGTCTTTTTTGAGCGCGGAAGAGTTTTTGGGCTTGGGGCTCGTCATCGCCTTCCTATAATATCCCCTAATGAGCGATACAAACGCCTCATTTCAGGCCGACGAGCCATTCTTCCAGGCGCTGCTGACACCGCACCGGTCGCTGGGCAAGACCGGCTTTGCCATCCTGATGGGCGCGCTGCTGTTCGGCTGGCTGGTGACCGGAGCGTTTTTTCTGTCGCGTGGCGCCTGGCCGGTGTTCGGCTTCTTCGGCCTCGACGTTATTGCCGTCTACATCGCTTTCCGCGCCAATTATAGTGCCGCCCGGGCTCGCGAGGAGGTGTCGGTGTCGCGCACCAGCCTCGATATCCGCAAGACTGCCCCGTCAGGCAAATCGGAAGCACATCGCTTCAATCCGTTCTGGGCGCGCTTTTCGATCGCCCGCCACGCCGAGATCGGCATCACCGGGATGGCGGTCGAGGCGCAAGGAAAAACCGTCTCGATCGGCGGCTTCCTCAATCCCGACGACCGCGAGAGTTTTGCCACCGCATTTTCGCGCGCTCTGGCGACCGCCAAGGCGCGCTGACGATCAAAACCGAAATCTCAACAGCCTGCCGACCCTCCGAAGAGCCGGAATGTGGCTCCAGAGGCGAAAGATCAGTCCGGCGAACCAGCTCACACGGGCGGCATGTTCGGGTTTGTAGGCCATGGTTTCCTCGACAAACCGCAGACCGGGCACTGACCGTTCCAAGTCGCGCGGATCGTTGATCGCCCAGTGGAGTTCGGCTCCGGTGGCGCGGAACGACGGGTTGAGGCGCACGAGCTTCAGACCCAGGTCGCTGTAGGCATCGCAGATAAGTTCGCCGCTGGCCAGATGCGACACAAGCCGTGAGACCAGCCTTGGGCCCTCGTCAGCGGCAAGATAGGGCGTCAAGCCCTCCGCCACGACCATCGCCGGGCGATCGCCAGGCACGTCGTCCAGCCAGCCAGGCTCGGTGACTGACGATCCGATCAGGTGATAATGCTCGCGCGTCGGGTAGAGCTTGCGCCTGAGCTCGATGACTTCGGCATAGTCGACGTCGAACCAGTCGACGCCGGCTGGCGGGTCGATACGGAATATTCGCGTGTCGAGCCCGCAGCCGAGATGCAGGACAATGGCGTTCGGGTTGTTCGCCAGAAAAGCCGAAACCCAGTCGTCCAGCGTCTTGGCCCGGATCGCCAGACCCACGCCGAGATTGTCATCGACCTTGAGCCGCGAGAAGTCGTAGTCGATGCGGCGAACCGCCTCGTCCGCGAAACGGTCTTTCAGCAGCGAGTTGGGAAGCCGGCTTTCCAGCGCCTTGCCATAGACGGTGATCAGCAGCGTTTCTTTTTCCTTGGTCAGATGCACCTTCTCGCCGGCCATGAATTGTCCTTCCCATTCAAAGCCGACTCTATCTGGGTACATGCCGCGGGAAGGCAAGTTTCGGGTGGTGATCGGAGCCGCGAAGCGCGATATTCGCACTCAAGGAGATAGACCGATGAACGCCCAAATGCCTCTCAAAACGACAGCAATCCTTCAGAAAGACATTACGCCCGAAGGCGGCGACTATGAAATCGTCCGTCGCGCCATCGAGAAGATCAGCCTCGACTATCGCGACCAGCCTTCGCTGGAAGTGCTGGCCGAGGAGGTCGGCGAGACTCCGACCGGGCTGCAGAAGCTGTTCACCCGCTGGGCCGGCCTGTCGCCCAAGGCTTTTCTGCAGGCCGTTACCCTCGATCATGCGCGCAAGCTGCTCGATTCCGGCATGCCGCTGCTTGAAACCTCGTTCGAGCTCGGCATGTCCGGCCCAGGCCGGCTGCACGATCTGTTCGTCACCCACGAAGCGATGTCGCCGGGCGATTACAAGACGCGCGGCGCCGGGCTCACTATCCGCTACGGCTATCATATCTCGCCTTTCGCCGTCGCGCTGATCATGGTGACGGACCGCGGCCTTGCCGGCCTTGCCTTCAACGACCCCGGCGGCGAGCGCGCGGCCTTTGCCGATATGTCGAGCCGCTGGCCGAATGCGACCTATGTCGAGGACATGGCGGCAACGGCGCCCTACGCCGCGCGCATCTTCGATCCGGCGCTGTGGCGCGCCGACCAGCCGCTGCGCGTCGTCATGATCGGCACCGACTTCCAGGTCCGCGTCTGGGAGGCCTTGCTGCGCATTCCGATGGGCAAGGCCTGCACCTATTCCTCGATCGCCGCGCGCATCGGCGCACCGAGCGCCAGCCGGGCTGTGGGTGCCGCGGTCGGTGCCAATCCGATGTCCTTCGTCGTGCCGTGCCACCGGGCTCTCGGCAAGTCCGGCGCGCTCACCGGCTACCATTGGGGCCTGACCCGCAAACGCGCCATCCTCGGCTGGGAGGCGGGACAGGTCGCTCCTTGAATAGCCGCCGGATGGAACGATAGAGCGGCGCAAGAACCGCTGGGTTGGCAAGCACCGATCTTACAGGGTAGCTTCCCGCGCAATTAGCGATATGCATCTATTCCGATTTTCGGGTCGATGCGCTAGCGGGAGGCACTTCTTGATCGTCGTCATCGGCTCCATCAATCTCGACCTCATCGCTAGTGTCGACCGCTTGCCCGGTCCCGGCGAGACGGTGCGCGGCTCCGGTTTCGCCACTGCCCCCGGCGGCAAGGGTGCCAACCAGGCGCTGGCCGCCGCCCGCGCCGGCGCCAAGGTGCGCATGGTCGGCGCGGTCGGCAAGGACAGCTTCGCCGGCGAGGCTCTGGCGCTGCTGCGCGACGGCAAAATCGACCTGTCCGGCGTCGGCGAGACCTTTGCCTCGACCGGTACCGCACTGATCATGGTCGGCGCCGACGGCGAGAACGTGATCGCCGTCGTGGCGGGCGCCAATGATTCGGTCGTGCCGGGTGACCTTTCCAAGGCTTTCCTGAAAAACGGCGATGTCGTGCTGCTGCAGTTGGAAGTCCCGCTGCTAACGGTCGAGACAGCGCTTGACGCGGCAAGGACGGCCGGAGCGGTCACCGTGCTCAACACCGCCCCTTTTCACGGCGACGCGGCCGGCTTCCTCGGCAAGGCCGACTATCTCGTCGCCAACGAAACCGAGTTCGATCTCTATGGCGAGGCGCTGTCGTTGAGTGGCCGCGACCGCCCGGCACGGATGCGCGACTACGCCGCGAGAACCGGCCGAACCATCGTCGTCACGCTTGGCCCAGACGGCGTTCTGGCGGCGACGCCGGACGATCTTCTGATGGTTCCGGCGCTGAAGATCACGCCGCTCGACACGGTCGGCGCCGGCGACACGTTCTCCGGCTATTTTGCTGCTGGACTGGCAGCCGGCCTGCCGCTCGACCAAGCGCTTGCCCGCGCTGCCGCCGCCGGTTCGCTCGCCTGCCTGAAAGCCGGTGCCCAGCCGGCCATCCCGCTGGCCAGGGATGTCGATGCCGCCCTGCAGAACGCCGCAGGCTGAATCGGGACGACGGCCATGCGCCCGACCACCAAGCATGCTGTGCCGCCCGCCGGCGATATCTGCCGCCTGTCCGCCGTGGAGCTGCCGACAGGATCAGGCGCCGACAGCTTTCGGTGCGCGAAGTGATCGCGGCATTCCTCAACCGGATCGGGGCGGTGAACCCGCTGGTCAACGCCATCGTTTCATTGCGTGAGCGTGCCGACATCCTGCGCGAGGCCGACGAGGCAGACGCTCATTTGGCGCATGATGGCCATGCCGGGTCCCTGTTCGGCCTGCCGATCGCCATCAAGGATCTCGCTCTGACCAGGGGCATTGCCACCACTTTCGGCTCGCCGATCTTCGCTGGCTTTATCCCGGCTGAGGATGATTTCTTCGTTGAGCGTCTTCGCCAGGCCGGCGCCATCATCATCGGCAAGACCAACGTTCCCGAATTCGGGCTTGGCTCCAACACCTACAATACCGTGTTCGGACAGACGCTCAACGCATTCGACCCGGCGCTGACCGCCGGCGGCTCGAGCGGCGGCGCCGCCGTGGCGCTCGCCCTCGACATGGTTCCCATCGCCGATGGCAGCGATCTGGGTGGCTCGCTGCGCAACCCGGCCGCCTACAACAACGTCTATGGCTTCCGCCCGTCGCAGGGGCTGGTACCGAATGGTCCGAGCCTGGATGTGTTTCATGCCCAGATGGGGGTGAAAGGCCCGATGGGGCGAAGCGTGCGCGACATGGCGCTGCTGCTCGACGTGCAGGCCGGCTATCACCCTCGATCGCCGCTATCCCACAACGACAAACCGGGTTCATTCCTTCAAGCAATGGAACTGCCATCCGCCGGTGGCCACGTCGCCTGGCTGGGCGATCTCGACGGCCATTTGCCGGTCGAACCGGGAATTCTCGAGCTTTGCGAGACCGCTCTCGGCCGGCTCGCCGGTGTATCGTTCCTGATCGAGCCTCTGGTGTCGGATTTCGACTTCGAGGCGTTATGGCAAGCCTTCGTGATACTGCGCCAGGCAAACAATGGCTGCGCGCTCAGGATCCACTATGACGATCCGAACAAACGCAATCTCCTGAAACCGGAAACCGTCTGGGAAGTGGAAAGCGCGCTTCGCCTCACCGCCGCTCAGGTCCATGCAGCCTCGGTCGTCCGTTCATCCTGGTACCTAACATTGCTGTCGCTGTTCGATCGTTTCGACCTGGTTGCGTTGCCGAGCGCGCAAGTCTTTCCCTTCGCTGTCGACATCCCCTGGCCACGTGAAGTCGCCGGCCGGACCATGGACAGCTATCACCGCTGGATGCAGGTTTCAGTGCTTGCCACGATGGCCGGCTGCCCGGCGGTCAACGTGCCGGCCGGCTTCGACGCCAAGGGCAGGCCGATGGGCATGCAATTGATCGGGCCGCCGCGCGACGACCTCTCGGTGCTGAGGGCGGCTGCCGCCTATGAGGCGACGCTGCCGTGGCAGGCCGGCGCCTGCTGAAGTCAGTTCCGCATTGTCGGCGCCTCACCGACTTGCGCCCAACCCGTCGCCATGCATTGATCGCGACGCCGCGCCGCACGAGCGGCATTCTGCGGAGGGAAAAATGTCGCTGGAACTTTATGCCACCTATGTCGTCGCCTGCATCGTCATCATCCTTGTGCCGGGGCCGACGGTCACGCTGATCATCGCCAACAGCATCCGCCACGGCTCGCGCGCCGGTCTCGCCAATGTCACCGGCACGCAGGCCGGGCTGGCCATCATGATCGCCATCGTCGGCATCGGATTGACTTCGCTGATCGCGGGCATGGGCCACTGGTTCGAGTGGGTCCGGCTGATCGGCGCCGCCTACCTGATCTGGATGGGCGTGCAGATGTTCCGCTCGAAAGGCAAGCTGAACGCCGACGGAACGGCGAAAAAACCGCGCGGCGGCTTTTTCCTGCAAGGCCTGCTGGTGGCGGTCAGCAATCCGAAGACGCTGGTGTTCTTCGGCGCTTTCTTTCCGCAGTTTATTTCTCCCGAAGGCAACTACGCGCTGCAGATCGTGGTCATGGGTCTTACCGCGATGATCTTCGCCGCCGTGTCGGATTCAACATACGCGCTGGCCGCCGGCCGCGCCGGACGCCTGCTGTCGGCCGGCCGCGTCAAGCTGCTGTCGAGGATCAGCGGCAGCTTCCTGGTCGGCGGCGGCCTGTGGCTGGCGTTTTCCAAGGCGAAGTAACAGCCGCGAACCCGGCGTCACGAACAGTAACATCACGCGGAACAAAAGACTGATTGAAAGTCAGCGTTCGTGCAACCACATAAATCTGCACTGAGGGATTTATGTCTATGCCGTGGACTTATGCGGATTTGAAAAGGAACGCGTTTGGCGTGATTCTGCTCATCACTTTGTTCGCGGTGATGGTTCCGTCGGCTCTGAACAAATGGGCGAATGACGCAAGCCCGATCCGGTCGGTTGACCCGGTCGATGCAACAATCAAAAGTGGACAGGGTAAGGGGCGGAATATCCAATATCTGCTGTTCCTTGAGAACGGTTCGACGGTCCTGGTTTACGACGACCTCCCGCATCTGATCGGCTCGCGCGTCGGCATCGAGCGCGTCACGCGCGACAACGGCGCCATCTTTTACCGGTTTGCAAATTGAACGGCCATCCGATCACCGAAGCCGTTTTCTAAGGCGAAGCGAGCGTCAGATCTTTCTTTGTGGAATCGTTCTTGAACAAGGCCCATACTCCACTCAAATATAGGGGATGGGGCCGACAAATCTTTCTCTTAGGAACCGCTTTCTTCTGCTGCAAGAAGAGTTTCGCGATAGAGTTGTCGGCATCACTTTCTTTTGTGCATTCGCGCTTGCGATCGTCGTGCCGATTGTAACAAGGCAGAATAGCCCGATTGTCGGCACGCAACGCGTAGGAGGCATCGTCGAATACGTTACGACGATGCCGCTAAATCCGAAAGTTTCCGTCGGCCAAGGATTTCATTATAGATATGAAGTCCGTCTCGATGACAGCAACGCAGTGATATTAGTCGATGGTGAGGTGGAAACGCCCCACATGATCGGATCGGAAGTCTCGGTCGAAGAACAACATCGCCAGAACGGCACCTCCACCTACCGCCTGCTCAACGACTGAGCGGCCCTTAAAGCCGCCCCAACCTTTCCAGCAGCAGCGCGAAAAACGCATCGTGGTCGATGTCGCGCATCACCATGGCGTTCTTCGGCCGCTTGGTCACCCCCCACCAGTCGATCACCGTCATGCCCATGGTGAGCTCCGAGGCCATTTCCACGCTGACATTGCAATTGCGGCCCTTGAACAGCTTCGGCTTCAACAGATAGGCGATCACGCAAGGATCGTGCAGCGGGCCGCCATCGGTGCCGTATTTCTCCTCGTCGAAGCGTTCGAAGAATTCCAGCATATCCGCCGTCGCCGTGCCGACCCTGGTGCCGAGCTTGCGGAAAGCCTTCGTGCGCTTGGCGGTGGTCAGCGCCTTATGGGTGACGTCGAGCGGCATCATGATGATCGGAATGCCCGATTTGAACACGACATCGGCGGCGTGCGGGTCGACATAGATGTTGAATTCGGCGGTCGGCGTGACATTGCCGCCCTCGAAGAAGCCGCCGCCCATCAGCACGATCTCCTTGATGCGCGGCGCGATCTTGGGCTCGCGGATCAGCGCCAGCGCAACATTGGTGAGCGGCCCGAGCGCGCAAAGCGTGATCGTTCCGCTCTCCTCGTTCATCAGCGTCTCGACGATGAAATCGACCGCATACTCGTCCTGCAGCTTCATCTTTGGTTCGGGCAGTTGCGGTCCGTTGAGGCCGGTCTTGCCATGCACTTCCTCAGCGGTGACGAGTTCGCGCGCCAGCGGCCGGATGGCGCCGGCATAGACCTTGACGTCCGGCCGACCGGCCAACTCGCAGATCTTGCGGGCGTTTTTTTCGGTAAGTTTCAGCGGCACGTTGCCGGCCACCGCGGTGATGCCGACGATCTCCAGCTCGGCGCTGCCGAGCGCCAGCAATATGGCGACGGCATCGTCCTGGCCGGGGTCCGTGTCGATGATGATCCTGCGGGATTGGGGCATTTCAATTCCTTGTTTTGGCAAGTCTTTTTGGGCGGGATGTGTGACGGCTTGAAGTCTGCCGGGCGGCGGACCATATCAAGACCATCGGGAAAAATGCCATCCGGGTTTTTCCACTTTATGTCGCTCTTGAGAGGACACTGTAACATGAGCCGAATGACGCCTTTTTCCAGCCCGCTTCTCCTCGGTTTCGATTCTATGGAAAAGACGCTGGAGCGCTTGGCTAAGTCAGGTGACAGCTATCCTCCCTACAACATCGAGCGCCTCAGCGGTGCCGACGGCAAGACCGAAAGGCTGCGTATCACGCTCGCCGTCGCCGGTTTCGCGGAAAGCGATCTCGATGTCTCCACGGAGGAGAACCAGTTGGTCGTGCGAGGCCGTCAGAACGACGACACCGAGCGCGAATTCCTCCACCGTGGCATCGCCGCGCGCCAGTTCCAGCGCTGTTTCGTGCTGGCCGACGGTATGCGGGTGATTGCGGCGGAATTGAAGAACGGCCTTTTGTCGATCGATCTCGATCGGCCGGAGTCCGAACGGCTGGTACGAAAAATAAACATATCGGTGAAAGACTGATTTTTGCCGATAGCTCTCATGCGGGATGGCCTTGAGCGGCGTCTCGCGGCAAGGAGGCTTGAAATGACCAGAACTGACGAAAATATCATCATGACCAGCGGCGAATTCGCCCATCTCGGCGAAGGTTCGGTCGCCTATCTCAGGAAAGTGTCGAGCGACGATCTGCGCGGGCGTTTCCCAGGCCTCGGCGAAATCGCGCCGGGCATGGAACTGTGGGCGCTGTTTGCCGCCAATGGCCAGCCGATCCTGCTTTCGGACGCTCGTGACCGGGCGCTGGCCGGCGCCATGGAAAACGACCTCGTCACCGTCGCCATTCATTAGGCGTTGAAGAGACGGGCGGTCTTCCGGCTGAAATGGATAGGGCCGCTCACGGCGGCCCCTGAAGGATTTCAGCCAGCGGTATCTTCAATCCCAATGCATCTAGGCGGCGTGCGAGGCCTGCGTGTCCGACAGCAGCGCGTGGATGGCCACGGCGTCGCGCGTGCCCCTGATCTTGGCAACCGTGTCGGCATCGCGCAGCACCCGCGCGATGCGCGACAGCGCCTTGAGGTGGTCGGCGCCGGCACCTTCGGGGGCCAGAAGCAGAAACACCAGGTCGACCGGCTGGTCATCGAGGGCCTCGAAATCGACCGGTGTCTCCAGCCGGGCAAAAACGCCGGCGATCCGCTTCACCCCGGCCAGTTTGCCATGCGGAATGGCGATGCCGTTGCCGACGCCGGTTGAACCCAGCCGCTCGCGCTGCAGGATGGTATCGAACACCTCCCGCTCCGGAATGCCGGAAATCGCCGCCGCCCTCTCAGACAGCAATTGCAGCAGCTGCTTTTTGGAGTTCGCCTTCAACGCCGGCATGATTGCCGGAACGTTGACGAGATCGCTCAGATCCATGCTTGAAATCCCTTGTTCGCCTGCCGTCGCCAGTCCTCACGCTCGCGTGCGGCTGGTTTTTACCCCTGCGCGACCTTGGCCGTAGACGGGTCGATCCAGCCGATATTCCCGTCCGGCCGGCGATAGACGATGTTGAGATGGTCGTTTCCGGCATTGCGGAAGACGAGGACCGGGCTGTCCTTGGTGTCGAGCTCGATCACGGCTGACGCTACCGACATGGTCCGCAGCGTCATGGTCGATTCGGCGACGATGGCCGGCGCGAAATTCTCCGGTATGTCTTCATCATCGTCGGCAAGCGGCGCCATCACCGTATAGGCGACGTCGGTGGGTTCGCCGTTGGCATTGCCTGAATTGTGCGACTTCAGCCGGCGCTTGTAGCGCCTGAGGCGGGTTTCCAGACGATCCGCCGCGGCATCGAAGGCAAGCGTCGGATCCTGGGCATCGCCGGTCGCCTGCAGCGAAGTGCCGGAATCCAGCCGGATCATGCAATCGGCCGTGTAGCGCGACCCCGATTTGACGACTACGATTTGCCCTGAAAAGCCCCGATCGAAATATTTCCCGATCACTTCCCCGACACGGTCGGTGATGCGCGTACGGAACGCATCGCCGATGTCCATGTGTTTTCCCGATATGCGCAGTGTCATCTGAAAACTGACCTTCCTTGCTCAGGCTTCAAACTGTCCCGAGTTTATACTCGTGGTCCGTGCGCACAAGCTTTTGCGGCGTCACTTGCGCCGATTTTAAATCCGAACTTTCCGGTTGATCACAAGCCGCCTTCTTGGCCGTCCCGTGGCCTACGTCGTGACGGACCATCTCTCGTGCGGGCATCAGCGAACTCAAATCCACTCGCCAGCCCGTCTCATGCGGGCGGGCTTCTAGCCACTTCGTTGCCGCTTGTCAATGAAAGGCGAAAGCTGTGGAAATTCCGCCGAAACTCAACGACCGGCGCTGGCCAAAGCGCGTTTTTCGCGCCGCCGTTGCACCGAAGAGGGTATGTTCATGCCTTCCCGGTATTTGGCAACCGTGCGCCTGGCGATGTCGACGCCGCTTTCCCGCAGCATGTCCACGATGGCATCGTCGGAAAGCACATCGACGGCTTTCTCCTCGTCGATCAGCTGCTTTATGCGATCGCGCACCGCTTCCGACGAATGCGCATCGCCGCCACCTGACGAAGCGATCGAGGCGGTGAAGAAATAGCGCAGCTCAAACACGCCGCGCGGCGTCAGCATGTATTTGTTTGCCGTGACCCGGCTGACCGTTGATTCGTGCATGCCGATGGCGTCCGCCACCGTGCGCAGGTTGAGCGGCTTTAGGTGCCGCACGCCGTGGACGAGAAAAGCGTCCTGCTGGCGCACGATCTCAGAGGCCACCTTGAGGATGGTCTTCGCCCGCTGGTCGAGACTGCGCGTCAGCCAGTTGGCGTTCTGCAGGCATTCGGCGAGGAAATCCTTTTCCGCCTGGTTTTTCGCATGTGGCGTGACCTGGGCGAAATAGATGTGATCGACCAGCACGCGCGGCAGCGTCTCGGCATTGAGCTCGACCGTCCAGCTGCCGTCATTGGCTGCGCGCACCTCGACGTCGGCCACGATCGCATCGCTGGCACCGCGCGAAAACGCCATTCCCGGCCGCGGGTCGAGCGCCCGGATTTCGGCTAGCATGTCGAGCAGATCCTCCTCGTCGACGCCGCAAATTCGCTTCAGCGTCTGGAAATCGCGCCGTGCCAGGAGTTCGAGATTGGCGATCAGCGCCTTCATCGCCGGATCGAGCCGGTCGCGCACGGCAAGCTGCAGCGACAGGCACTCGGCGAGGTCGCGGGCGAAGATGCCGGCAGGCTCGAATGTCTGGCAGATCGCCAGCGCCTTTGCCACCGCCGTGGCGTCCGTGCCGAGGCGGGCCGCGATCTCGGCCATATCCGCACGCATGTAGCCGGCCTCGTCGAGGCCATCGGCAAGCTCGCCGGCGATCAGGCGCGCCGCCGGATCGGCAAAGGCGAGCGCCACCTGCTCGCCGACATGGTCGCGCAGCGTGATGGCAGCCGCCGCCATATCTGCGACGTCGAAGCCGTCGGAGGAAGACGCCGAACTGTTGCCGGACGCCGATTTCCATTGCGCCGTCAGGTCGGGCCCGAGCCGCTCGCTCGTACCGGGATCGTCGGGAAACAGGTTTTCCAGCGACGTATCGAGCTTTTCCGAGATCGCCTCGGCGCTCCACGCCGTCTCCGCTTCGAACCAGTCGCCGCCGGCGGCCGATTCCGGTGCGGCGTCGCTCTTCTGCGCCTGGTCGCTGGCGGCGTCCTCCTGCGGTTCGGCGCGTTCCAGCAGGGGATTGCGTTCGATCTCGTCGTCGATGAAGCGTTCCAGCTCGAGGTGGGTGAACTGTAGCAGCCGGATCGACTGCATCAGCTGCGGCGTCATCACCAGCGACTGCGACTGTCGTAGCTGTAGTTTTGCCGCCAACGCCATGGTTCGGTTTCAAACGCCCCGTCTACGCACCCGCACTGCTGGAAAGAATTTTCCAGGCCAGCATAGAAACTGGCCCGGCTTTTGCTTGTCAAGACGAGGAGCGGCAAAACTCGCCTGCCAGCACGATTTCAGGCAGAAAATTGAAGAAAAAGCTACTGGACTACGCCGGAAATCGCGTTCGAACCGGAAGTTCGCATTTAGAGCGTAAATCCCTCGCCGAGATAAAGCCGCCGCACATCGGCATTTGCGACCACTTCGTCGGCCCGGCCATGGGTCAACACCTGGCCGGCATGGATGATATAGGCGCGGTCGATCAGGCCAAGTGTCTCGCGGACATTATGGTCGGTGATGAGCACGCCGATGCCGCGTGCCGTCAGATGGCGCACGAGCTGCTGGATGTCGGCGACGGCGATCGGATCAATGCCGGCGAAAGGTTCGTCGAGCAGCATGTAGGCGGGGCGCGTGGCCAACGCGCGTGCGATTTCGAGGCGCCGCCGCTCACCGCCGGAGAGCGACAGCGACGGAGCCTTGCGCAGATGGCTGATGTGGAATTCCTCAAGCAATTCGTCGAGCAGGCGCTCACGCTCCTTGCGGCTCTTTTCGACCACTTCGAGCACGGCCCGGATGTTTTGCTCGACGTTCAGGCCGCGAAAAATCGATGCTTCCTGCGGCAAATAGCCGATGCCAAGACGGGCGCGGCGATACATCGGCATCGATGTGACGTCGAAACCGTCGATTTCGATGGTGCCTTCGTCAACCGGCACCAGGCCGGTCACCATGTAAAAACAGGTCGTCTTGCCGGCACCGTTGGGGCCGAGCAGCCCAACCGCCTCGCCGGCGCGCACGCCCAGCGTTACGCCGCTGACGACTTTGCGGCCCTTGTAACTTTTGGTCAGCCCCTTGGCGATCAAGGTTCCCTTGAACTTTGCCGCTTCAACGGTGACCCTGGCCGGTGCCGCAAGTTTGCTAGCGGCGCGCCCTGGAAGACGCGCCAGCAGCGACGATATGCCGGTCATCAGGGTTTCGCTGCTCCGGACTTCGCCGGCGGCGTGATCGACATCATGACACGGCCGCCGCAGGCGTCGACCTGGGCAAGGCCGCTCTTCATCTGCACGGTGAGCTTGCAGCCGACAAGCACGTTGTCGCCTTGCGAGAGCACGACCTTGCTGCCCGAAAGCACCAGCACTTCGGTCTTCATGTCGAAGGTGCCGCGGTCGCCGGTGGCAACCTGATTGTCCGATTTGATGTAGACCTTATCGTCGACCTCGAGATGGTCGATGTTGGCGGATCCGGTCATTGCCGCGGCACCCGCCGGCTGGGCGCCTTTGGCGGCGCCTGCATCCCTGACGTAATAGACCGTCATTTTGCCGGCCTTGAGCACAGTTGGACCCTGGACGACGTTGACGTTGCCCGTGAAGACGGCAACGCTTTCCGCTTGACGCACCTCGAGCTTGTCGCTTTCGATCTGGATCGGCTTGTCGCCCGACAGCCTGAGGCCGGACATTTGGCTGGTCGCCTTGGACTGCGCCAGCGACGGCGCCGTCCCCAAGGTCAGCCCCAAGGTTAGCAACGCCGAAATCGCAGCGAGGCGCCGTGCCGAACTACTGAACCACATTGGTCTCTCCGCTCTTTGCCTCTGCCGCCTTCAGGCTGGCGGGATCGATGTCGACGCGCACCTTGTTCTCGAAAACCAGGACCTTGCCATTGTCCTGGACCGACATCGAATCCGCCCTGATCCGCGACCCGCCGCGGCTGACGTCGACGGGCTCGCTTGTCTTCATAGTGCCTTCGCCGATGTCGAGATAGACCGATTTGAATTTTGCCACCACGCCATCCGTGGTCGACACCGTCACGTCGCTGGTCAGGCTGAGCGTGTTGCCGTCGCGATCATAGGTGCCGTGCGTGGCATCGATGGCGGCCGTGTTGTCGGCCGCAATCGGCAGCTTGGCCTTGATGCCTTCCAGGTCGATGATGCCTTGTTTGCTAACGTCCTGTATGGCGCGCAGGGCCGTCATCGAATAGGGCAGATTCTGCTTGGTGAAGCCGTTGAGTTTGGGATTGGCCATCACCAGCTTGCCATCGGCAAAGGCGCCGCCGTCGGCCTGCACCTCGATTGCAGCGGGGGCCATGAGATAGGAATAGACCGGAAACGCGACCGCGATCACGGCGGCGACCAGCGGCACGGCCAGCTTGAGAATCCGGACCCGGCGCGAATGACGCTGCGCAATGTCAAACGCGTCGACCCGCGCCCAGCCTGCGGCCTTGGGAGCCAACTCCGTCTCGGTGTTGGTCGGTTCGATTGGTCCCGCTAACATGACTGCTTCTTCTAAACCCCTGCCCGCCAGGCCGCCCTATAGGTGGGGTGCCGGCGCCCTCAAGCAAGCACAAGCCGAGGAAAACCGCAAAAATGTGACAACCGCCCCTGTACAACGAAAATGCCCCCGGCGCGCCTGTACCTCATACCAGATATGGGCGCAGAGTGTTAGAGCCTGTAAACGTGACAGGTTGAAGCGTGCCGCGAACGCCGAAGACGGCCTTTGGCGCAAGGCCGTCAGGAAACGGTAGCCGGGCGCGAATGGTTGCTTTAAAAGCATCTGCTCCCACCGACTACGAGGCTGACCATGGCATTGAGAGCCGACGACCTGATCGACCGCCGCCGCTTGCGCCGCAAGCTGACATTCTGGCGTGTTGCGGCGATTGTTGTCGCAGCAGCCGGGCTGATCGCCTTTTCCGCCTGGATTTATGGCGACGACTTCACTGGCGCGGCTGTCGACCACATTGCCAAGGTCAAGATCGAAGGTACCATCACCGAAGACGAAGAACTGATCAAGCGGCTGGAAGCCATCCGTCAGTCGCCGCGCGTCAAGGCTGTGATCCTGTCGATCGATTCACCCGGCGGCACCACCGTCGGTGGCGAGTCGATCTACGAGGAAGTGCGCAAGCTCGCCGCCGACAAGCCGGTGGTGGCCGAGGTCGGCACGCTCGCCGCGTCGGCGGGTTATATGATCGCCACCGCGGCCGACCATATTGTCGCACGCAAATCATCGATCGTCGGCTCGATCGGCGTGCTGATCCAGTACCCGGACGTCAGCGGCCTTATGGACAAGCTTGGCATTAAGCTGGAGG
Source organism: Mesorhizobium sp. M0571 (assembly GCF_040320985.1). NCBI lineage: Bacteria > Pseudomonadati > Pseudomonadota > Alphaproteobacteria > Hyphomicrobiales > Phyllobacteriaceae > Mesorhizobium > Mesorhizobium sp. M0571. The sequence continues at coordinate 30,303 of NZ_JAMYQT010000013.1, forward strand.
AGGTGAAATCCTCGCCCTTGAAGGCCTCGCCGTCTCCCTTCAAGCCGACCAATGATGATGAGCGCGCCATGGTCCGCAAGCTCATTCTCGACAGCTACGACTGGTTCGTCGGCATCGTCGCCGAACGCCGCAACATGACCAAACCGGAGGTGCTGGCGCTCGCCGACGGATCGATCTTCACCGGCCGGCAGGCGGTCACCAACAGATTGATCGACGCGGTCGGCGGCGAGGCCGAAGCGATTGACTGGCTTGCAGGCAAGGGTGTCGATGCCAAGCTCAAAGTGGTGGAATGGAAGGACACGGAAAAACGCAGCGGTTTCCTGTTCTCCAAGACGATGGCGCAGACCATCGGCGGTGCGCTTGGCCTGCCCGGCTATGGCGGCGACGTCCTTCACGAAATTGGAGCGGACCGCTTGTTTCTTGACGGTCTCGTTTCCGTCTGGCACCCTTGAGACGAGTGAGAAAAGCAAATAAAATCATTCTGATAATTTCGACGGCACTGCTTTCACGGGGAGCCTTTTCATGATCAAATCCGAACTTGTGCAGATCATCGCCACGCGCAACCCGCATCTTTTCCTGCGCGACGTCGAAAACATTGTCGGCGCCATCTTCGATGAAATCACCGACGCCCTTGCCGAGGGCAACCGGGTCGAGCTGCGCGGCTTCGGTGCGTTTTCGGTGAAAAACCGCCCTGCCCGCACCGGCCGCAATCCGCGTACCGGCGAATCCGTCGAGGTCGAGGAGAAATGGGTGCCGTTCTTCAAGACCGGCAAGGAATTGCGTGAAAGGCTGAACGGAGGCAAATAGGCGCGGCGCCCGCCGACCCGCTCCTGCCTTTTCTTCCGAACGGAAAAACATGTTCAATCGCTTCATCCTCATCGTGGTTTTCGTGCCGCTGGCCGTCATCCTGATTGCGCTGGCCGTCGCCAACCGCGAACCGGTGGCCTTCACGCTCGATCCGTTCAATCCCGGCAATCCGGCGCTGACGCTGACCGTGCCGCTCTTCATTTTCCTGTTCCTGGCGCTGGCCATCGGCATGATCGTCGGCAGCCTGGCGACCTGGATCAAGCAGGGTCGCTACCGCAAGCTGGCGCGCCAGCGCGGCGCCGAGGCTGAGAACCTGCGCCAGGCGGTCAGCCGCGCGCCCACCGCGGCGCAGGGCCCGGCCTTGCCGAAGCCGACGAACTGAGCCGCGGTTCGGGCCTGAAGCGCAGCTGGCCTATTTCTCCACGGAGCCTTCCATGCTGACCATTTCCGCCGCCGAGGTCGACCGTGCGCTGACCTTTTCCGGGCTGGTCGAGACGTTGCGCGCCGCTTTTCGCGACGGCGCTGTGCAGCCGATCAGGCACCATCACACGGTCGAGCGGCCCGATGGCGCCGCCTCGACGCTGCTTTTGATGCCGGCCTGGACCGACTTCAACGCAGCCGGCACCTCGGCCGATGGCCATATCGGCGTCAAGATTGTCACCGTGTCACCCGACAACAATGCCGTAGGCAAGCCTGCGGTGATGGGGCTTTACCTCTTGCTCGACGGCGCCACCGGCGAGCCGCAGGCCTTGATCGACGGCCAGCGGCTGACGCAGTGGCGCACGGCCTGTGCCTCGGCGCTGGCCGCCTCGTATCTGGCCCGCGAGGACGCCTCGCGGCTGCTGGTGGTCGGCGCCGGCGCGCTGTCGCCATTCCTTGCAAAGGCGCATTCGGCGGTGCGGCCGATCAAGAACATCCGCATCTGGAACCGCACGCCGGCCAATGCCGAAAAGCTCGCGGCAAAATTGCGTGCCGAGGGTTTTGCGGCCGAAGCAGCAGGCGATCTCGACGCCGAACTCGGCCAGGCCGATATCGTGTCGTCGGCGACCATCACCACCACGCCACTGATCAAGGGCGCACTCTTGAAGCCAGGAGCCCATGTCGATCTGGTTGGCGGCTTCACGCCGGCGATGCGCGAAAGCGACGACGACGCGATTGCACGCGCCCGCGTCTATGTCGACACCCGCGCTGGCGCCATCAAGGAAGCCGGCGATATCGTCCAGCCGCTGGCCTCCGGCGTGCTGAAACCGGAAGCCATCGTCGCAGACCTGCATGAACTGGCACGCGGCCAGAAAAAAGGTCGGCAGAGCGATGACGAGATCACGCTGTTCAAGTCGGTCGGTGCGGCCCTCGAGGACCTCGCCGCCGGCATTGCCGTGTATCGCGCAAGCGTAGGGCAGTAGGGCAGTAGGGCAGTAGGGCAGTAGGGCAGTAGGGCAGTAGGGCAGTAGGGCAGTAGGGAGCCGTACCAATCGTGCGGCTTCGTGCCAATCATATTTCCTATTCACCTACTGCCTTACTGCCTTACTAACCTACTGCCTTATTCCCTTTGCCAATAAACCCGCAGCCGGTGGTTATCCGGATCGAGCGCGACGAAGGTCCGGCCGAAATCCATGTCGGCCGGGCTCTGCAGGATTGTCAGGCCGCGGCCGGCCCACTCGGCATGGGTGGCGTCGACGGCTGCAGGCGTATCCAGCGCAAAGACGACCTCGGCGCCGCCACCTGCTGCCGCGGCGGCCGGCTCCACCGTGTGACGCGACCAGAGGCCGAGCTTGAAGCCGTTGTCGAGCACGAACAGCACGAAGGTCGGCGAGGTATCGACCGGCTCCCGCCCGAGCAGAGCGCTATAAAAGGCGCCGCTGTACTCAGGCTTGTCGACATAGAGGATGACGAAATTGGGCGGTGTCATGAATTGCTCTCCAGATGGTTTCGACTGGAGGAGCATAAGGCATCCCACTGCCAGATTCTGGCAGCAGCCTTTATTGCGGGCAGCCTTTAACCTGGGCAGCAGCCTTAGCTTGGCTTGTCGAGCGTCGCCCGCCATTCCCTCAGCAGCACCTGGCGACGGCGCGGATAGCGCATCTCGGTGGCGTTGAGGCCGGATATCCGATCGGCGCGAAAGTGTCTGAAGTCCTGGCGCATCTCGCACCACGCCGCGACGACGCGCACCTTGTCGAAGAAGCCGAGCGCAAATGGCCAGACGGTGCGCTCGGAGGCAGCGCCGCCGGCATCGCGATAGACAAAGCTCAGCTTGTGCTCCTCGCGGATGGCCTGCCGCACCACGCCGAGATCGATGCCTTCGATGACCTCGGTGCGCGATCCGACCAGCAGCGTCGAGGCATCGAGATCTTCACGCAAATCGTCCGGCAGCACCGCGGCGACCTTGGCCAGCGCGTCGGTGGCAGCGTTCGCAAGCCGCCAATCCGGCTGCTTGGCCACCCAGCGCGAACCGAGCACGATCGCCTCGATCTCCTCGTCGGTGAACATCAAGGGCGGCAGCATGAAGCCGGGCCTGAGCACATAACCCAATCCCGCCTCGCCCTCGATCCGCGCGCCCTGCCCCTGCAGCGCGGCAATATCGCGATAGAGCGTGCGGATCGACACGCCCATTTCGCCTGCAAGGCTGCGACCGCTGACCGGCCGGCGATGACGGCGCAGTATCTGGATCAGGTCGAGCAGGCGTTCAGCACGGGACATGAATCATAACCTGGTTTCAATCGACGATAGAGCCCCAGCACTTTCGGCGGCAAGCAACATGGTAGCGGACGGGAACATCTACGGCCTCGCTCCGTTGTTCGAACCTATGGAAATCCGCGGGTTCCTATTGTTCTGGTCGATTTTGACCACCACCGTCGCTGCGCTCAGCCTTGGGCCATCCTTCGCCCATGTGCTAGAATCGGTGCCGCGACTGACCAGATGGTCGCCTTCGCTTTGGCGTGAAACTACGGTCTTCAACGCTCAGTTCCAATTCTTCGCGACTATCGGCGCACCGCTGGACGTGGCGGCGATCGTCTGTCCGGGTCTACTCGCATGGATGCTGCGCGGCGACCGCCCGGCATTCTGGTGGGCGTTGGCCGCCACCATGCTTTACCTGATGGCCCTTGTGGCGTGGGTTGCGCTGGTCAAACCGGCAAACGATGTCCTGGCTACCTGGGTGCCCGGACCGATCCCGGACAATTTCGAAACTATCCGGAGCCGCTGGGAAACGGGCCATATGGTCGTCACCGGCTTCAAGGCCGCCGGTTTCATAGCGCTCGTCGTCGCCCTGCTTTCGATCCGGCGCGGCTGATCCTTTCGCAAATGCCGGCGGCCGCTTTGTTGCGCCGGTCAATGTGCTGTGGCAGAAGCGGCCGAGCCGCCGCCCGGAGATGCGCCTTCTTGAAACCTTTTCGCGACAAACGCCGCGACAGCCGCCCGCCCGCGAAGGGCGTGGCGGAGCAGCCGCGGCAGCGCGACGCCAATCGAACTGCTGGTCCGGAGACAAAACCGCAGGACCGGTCCGAGCCTAAAGCCGCGCCACGCCTGCTGTCGCGCCGCGACGGCGCGCTGCCTGCCGAACATTTGCCGCTGATCCTCGAAGTCGGTCCCAATCAGGACTACGCGCTGCTCGACAGCGGCGCCGGAGAAAAGCTCGAGCAATACGGCCCCTACCGCATCGTTCGGCCGGAGGGCCAGGCGATCTGGCAAAAGGCTTTGCCGGCCAGAGACTGGGAGCGCGCCGACGCCATTTTCACCGGCGATACCGACGAGGAAGGCATCGGCCGCTGGCGCTTTCCGAAGACACCGCTCGGCGAGACCTGGCCGATGAAGCATGACGGCATCGACTATCTCGGCCGCTTCACTTCGTTTCGCCATGTCGGCGTCTTTCCCGAGCAGGCCTCGCATTGGGACCACATGGCCGGGCTGATCGCGGCGGCAAAACGGCCGGTCAAGGTGCTGAACCTGTTCGGTTACACCGGCCTTGCTTCGCTCGTGGCGGCGCGTGCTGGCGCCGAGGTCACCCATGTCGATGCTTCCAAGAAAGCGATCGGCTGGGCCCGCGAAAACCAGGAGATGGCGGGCCTGTCGCAAAAGCCGATCCGCTGGATCGTCGACGATGCCGTGAAATTCGCCGAACGCGAGGAGCGCCGCGGCAACCGCTATGACATCATCCTGTTCGACCCGCCCGCCTATGGCCGCGGACCGAAGGGCGAGGTCTGGCAGCTATTCGAGGATCTGCCGGCGCTGACCGACATCTGCCGCGCCATCCTGACGCCGAAGCCGCTCGCCGTGGTGCTGACCGCCTATTCGATCCGCGCCTCCTTCTTCGCCATCCATGCCTTGCTGCGCGACACCTTCGCCGGCATGGGCGGCACGGTCGAATCGGGCGAGTTGATCATTCGCGAGAAATCCGCCGGCCGGGCGCTGTCGACCTCGCTGTTCTCGCGCTGGGTGGCCTGAATGAGTACATACGAACGGCACGCAGGCGCGCCAGGGCAGGTGAAGGAAGTCACCAGCCTCGCCAATCCGCTGATCAAGGACATCAAGGCGCTCGCCTTGAAGAAATTCCGCGACCAGCAGAATGCCTTCATGGCCGAAGGCCTGAAGCTGGTCATCGACGCGCTCGATCTCGGCTGGACGATCAGGACACTGGTCTTCGCCAAGGCCGCACGCGGCAATGCGGCGGTCGAAAAAGTCGCGGCGCGCACAGTTGCCGCCGGCGGCACCGTGCTTGAAGTTTCGGAAAAGGTGCTGGTCGCCATCACCCGCCGCGACAATCCGCAAATGGTCGTCGGCGTGTTCTCACAGAAATTCCTGCCGCTGAAGGACATCCGCGCCCAGGACGGCGACGTCTGGGTGGCGCTCGACCGCGTGCGCGACCCCGGCAATCTCGGCACCGTCATCCGCACAGTCGACGCCGTCGGCGCCACGGGTGTCATCCTGGTCGGCGAGACAACCGATCTTTTTTCGGTCGAGACGGTGCGCGCCACCATGGGTTCGATCTTCGCCGTGCCGGTCGCCAAGGCGACGCCTGAGGCTTTCCTCGCCTGGCGAAAGAGCTTTCCCGGCCTCGTCGCCGGCACACATCTTAAGGGTGCGGTCGATTACAGATCGGTCGATTTTTCAAAAGGTCCGGTGCTTTTGATGATGGGCAACGAGCAGCAAGGCCTGCCTGACGAGTTGGCTGCAAGCTGCGACAGATTGCTGCGGATACCGCAGGCCGGCCGCGCCGATTCGCTCAACCTGGCGGTGGCCACCGGCGTCATGCTGTTCGAGATCCGGCGCGGCGCGCTGAAGCTCGGCCCGGAGGAAGCCGGATCGTGACATCCCAAACCGTGAAACTGCAAACCATGAAGTCCTGGAGCCCCTACGCTCTTCTGGTCGTCGCCGCGATAGCGTTCGACCAGTGGCTGAAGTATCTGGTCGAGACCGGCCTTGCCTTTCAGCAAAGGCTCGATCTGTTGCCGTTCCTGGCACTGTACCGCACCTACAACACCGGCATCGCGTTTTCGCTGTTTTCGTCCTTTGGCGACACCGGCCTGGTGGTCGTCGCGGTCCTGGTGGTCGCTTTCGTGCTCTACCTCGCTGCCCGCACGCCGCCCGGCCACCTGCTTGCCCGCGTCGGTTTCGCGCTGATCGTTGGCGGTGCGCTCGGCAATCTGATCGACCGCGCTACCTATGGCCATGTCATCGACTATATCCTGTTCCATACGCCGGTCTGGTCCTTCGCCGTCTTCAACCTCGCCGACGCCTTCATTTCGGTCGGTGCCGTGCTGGTCGTCTTCGATGAACTCATTGGCTGGGGGCGCGGGACCTCGCACGATTGACCTCACTGGCTGGGCGCCACACACTTCAGAACCGAACGCCTCGAGGAGAAAAAATGCTCGAAACCTTCAAAGCCATCCTCGTTTCGCGCGACGCCGAGAAAAAACAGTCGGTCGCAGTGACCGAACTCACCGAGGCAGACCTGATGGAGGGGGACGTTACCGTCGCGGTCGAGGCGACGACGGTGAACTACAAGGACGGTCTTGCCATAACAGGCAAGGCACCGGTGATCCGCCGCTGGCCGCTGGTGCCGGGCATCGATTTCGCCGGCACCGTCACCTCGTCTTCCAATCCCGACTGGCGCAAGGGCGATCGCGTCATATTGAACGGCTGGGGCGTCGGCGAGACGCATTTCGGCGCCTATGCCGGACGCGCCCGCGTCAACGGCGACTGGCTGGTGCCGCTGCCGGACGGCATGAGCCCGCATGATGCGATGGCGGTCGGCACCGCCGGCTACACCGCCATGCTTTGCGTCATCGCGCTGGAGCGGCACGGCATCGTGCCCGACCGCGGCCCGGTGGTGGTGACGGGTGCTGCCGGCGGCGTCGGCTCGGTTGCGGTCTCGATCCTGTCCAGCCTCGGCTATCACGTCATCGCTTCGACCGGCCGCAGTGCCGAACGCCCTTACCTGATAGACCTTGGCGCGGCCGAAGTGATCTCACGCGACGAGCTTACCCAGCCGGCAAAGCCGCTCGCCAAGGAACGCTGGGCCGGCGGCGTCGATGCTGTCGGCAGCCACACGCTGGCCAACGTTCTGTCGATGACCTCCTATGGCGGCGCCGTCGCCGCTTGCGGCCTCGCCGGCGGCATGGACCTGCCAGCAAGCGTCGCTCCGTTTATCCTGCGCGGTGTCTCCCTGCTCGGCATCGATTCCGTGATGGCGCCCAAGGCGGTCCGCATCGAGGCCTGGCGCCGCATCGGCACCGATCTCGATCACGCAAAGCTTGCCAGCCTGTCGACGAGCATCGGCTTCGACGGCATCATCGGCGCGGCGCATGACATCGTCGAGGGCAGGATCCGCGGCCGAGTGGTGGTGGACATGTGAGCCCAAGGGCAACAAGGGACAAAAAGAGCGCGACCGCTAAAATTCGAACGATCCGCCACAACCTTCCATAAGCTCTATCTGGCAGGAGTTCCGTATGATTGCGGAACCCGGCATCAGAGAGGCGGAACCAGCCGAACGGGCCGACGGGACGGCTCCCGAGGCGCCAGGGCGGCAGCTTGTCGCCGCTCCACCGCTGGCGCCGGAATTGCCGGATGCCAACCGCGAAGGCCTGCCGTTCCTGACGCTCGTCGCCATCGTCGTGCTGGCAGGCCTGTCGCATCTGACCGGAGCGCCGATCTTCATCACCATCGGCCTTTTGGCGACAGCCATGGCCGGGCTCGCCATGCATCTGCGCAACAGGCGCGCCGAGCGCCGCGCGGTGGCCTTGCTCGGCGCGACGGCGGCCCGCAGCCGCGCCGAGATCGAGACGCTGGCCGACCGCATGTGGGAGATGCAGGAGAGCGAGGAGCGCTTCCGCGGGCTGATCGATGCGCTCGGCGATCTCGTCGTCCACCGCGACCGCGACGGCCACATCGTCTACGCCAACAAGGTTTTCGCCGACCTTGTCGAAACCGACCAGCGCGACCTTGCCGGCAAGACCTTGGCCGAACTCGGCATCGATGTCGGCATCGTCCCCGACGCCGCCTTTTCCGACCATGAATGCCTGAGTTCCACCGACGTCGCCATTCGCACGCCGGACGGTCCACGCTGGTTCTCTTGGATCGAGCTGTCGGTGCGCGACAAGGACAGCGGCGCCGTTTCGCATCGTGCCATCGCCCGCGACATCACTGCCCGCAAGCGCGCCGAATCGTCGCTGATCACCGCCCGCGAGCGGGCCGAATATGCCAGCCAAGCCAAATCGCGCTTCCTCGCCACCGTCAGCCACGAGATCCGCACGCCGATGAACGGCATCATGGGCATGGCGCGGCTTCTCGCCGACACCAGCCTTTCGCCCGAGCAGCGGACCTATGTCGGCGCCATCTCGACCTCGGCCAGCGCGCTGCTGGCTCTGATCGAGGACCTGCTCGATTACTCCAAGATCGAGGCCGGCCGCTTCGATCCGGAACCGCAGCCGATGTCGGTGCGTGAGATCGCCGACAACGTCGTCGAACTCTTGGCGGCGCGGGCCTTTGCCAAGGATATCGGCCTCGGCTGCCATGTCGAACCCGACGTGCCGCAGCTGATCACCGCCGACCCCGGCAGGGTCAGGCAGGTGCTGCTCAACCTCATCGGCAACGCCGTCAAGTTCACCGACAGCGGCGGCGTTCTGGTAAGCATCGCCCGCGTCGGCACCGAAACCACCGATCGCATCCGCTTCACCATCGCTGACACCGGCCCCGGTCTGCGTGAGGAGGACATGGAGCGCATCTTCGAGGACTTCGAACAGGCCGACGGCACCTCGACCCGTGCGCATGGCGGCGCCGGCCTCGGTCTTGCCATTTCCAAGCGCCTGGTGACCGCCATGGGCGGCACTATCTCGGTGTCGAGCCGGCTTGGCCAGGGGTCCGAATTCGTCTTCGAGATTCCCGCTATTTCCGCAGTCGAGGCGCCGCAGATCCGCCAGAACGCGCTGTCGGGCCGGCATGCGGTGATCGTGTCGAAGAATCTCGTCGAGGCCGAAGCCATCGCCCGCACCATTCGCGCCAATGGCGGCACGGTCGATCTGGCCACCACCGCCGCCCAGGCCACCCCTTTCGCCGAGGGCTGCGACGTGCTTCTGGTCGATGCTGCCATGGAGGAAAGTGACGGCAGGCTGCTCAGGCGCCTGCGCCAGGGCGGCTTTGCCGATTGCGAGGCGGTGACGCTGATCGCGCCGACCGACCGCGGCATGCTTGGCGAGTTCCGCGCCAACGGTTACGCCACCTTCCTGGCAAGGCCGGTGCGCGGCGAGACACTGCTGCGCGTGCTTTTGACCAGCCATGCGCCGGTCATCGCCGAGCCGCAGCCGCAAAAGCGCGGCGCGCAAGCTGTGCACGCCATTGGCGGCCGCCAGCAGGGCCTGTCGGTGCTGATCGCCGAGGACAACGACATCAACGCCATGCTGGCCCGCGCCACGCTGCTGAAGGCCGGGCATCGCGTAAAAGTGGTCGGCAACGGCAAGGCCGCGGTCGAGGCGGTCATCAGCACCGGCCACAAGCACCGCTTCGATGTGGTGCTGATGGACCTGCATATGCCGGTGATGGACGGTCTGGACGCCATCGCCGCCATCCGCCGCTATGAGGAGGAGACCGCGGTGCCGCCGGTGCCGATCATGGTGCTGTCGGCCGACAGCCAGGAAAAGACCCGCCACGCCGTGCTCGCTCACGGTGCCAGCGGCTTCGTCACCAAGCCGCTCGACCCCGATGCCCTGGTTCACGCGGTCGAAGGGCAAGTGGCTGCCTGAGCCGCTTTCGATCACCCGATAGCCGGTTGGCATTAGAGCGCCCGCGTCTCTTGGACGCGCAAAGGACGCTCTAACACTTTGACTTTTTCGCATGATCCTTTCCGGAAACCAATTTCGGTTTCCGGGGTCATGCGATACCCAGCCGACGAAGTATTGCCCGCAGAGCCGTATCACGGTACTGTCACAATCCTGTTGCACCTACACCGTATCCCCGTGCCAAGAGGGATGGCTCGAAGGAGAATCACTCGTGCATACAGTCATGCCGGAATGTGATGCTCGGCCGAACGCCAGCGGGCCTTTGCTTGTCGGCCGGAACGCCGATGCCGTCATAAAAGGCGCATCGCTCGGCCGCATCGGCAATCTCGAAGTGCGGCTCGCCCGCAACGAGGCCGAGATCGCTGCCGCGCAGGAAGTGCGCTACCGGGTGTTCTACGACGAGCTTGGTGCCAGGAAGGACCTGTTCCAGATGCAGGACCGCCGCGATGCCGACCGCTTCGATCCCCTCTGCGATCATCTGCTGGTCTTCGATACTTCGCTTTCCGGCCCCGAGCATCGCCGCATCGTCGGCACCTACCGCCTGCTGCGGCAGGAGATTGCCGCAGCAGCCGGCGGCTTCTATTCCGAGGGCGAATTCGAGCTGACCAAGTTGATCGCCCGGCATCCCGGCCAGCGCTTCCTTGAGCTTGGCCGCTCCTGTGTTCTGCCGGAATACCGTTCGAAGCGCACCATCGAGGCGCTGTGGCAAGGCATCTGGGCCTATATCAACCATTACGGCATCGGCGTGATGACAGGCTGCGCGTCGTTCCACGGCACCGTGCCGGCGGCACATGCCGAGGCGCTGACCTATCTTGCCCATCACTGCCGGACGAATTCATCCTGGGACGTGCGTGCCGTCGCCGGGCGCTATTGTTCCATGGATCTGATGCCGATCGAGGCCGTCAATGCCAAGGCGGCGATCGCCGCCATGCCGCCGCTGGTCAAGGGCTATCTGCGCGTCGGCGCGCGCATCGGCGACGGCTGCGTCATCGATCGTGAATTCTCGACGGTCGACGTGTTCGTGGTGATGCCGGTCAAGGAGATCGGCGCCCGCTACGTCAACTATTATGGCGGGGAAGCGCAGCGCTTCGCTGCGTGAATAGTGAATAGTGAATAGTGAATAGTGAATGATGAATAGTGAATGATGAATAGTGAATGATGAATAGTGAATGATAGAAACGAAGCCCGTCTGGCTTCTACAAACTACTTTCTACCAACTACTAACCATTCACTATTGACCATTCATCATTCACGCATCCTTCTCAGCCTGCTCGTTGACCGGCCCCGGCTCCGGCGCTTCGCTTGCCACATGCTTGGGGCCGCCCTTGGCGACGCCGACCATGGCCGGCCGCAGCACGCGCTCGCCGATCGAATAGCCGGGCTGCACGACCTGGACGACCGTGTTGGCGGGCACGTCGGGATTGGGCACCTCGAACATCGCCTGGTGGAAATTCGGATCGAATTTCTCCCCCTCGGGCTCGAGCTTCTTCACACCGTGCCGCTCCAGCGCCGACAGCATGGCGCGCTCGGTGATCTCGACGCCGTCGATCAGCGCCTTGAAGCCGGCATCGCCCGATGCCTTGGCCTCCTCCGGGATGGCATCCAGCGCACGGCGCAGATTGTCTGATACCGACAGCATGTCGCGGGCAAAATTGGCGACCGCATAGGCGCGCGCGTCGTGGACGTCTCGGGCGGTGCGGCGGCGCAAATTCTCCATGTCGGCCGCGACGCGCAGCGCGCGATCCTTCAGCTCTTCGTTTTCCTTCAGAAGCCGCACAAGCGCTTCATAGTCGCCGTCGACGCCGCCTTCCCTTGGCTCCGCGGCAGCCTCGGTCTTCTCGGCTTCATCGGGCGCGCGTTCGTCTTTTGCCTGGTCGCTCATCGCCGTTTCCCGTCATTTCGAATGGTGTGGATTTGCGCCCGATATCGAGGTTTAGCGGCCAAAAATCAAGGGGCAAGCGATACTGCAGCCGCTGTCGCGGCTTGATGGCGGACGGCGCAGACCTTTCGATTTTAATTCAAACTTTACCACAGCTGCCGGCTTTGCTTGCCAGGATACTACAAAGCGGGAACCATTCCTCCCCTGGAAGAGTTTCGAAGCCGACACAGGATTTTGGATGATGCCCCGCAGGAATGGCGAAAAACGCGACGGGCTCGCCGCCGATATCCGGCGCCAGCTCGGCACCGAAGCGACCAAGCGCTTTCTGCGCACCTTGCCGGCCTACCGCACGGAGTCCGATATTCCCGACCGTTTGAAGGAATTGCTTGACCGCCTGGACGGCATCGAAGCCAACATGGTCGCAGGCGGGCGCCGTCGGTAGACGCCGTTGCCGGCGGCGCGCCCGGCGATTGCGGCCGGAAACTCCTCGCATCGCGCGACATTTACGCGCAGTAACTTTGCGTGACCCCATCTTGTGGCAGCGCCCTGCACCGCCTATGTTTCATGATGAACATGATTTCCCCCGAAGCTGTGGCAAACAGCAAGCGTGCCTGGTTGAAAATCCTGTCGCGCTATAAAAAGCCCGACAGGCGTCGCAGCGCCGTCGAACTCGCCATCACCCTCATCCCTTTCGCCACGCTGTGGGCATTGTCCTCGGCCGCTTATGCCTATGGCCATTGGTGGGGTCTGGTCCTCATCCTTCCGGCCGCCGGCTTTCTGGTGCGGATCTTCATGATCCAGCACGATTGCGGCCACGGCTCGTTCTTTGCCAATCGCTATGCCGACGACTGGATCGGCCGCGTGCTTGGCGTGCTGACGCTGACGCCATACGATTGCTGGCGCCGCGCCCACGCAACCCATCACGCCAGCGCCGGCAATCTCGACGAGCGCGGCACGGGCGACATCAAGACGCTGACCGTGGCCGAATATCGGCAACTGTCGTGGCGAGGTCGGCTCGCCTATCGCCTCTATCGCCACCCGCTGGTGATGTTTGGCCTTGGCCCGATTTGGATCTTCATTTTCGAGCAGAGACTGCCCTTGGGCATGATGCGGGGCGGTCTCACCCCTTGGGTGTCGTCGATGTCCACCAATCTCGCCATCGCCGTCATCGCTGCCCTGCTCATCTGGTTTGTTGGCCCCGGCGCGTTCCTGGTCGTCCATTTGCCGATCGTCATCCTCGCCGGATCGGCCGGCATCTGGCTGTTCTATGTCCAGCATCAGTTCGAGGAGACGGAGTGGACAAAGGACTCCGAGTGGGAATTCCAGCGCGCCGCCCTGCACGGCTCGTCCTATTACGACCTGCCGCCGGTGCTGAGCTGGCTCACTGGCAATATCGGCGTCCATCACGTGCACCACCTCTCCGCCAAGGTGCCATGCTACCGGCTTCCGGAAGTGCTGAGGGACTATCCGGAGCTGCGTGAGATCGGCCGCATAACGCTGTTCGACAGCCTGCGCTGCGTCAAGCTGGCGCTGTGGGACGAGAGCCGCAACAAGCTGGTGTCGTTCCGCGAAGCGCGGATGGCCATGTAGACGCACCGCCGCGCTGCCTGCGCGGCGGTTTATTTAGGACTCTAAATCAAGCCGCCTGGCGTTCGTCGCGCATCAGGATCTCGCCCTGGCGGATCTCGGTGCCCAGCACTTTCAGGCATTCGCGCATGAAGGCGGCAAGGCCCGGCCAGCCCTTGGCCGACACAAGATTGCCGTCGACATGGGCGCCGGTCGGCGCAACGTCGATATAGATGCCGCCGGCCAGCGTGACTTCCGGCTCGCAATACTGCAGCGCCGCGACTTCCCTGCCGCGCACGACGCCGTCGACCGCGATTAGGATCTGCACGCCGTGGCAGATGGTGAAGATCGGCTTGCCGGTGTCGTGGAAATGCCGCACCAGCGCCTGCACGCGCTTGTCGATACGAATATATTCCGGGCCCCGCCCGCCCGCCGCGTAGACGGCGTCGTATTCGGCCGGGTTGACCTCGGAAAACGTCTTGTTGAGAATGTAGTCGTGGCCGAGCTTTTCCGTATAGGTTTGGTGGCCTTCGAAGTCGTGCAGCGAGGTCTTCAGGATATCGCCCGCCTTCTTGTCGGGACAGACGACATGGACGGTGTGGCCCACCGCATGCATGGCCTGTTCAAAGACGAAAATCTCGTATTCCTCGCTGAACTCGCCAACGAGCATCAATATCTTCTTGCCAGCCATATCCGGTTCCTCCCTTGTGGCCACACATTTATTTCGGATCTCGAAATAATAGACCTATCCTAAAGCGGGGACGGGCAAAATAAAAGACTGAATCGGCAATGTGGTCCGACCAGATGCGGCTTTGGTTCCGCGGGGCGGATCAGCCGGCGCGCACCCGCCGCCAGGAATATTTCGGGCCTTTGGCCTCCGGCTTCACCGCCGGCTGGTAGAACAGCGGCAGTCCGCCGGTGCGGCCTTGCTCGAGCCGCTTCAGCAGCACCGGGTGCGACACCTCGAATTCGTCGAAGCCGAGGCGCAGCATATGCGGCAGCTGGTCGATCAGAACCTGGCCGGTGGCGCGCATGGCGCCGGCAAAATGATAACGGCTGCGCAGCAATTCGCCCTTGGAGAACGAGCGGCCGTCATTGAACGCCGGAAACGCCAGCGCCACCAGCGACAGCTGGTCGAGCAGGCCGGCGATCTTTTCGAGCTGGTCGCCGGGCTGCAGCAGCACGCCAATGCGTTCCTTCGCCGACCGCCGCACCTCCGGATCGAGGCCGAGAAACGCCTGCAGCGGCAGGATGAAGCGGCCATTGCCGACCAGCGCCTCGGCGCTTTCGGCATGAACCCACTCGTCCTCGCAGAAACCATTCGGCGTCCACAGGCGGGTGGCGGTTTCCGCTATCAATTCGCTCATCAAGAAAATTCCCAAGTTCAAAAACCTGGATCCCAAAAATCCGGGATCCCAAAAGATCCTAAAGCGAGGCGTCGGTCAGTGACTTCTCCAGCCCCGACAAATGGATGCCGCACTCGGTCTTGGCGTGCCCGGCCCAGCGGCCACTGCGCGCGTCATCGCCAGGCTGCACCGGCTGCGTGCACGGAAAACAGCCGATCGACAGATAGCCATAGGCGACCAGCGGGTTTTCACGCAGCGCATGTGCGCGCATGTAGCCGGCCTGGTCTGATGTCGTCCAGTGCGCCAGCGGATTGATGCGGATGCGCGAGCCGACCGCCTCGAACACCGGAAGCGCTGCCCGCGTCGCCGCCTGGAAGCGCTTGCGGCCGGTGAACCAGGCGCGGAACGGCTCGACGCCGCGCGCCAGCGGCTCGACCTTGCGCACGTCGCAGCAGGCGTCGGTATCGGTCTCGTTGAGATTGCCGGTCGGGTCGATCCTTGCCAGCGCCGTATCGTCGGGCCTGATCACCCGGATATCGGTCAGCCCGAAATCGGCGACCAGCGCGTCACGATAGCCGAGCGTTTCCTCGAAATGCTTGCCGGTGTCGAGAAAGATCACCGGCAGCGTGCGGTCGATCTCGGCGATCATGTGCAGCAGCACCGCCGAATCCGCGCCGAACGACGAAACCGCGGCGATTTCGCCGTGAAACAACTCCCGGGCTGAGCGCTCGATGATCTCCAGCGGCTTCAGATGGCCATAGAGCGCGTCGAGACCCGCCGCTTCGGCGGCGATGCCGGCCTCGACGTCGACGATCCGATCAAGCGGCCTTGGCTTCGCCAGCATAGAGCGCCTCCTTGAACGGCGCGGGACCGACACGGCGGTAGGCGTCGATGAATCTTTCGTTTCTGTCCAGCCGAAGCCCGAGATAGGTCTCGACGATCTGCTCGATGGCATCGGTGATCTCTTCCGAACTGAAGCCGCGGCCGATGATCTCGCCGACCGAGGTGTTCTCGTCGGCCGAGCCGCCGAGCGTCACTTGATAGAGCTCGGCGCCTTTCTTCTCGACGCCGAGGATGCCGATATGGCCGACATGGTGATGGCCGCAGGCATTGATGCAGCCGGAAATCTTCAGCTTCAATTCGCCGATGTCGCGCTGGCGCTCCAGCGAAGCGAAGCGGCGCGAGATTTCCTGCGCCACGGGGATGGAACGCGCCGTCGCCAGCGCGCAATAGTCGAGGCCGGGGCAGGAGATGATGTCACTGATCAGATTGGAATTGGCCGTCGCCAGCCCGATATCGACCAGCGCGTCATAGACCGCCTTGAGGTCGGCACGCGCGACATGCGGCAGGATCAGGTTCTGCTCGTGGCTGACGCGCAGCTCGTCGAAGGAATATTTTTCGGCAATGTCGGCGACCGCTTCCATCTGGCTGTCGGAGGCATCGCCCGGCGTCTCGCCGATGCCCTTGAGCGAGATGGTCACTGCGGCATAGTCGGGATGGCGATGGGTGACCACATTCTGGTCCAGCCATTCGGAAAAGCTCTTGGAATCGAGCCGGGCAAGCTTGACCGCCTCGTCGCCTTCCGGCCGGTCGACAAGCGCCGGCGGCGCGAAATAGGCGTCGATGGCACGGATGTCGGCTTCCGGCAGCTTCAGCTCGGCGTCCTTCAATTCCTGCCATTCAGCCTCGACCTGGCGGGTGATCTCCTCGACGCCGGTCTCGTGGACCAGGATCTTGATGCGCGCCTTGAACTTGTTGTCGCGCCGGCCATAGAGGTTGTAAACACGCAGGATCGCCGTGCAGTAGGACAACAGATCCGCTTCGGGCAGGAAGTCGCGGATCTTCTTGGCCACCATCGGCGTGCGGCCCTGGCCGCCGCCGACATAGACCGCGAAACCGAACTCGCCGGCCGCATTCTTCTTCAGGTGCAGGCCGATGTCATGCGTCTGGATGGCGGCGCGGTCGCGCTCGGCGCCGGTCACCGCGATCTTGAACTTTCGCGGCAGGAACGAGAATTCCGGATGCACCGACGACCATTGCCGCAGGATTTCGGCATAGGGGCGCGGATCGGCGACCTCGTCGGCGGCGGCGCCGGCGAAGTGGTCGGCGGTGACGTTGCGGATGCAGTTGCCGCTGGTCTGGATGGCGTGCATCTCGACGCTTGCCAGGTCGGCCAGGATAGCCGGAATGTCCGACAGCGCCGGCCAGTTGAACTGGATGTTCTGGCGCGTCGTGAAATGGCCGTAGCCCTTGTCGTATTTGCGGGCGATATGGCCAAGCATGCGCAGCTGCTTGCTGTTCAGCGTGCCGTAGGGCACCGCAATGCGCAGCATATAGGCATGCAGCTGCAGATAGACGCCGTTCATCAGCCGAAGCGGCCGGAACTGATCCTCGGTGATCTCGCCGGCAAGCCGCCGTGCGACCTGGTCGCTGAACTCGGCGACGCGGGCCTTGACGAAATCGTGGTCGAACTCATCGTAACGGTACATGTCTCGGTCTTTCCGGGCGCGTCCGCCCGTTATTTTCTTCATTCGAGCATGATCGGGATCATGCTCCTGTCATCTATGCCGCGCGGGCGGCTTGCGGACGGGCCTGCTTGCCCAGATCGTGACGGGTGGTGGGGCCGGCGGCGCGGATCTTTTCACGCAGCCGGACCGCCTCGACCGTGCCGTTGAGCACGGTCACGTCGATCAGATTGACGTCGACCACCTCGTTGTCGGCGGAGGCCTTGGCGCCGATCGCCTCCAGCCGGTCCTCGGCCGCCTTGTCATAGGCGATGTCGGCGTGGTCGATGGTCTCGGCCCAGCCGCCATTGGCGTACCAGACGGCTATGCCGTCGGCGAGGCGGTTCGCGGTCAGGACTTTCATTGGTTCACTCCTACCGCGGCAGCACGGGCCACGCTTTCCTGCCTGTGTGCCGCCAACGGCTCGGACCGTTCGAAATTGGCGCCGGCGACCGCGTCGCCGATGATGGTCATCACCGGGCCGCTGAGATCGGCGCGCGCCTCCAGCGACGGCAGGTCGGCGAGCGTGCCATGGAAACGGCGGCGGTTGGCGAGGCTGGCATTCTCGACCACGGCGACGGCCGTATCCGGCGACAGGCCGGCTTCGATCAGACGGCCGGCGACCTCGGCGGCGACCGAGCGTCCCATATAGACGGCGACCGTTGCACCGGAAATAGCGAGCTTTGCCCAATCGGGCAGCGAATTTCCCTTTAAGTCGTGACCGGTGGTGAACACCATTGACGACGACACGCCGCGCAGCGTCAGCGGCAGTTCGAAATCGGCGGCGGCGGCAAAGGCCGCGGTGACGCCCGGAACCACCTCATAGGCGATGCCGGCATCGCGCAACGCCGCCATTTCCTCGCCGGCCCGGCCGAACACCAGCGGGTCGCCGGATTTCAGCCGCACGACGCGCTTGCCGGCGTGGCCAAGCTCGACCAGCAGCGCATTGATCTCGGCCTGGCTCTTGGAATGGCAGCCCTTACGCTTGCCGACCGGCAGGCGTTCGGCATCGCGGCGGCCCATGGCGACGATCGCCTCCGGCACCAGCGCGTCATGGACGATCACGTCGGCTTCCATCAGCAGGCGATGAGCGCGCAGCGTCAGCAAGTCCTCGGCGCCGGGACCAGCCCCCACCAAAGCAACATTGCCCAGGGCGATATGGCCCGATGCCGGTGTATCCGAAAGCAGCAGGCGGACGGCGGCGTCATGCGCCTCAGAAAGCTGTCCAGCTTCCACGGCGCGGGCCGGCGCGCCGCCAAAGAAATCGCTCCAGAAGCGGCGGCGGGCATTGCCTTTCGGCAGCAGCTTTTCGGCGGCGCCGCGAAACGATGCGGCAAGCGCGGCGAGCGGCCCGAGCGAAGGCGACAGCATGCGGTCAATGCGGCTGCGCAGCATCTGCGCCAGCACCGGGCCGGCACCTTCCGTGCCGATGGCAATGGCGACCGGCGCGCGGTTGACCAGTGCCGGCGTGAAGAAATCGCAGAGCTCCGGCCGGTCGACGGCATTGACCGGAATGCCCAGCCGGCGCGCATCCCCTGCAACGCGGCGGTCGAGCGCCTCATTGCCGCTGGCGGCAAACACCATCACCGCATCTGCGAGGTGCGCGACATCGTAGGCGTCGGCGACGTGGGTGGCACCTGTCTCGGCGATGAAGGCCAGCAGTTCGGGGCTTGCAGCATCGCTGACGATGCGCAGCACAGCGCTCGACTGAGCGAGCAGCCGCGCCTTGGCCAGCGCCTCCTCGCCACCGCCGATGATGGCCACGGCTTCGCCCTCGACCCGCATGAAGACGGGAAAGGCGTTGAGCTTAGGGTTGGCTTGCGGCATGACGAGCGGAATCCTGGAACCGTTTGCCAGTTCTACGCGGGGGCGCGAAAAACCAGAAGGCACCCACTCGCGCATCGCTTCGTAGCAGGCAATCTCTTTTCTGCAAGCATGACGGCCAAGAGAAAAATATTCCACATTCAAATGCGGAGCGGATTGAAGCTGCTGTTGCGGCCCTTGATCCGCTGCCTTTCTAGCGGCTGGCCGAGCGCGCCACAAAACAGATTTTTCTAAATTCTACCAATTTAGTAGATTAAAGCCGCCGGATCCCAACCGAGCCATTAACGGCAGCTTGGCGCTCTCGCCATCCCTACCGGAACATTCACGCCTCGGCACGCGTTTGCCCTGTAGACCCAGGCCCGGTCATACCCCTGCGGCAAAGGCCCGGCGATGGGTTCGAAAAATCAAAAAAGGAGCGCCCCATGAGCTACGTCAGACTGAAACGCGGATTGTGGATCGTGGTGGCCGACGGCGAAAAGGCGCTATTCCTCGAGAACCGTGGAGACGTCCAATATCCCGACCTTCAGGTCGTGCACGAGATGGAGCAGGAAAATCCGGCGACCCGAGAGCAAGGCACGGACCGCCCCGGCCGCTACAGCGACGGCCCTTCCGTCCACCGCAGCGCGGTCGAGGACACCGACTGGCACCGTCTCGGCAAGGAGCGTTTTGCCGACGAGATTGCCGACACGCTCTACAAGCTCGCGCATCGCGGCACGTTCAAGGAGATCGTGCTGATCGCGCCGCCGCCGGTGCTGGGCGACATGCGCAGGAAGCTGCACAAGGAGGTCGCTGACAAGATAACGGCGGAAATTCCAAAGACGCTGACCAACCACAGCATATCCGATATCGAGAGCCTGCTGCAGGCGACCTGATCGCGGCATCGGCTGCGCGCAACCTTCATTTCCGTATCAATCGCCAGGCTGGAGCAGGCCGCGCCGTGGTGGTGGCAAATCTTGCCGGCTCTCCGTCTTTTTGCTGCTTTGCCATTGATTTCATGGGATTGCGGGCTGTCACGCGACTGTCCATACTGCCAGGGCGGCGGCTTTGGCCGGCATATCCGACATCGCGATTCCTGAAGGCGCTCCATAGACAATGCCGCATGACACGCCCCTTATCGCCACCATCGTTGCCGGTCTGGGGCTGGCTTTCGTCTTCGGCGCGCTTGCCAACCGCTTCCGCGTCCCGCCGCTGGTAGGCTATCTCATCGCCGGCGTTCTGGTTGGACCGAACACGCCGGGTTTCGTCGCCGATGCCGGCCTCGCCAATGAACTGGCTGAGATCGGCGTCATCCTGCTGATGTTCGGCGTCGGCCTGCATTTCTCGCTGAGGGACCTGTTGTCGGTCCGCGCTATCGCGGTGCCCGGCGCCATCGTGCAGATCGGCTTTGCGACAGCCCTTGGCGCCGGCCTTGCCTGGATGCTCGGCTGGTCGATGGGTGCGGGGCTGGTCTTTGGCCTGGCGCTTTCCGTCGCCTCGACCGTGGTGCTGTTGCGCGCGCTACAAGAGCGGCGGCTGATCGAAACCGAGCGTGGCCGCATAGCCGTCGGCTGGCTGATCGTCGAGGATCTGGCCATGGTGCTGGCGCTGGTGCTTTTGCCGGCATTGGCCGGCGTGCTCGGTGGCCAGCAGCAGGCCGAGGTCCACGGCAGTCTGCTGTCGCTGCCCGCGAACTACGGCATCTGGGGCGTCGTCGCCATCACGCTGGCCAAGGTCGCGGCCTTCGTCGTGGTCATGCTGGTGGTCGGCCGCCGGCTTGTCCCCTGGATCCTGCACTACGTCGCCCATACCGGATCGCGCGAACTGTTCCGGCTGGCGGTGCTCGCCATTGCGCTTGGCGTCGCCTTTGGCGCGGCCAAGCTGTTCGGCGTGTCGCTGGCACTGGGCGCTTTCTTCGCCGGCATGATCATGAGCGAATCCGAGCTCAGCCACCGGGCGGCCGAGGAATCGCTGCCGTTGCGTGACGCCTTTTCCGTGCTGTTCTTCGTTTCGGTCGGCATGCTGTTCGACCCGTTCAGCCTGATCAGCAATGGCTGGCCGATCCTGGCGACGCTGGCCATAATCGTTATCGGCAAGTCGCTGGCAGCCTTCGTCATCGTCCTCGTTTTCCGCTATCCGATCGCAACCGCGTTGATGATTTCGGCAAGCCTTGCCCAGATCGGCGAATTCTCGTTCATCCTGGCTGAACTTGGCGTCGGTCTGAAGCTGCTGCCCGAACAGGGCCGCGACCTCATCCTCGCCGGCGCCATCCTGTCGATCGTCCTCAACCCGCTGATGTTTGTTGCCGTCGACTGGGTAAAACCTTGGCTGGAAAAACGCGCCGGCAAGACGGTGCCGTCCGACGAAGTAAGGCCGATCGGCCCGGCAACCGAGCCCGGCCAGGTGGCTTCCGTGTCGGCACCTGCGAAAGAGGATGGCCCGCCGCCCAGGACGAGGCAGGCCGGCCACACCATCCTGATCGGCTACGGCCGCGTCGGCAGTCTCGTCGGCGCGTCCCTGAAGCAGGCCGCCCTGCCCTTCCTCGTCATCGAGGATGCAGACAAGACGCTGGCGAAGCTCAAGACCGAAGCCGTCGAAACCGTGGCCGGCAACGCGGCGAATGGCAACGTATTCGCCGCATCCAATCCCGAGGGCGCAAAGCGGCTGATCCTGGCCATTCCCAACGCCTTCGAGGCAGGGCAGATCGTGCTGCGCGCCCGCGCCGCCAATCCGACAATCGAAATCATCGCCCGCGCCCATTCCGATGCCGAGGTCGAGCACCTCAAGGGCCTTGGTGCCGACACGGTCATCATGGGCGAACGCGAGATCGCCCGTGGGATTGTCGAAGTGGTGACGGGGACGGCCTGACCCAATTCACCTGGCCGGCTGAGGATGACCGCGTGCCATCACATGGGAACGGGACGGCAGGCTGGATAGCTCGCCTGGAAAAGCCTTCTACACGTGCTGGCCGCCATTGATGTGGATTTCCGAGCCGGTCACGTAGGAGGCCTGCTGCGAGCACAGGAAGAAGATGATATCGGCGACTTCCGCGGTGGTGCCCAGCCTTCTCAGCGGGATCGTCTCGACGATCTTTTCGGTGCCCGGCGACAGGATAGCGGTGTCGATCTCGCCCGGCGCGATCGCATTGACGCGAATGCCGTGCGGGCCGAAATCATGCGCCATCTCGCGCGTCAGAGAGCCGAGTGCCGCCTTCGACGTCGCGTAGGCGGTGCCGGCGAAAGGATGCACGCGGGTGCCGGCGATCGAGGTGACGTTGACGATCGAGCCCTTGGCCGAAGCCAGCTCCTTGAACAGACCGCGCGCCAGCATGATCGGGGCGAAGAAATTGACCTGGAAGACGTCGCGCCAGACATGCATCGGCGTGTCGATCGAGTTCATGCGGCTGTTGCCGTCCTTGAGCTTCGGCGAGATGCCGGCATTGTTGACCAGCGCATGCAGCTGGCCGCCATGTGCTTCCAGGCGGTGGCGAATCTCGGAGATCGCGATGCCGACATCCTCCTGGTCGGCGAGATCGACCTTGATGTGGTCTTCCGGGCCGGCCGGCCACGGGCAGTCCTCGGCAAAAGCCTGGCGCGAGCAGGTGATGACGCGCCAGCCTTCGCGTGAAAAGCGCTTGACCGTGGCATGGCCGATGCCGCGGCTGGCGCCGGTCAGCACAATGGTCTTTCTGGTGTCGGTTTCGGCCATGTCGCTTGCCTCCAAGCGAGAGATGTAGCGGAACGCGGCAGCGGTTGCGAGGGGATAGAGCTCAGCCGCCTGTCAGAATGTCCAGGATCGAGGTCTGCCGCTTCTTGACCGGGCCGCCGACATTGCCGGGCGGCACCGGGTGCTTGATCGATCCGGTTGCGCCGTCGACACCCGGCATGGCAAGGCCGCCGGCATCGACCGTCTCGGCGGGCCGCGCGGGACGCGAAGGCGACTGGGTGGCTGCGGGCGGCGCTGATTGGCCAACGGAAGCGACCGGCGCAGGCGGCGCCGTATCGGACGGTATCTCGTCCGGGACGATGGTGTCGGGCGGCGTCGATTTCCAGGTTCCGGGCAGCGGCCGCACCGGCACGCCTTCATGTGCGGCGACCATGAATTCATGCCAGGCCTGCGCCGGCAGGGCGCCGCCGGTGACCTTCTTCATCGCGCTGCCGTCGTCATTGCCGAACCAGACGCCGGTGGTGAGATTGGCGGTATAGCCGATGAACCAGGCGTCGCGCGAGTTCTGGCTGGTGCCGGTCTTGCCGGCGGCCGGCCAGGCGAACGCCGCTTTCCTGGCCGTGCCGATCTCGACCGTGCCGGTCATCATCGAGTTCATCATGCCGACAACGTCGGGCTTGACGACGCGCGGCGCACCGCCGCCATTGTTTTCGTAGAGTACCTTGCCGTCGCTGGTCGTGACCCGGCGGATGAAATGGATGTCCGGCTTGTAACCGCCATTGGCGAAGGGAACATAGGCCGAGGTCAGTTCCAGCGGCGTCACTTCCGAGGTGCCGAGCGCGATCGATGTGTTGGCCGTCAGCTCGGACTGGATGCCCATGCGGTGCGCCGCCTCGACCACCGCGCTCGGTCCGACTTCCATGGTCAGCTGCGCGGCCACCGAGTTCAGCGATTTTGCCAGCGCCGTCGCCAGCGTCACCTTGCCGAAATATTTGCCGCCGTAATTATCGGGCGTCCAGTTGCCGATCTTGATCGGCGCATCGTTGCGCACGCTGTCGGGCGTGCGGCCGGATTCCAGCGCCGCCATATAGACGAACGGCTTGAACGCTGAACCCGGCTGGCGGCGCGCTTCCGAGGCGCGGTCGAACTGGCTGGTCGAATAATCATAGCCGCCGACCATGGCGCGCACCGCGCCGGAATTGTCGATCGACACCAGCGCGCCCTGGCTGACGTTGAGCTTCTTGCCGCTCTGGTCGATCAGCCGGCGGATCGATTGCTCGGCGAGCTTCTGCAGCGTCAGATCGACGGTCGTGTCGACGACGATATCGCGGCGCACGTCGCCGATCAGGTCGGGCAGTTCTTCCATGATCGTGTCGGCGACGTAGTTTTCCGAGCCGGTCCAGTAGGACGGCGCGCGTGTCGCCGGCGCGCTCATCGCCGTGGTCAGCTCCTTGGCGCTGATCTTGCCCTCGTCGCGCATAGCAGCGAGCACCAGCTGCGAGCGTTGCTCGGCCGCCTTCGGGTCGCGCGCCGGCGACAGCCGCGATGGCGCCTTGAGCAGGCCGGCGAGAAGCGCCGCCTCAGACAGCGTGACGTCGCGCGCGCTCTTGCCGAAATAGCGGCGCGAGGCCGCTTCGACGCCATAGGCGCCGGAGCCGAAATAAACCCGGTTGAGGTACATTTCGAGGATCTGGTCCTTCGTATGCTTGTGCTCCAGCCACAGCGCCAGCAGCACTTCCTGCACCTTGCGTTCCAGCGTGCGGTCCGGCGTCAGGAACAGGTTCTTGGCCAGCTGCTGGGTCAGCGTCGAGCCGCCCTGCGAAAAATGCCCGCCGAGAACATTGGTCACCATGGCCCGGGAAAGGCCGATCGGGTCGATGCCGAAATGCGAATAGAAGCGGCGGTCCTCGATGGCGATGACGGCTTCGGGAATGTAGGGCGACATCTCGTGCAGGCCGACGGCTTCGCCGCCGCTCATGCCGCGATTGCCAAGCAGCTGGCCGTCGACCGAGACGATCTTGATGTTGGGTGCGCGGTCGGGAATGGCCCAGGTGGTAGCCGCCGGCATTTTCGCGCCGTAATAGACGACGATGCCGGCAGCAGCGATGCCGCCCCAGATGGCCAGCACGAAGCACCAGTAGAACAGCCGGCCAAGCACGCCGAACACGCCGCGCCGGCCTTTGCCGCGCCCGCCACGTGACGGTTTTGCCTTGGGCGATTTGCGTTTTGTAGCGGCTTTTCGGTTGCTCGGCACGACGCGGTCCTCCTCGCTCACCGAAAAACCGGCCGAGGAGCTCGCCGCCGGCGATGCCTCGAAGCTGGGCTCGATGCGGCTGTCTTTCCGGTTCGCCATGCGCTGTGCTGTTTTCCCGATGCCTATGGCGTTCGAGTTGAAGACTAGATGCGGCGGTTTAAAGGCGGGTTAAGTCGGGAAAAATCGAAGCAAACTGTATTCAACCGGATGCGGCCCGCGCCGGCGCTAAAGCCGAAATGAAAAAACCCGCCTCGGTCGGCGGGTCGTCGGCGCGAATGAGCAACCATACGGAAATTACTAGCATAGCTGCCGGCACAAAGCAAGAACAAAATACGCCATCCAGGAATAAATCGCTTCAGCGTGCGATGCCGGCCGGCGACATACCCGGCCTCAGTCGTCCGCGTCCGGATCGTCGGAAGCCGGCCGCCAGCTGATCGGCTCGATCTTCTTTTGCGTATGGCCGTCCGTATAGGCCCACCAGCCGGCATCGCTTTCGTCCCAGTCGCCGCCGGCCGCCTTCAGCCGGTCGAGCGAACGGTATTGCGCGATGCTCTCGTTCATGACGCCGTCGCTGTCCTGCCAGTAGACGGTGACCTTGGAACCGTCCTTCGGCGCCGTTTCGATTGATTTTCGGGCAGCCATTTCAGTTCCTCCCGGCCGACGGCGATAAATTGCCAGAAGGCCATCAGCTATGGGCGAAGATATCCTCTTCATCCCAGCCCATCAGGTCGAGTTTCGCACGGGTCGGCAGGAAGCGGAAGCAGGCATCGGCTTCCTTGGTCCGGTTGTCGCGCGCCAGCCGCGCGCCCAGCACGTCGCGCAGCCGGTGCAGATAGAGCACGTCGGACGCGGCATATTCGAGTTGCTCGGGCGACAGTGTCTCGGCCGCCCAGTCCGACGATTGCTGCGCCTTCGACAGTCCGACCCCGAGAAGCTCGAAGCAGATGTCCTTCAGCCCATGCCGGTCGGTGTAGGTGCGCGTCAGCCGCGACGCGATCTTGGTGCAGAACACCGGTTCCGGCATGACGCCGAAGGCGTTGTAGAGCACGGCGAGGTCGAAGCGGCCGTAATGGAAGAGCTTGGTGATGCTGCGGTTGCGCAGCAGGCTGACCAGGTTCGGCGCCTTCTTCTGGCCGGGCGCGATCTGGATGACGTCGGCCGAGCCGTCGCCCGGCGAGATCTGTACGACGCAGAGCCGGTCGCGGTGCGGGTTCAGCCCCAGCGTCTCGGTGTCGATGGCGACCGCCCCGACATCGTAATGCAGCAGGCCGGGCAGATCGTTCTTGTGGAAACGGATGTCGCTCATCGTCTTCTCCGGTCGCGGCCCCGTGCACAGACGCGCGACGGACCATGCCCGTCCTTGCCGTGATCCGGTGAAAAATCAACAGAAAGTTGATCATGGCGCAATTTCAGCGTGTCAGCGCCTCGAGAATGCGCGCCCAGGAGCGCTGGCCCTTGTGGAAGGAACTCATCTCGTACTTTTCATTCGGCGAGTGGATGCGGTCGTCGTCGAGGCCGAAACCGACCAGCAGCGATTCCATGCCGAGATAGGTCTGGAAATCGCCGACCACAGGGATCGAGCCGCCGCTGCCGGTCACCACGGCCGGCTTCGGCCATTCGTCGGAGAGCGCCTGCTTGGCCTTGGCCAGAAAGGGCGAGTCGTAGGAAAGCTGGATTGCCGGCGAGGCGCCATGCGGGTGGAACTCGACCGCGCAGTCCGCCGGCACACGTTCCCTGGCGAACGCCTGGAAGGCGGCGCGGATCTTCTCCGGATCCTGTTTGTGGACGAGGCGAAAGGAGACTTTTGCCGAAGCTTGCGCCGCGATCACCGTCTTGAAGCCCTTGCCGGTATAGCCGCCGATGATGCCGTTGAACTCGGCCGTCGGCCGCGCCCAGGTCAGCTCGAGTACCGAGCGGCCCTTTTCGCCGGACGGGATCGACAGGCCGATGGGGCCGAGGAAGGTCTCGGCGGTCTCGCCGAGCGACAGCCACGACTGCAATATCTGCGAGGGCGTTTCCTCGACGCCGTCATAGAACCCCGGAATGGTGACGTGACCGTCCTGGTCGTGGATGTCGGCGAGGATTTTTGCCAGGATGCGGATCGGATTGGCGGCGGCGCCGCCATAGAGCCCGGAATGCAGGTCGCGATCGGCGGCCGTCACCGTGATCTCCTCGCCGACCAGACCGCGCAGCGAGACGCAGATCGACGGCGTATCGCGGTCCCACATGCCGGTGTCGCAGACCAGCGCGAAATCGGCCCTGAGCTCGTCCGCATTCGCTTCGAGAAACGGCTTCAGTGACGGCGACCCGGACTCCTCCTCGCCCTCGAACAGGATCGTGATGCGGCACGGCAATCCGCCATGCACCTGCTTCCATGCGCGGCAGGCCTCGACGAAGGTCATCAGCTGACCCTTGTCGTCGGCCGCGCCGCGGCCGGTGATCACCTTGTGGCCGGGCTCGATCTCCTTGACCGCTGGCGCGAACGGGTCGCTTTCCCACAGTTCGATCGGATCGACCGGCTGCACGTCGTAATGGCCGTAAAACAGCAAATGCGGCGCGCCCGCCGGCCCGTCGTGATGCGCGACCACCATCGGATGGCCAGGCGTGTCGCGCACGCTGGCGTCGAAGCCGATCAGCTTGAGCTCGGCGACCAGCCATTCGGCGGCCTTGCGGCAGTCGGCCGCGTAGTCCGGATCGGTGGAGATCGACTTGATGCCGAGCAGGCCGAACAGGCGTTCGAGGCTCTGGTCGAAATTCTTGTCGAGGCGGTCGAGTACCGGGGAAACTGCAGACATCTGGCGGGCCTTTCGATTCTGGCGGCGAATCTAGAGCCCATACGGCGAAACGGAAAGCCCGCGACCGTTAGGCCACAAGGTAGGATCCTGTCGAAAGGCAAAAAAATGCCGCCGTGGTGGAGGGGGAACCACGGCGGCCTTACTCGAAACGATGCGGCAGCCCGGAGAGGGGGGATAGGCTGCCGCAAGTGTCCGGGATAGGCGGGGGACGGGCCTTGCTCCGGACTTCGGCGAAAACTGCCGATGGCATTTATTTGTGTCTCCGAACATGGCGATTCAAGGGCACAAAAATTACACTTTCGTAACATAGGCGTGAGCGAACAAAGCTCTGAACCAGGCTCTGAACCAAGCCCTCATGGGCCAGCTCTGTCAGGGTGTTGCCGGAACCCTTGCCTGAAGCCGCGTTTGGCATGGACCGCGGCGCTGCGCCGCGCTATCCCTCGTGCCATGAAAAAAGGCGATCATCTCTTCCTTATCGACGGCTCCGGCTACATCTTCCGGGCCTATCACGCGCTCCCGCCGCTGACCCGCAAGTCCGACGGGCTGCCGACCAGTGCCGTGCTCGGCTTCTGCAACATGGTCTGGAAACTGACGCAGGACGCCCGCAACACCGATGTCGGCATCGTGCCGACGCATTTCGCCGTGATCTTCGACTATTCGTCGAAAACCTTTCGCAACCACCTCTACCCTGAATACAAGGCCAACCGCTCGGCGCCGCCGGAAGATTTGATCCCGCAATTCGGCCTGATTCGCCAGGCGACCAGGGCCTTCAACCTGCCCTGTATCGAGACGGAAGGCTACGAGGCCGACGACCTGATCGCCACCTATTGCCGGCTTGCCTGTGAAGCCGGCGCCGATACCACCATCATCTCTTCCGACAAGGATCTGATGCAACTGGTTGGCCCTTCGGTCGCCATGTACGACCCGATGAAGGACCGTCAGATCGGCGTTCCCGAGGTGATCGAGAAATGGGGCGTGCCGCCGGAGAAAATGATCGACCTGCAGGCGCTGACCGGCGATTCGGTCGACAATGTGCCGGGCGTGCCCGGCATCGGGCCGAAGACGGCGGCGCAATTGCTCGAACAGTTCGGCGACCTCGACACGCTGCTCGCCCGCGCCGGCGAGATCAAGCAGGACAAGCGGCGCGAATCGATCATCGCCAACGCCGACAAGGCGCGCATTTCGCGTGATCTGGTGACGCTGAAGAATGACGTGCCGGTGACCGAGGGGCTCGACGAGTTCGTGTTGCACGCGCCGGACGGTCCCAGGCTGATCGGCTTTCTCAAGACCATGGAATTCTCGACGCTGACCCGCCGCGTCGCCGAAGCGACCGGAACCGACGCAGGCGACGTTGCGGCCACTGCCGTCACGATAGAGCGTGCCGATACCGCGCATGGCCCCGACATGGGTTTTGGCGTGCCCGCGGCCGCCGAGAGCGCACCGGGCGTCAAGTCGGACGAAGCGGCGTCCGAAGCCCCGGCCGAAGCCACGCAAGGCGACACCCCATCTCTGCTTTCGGCGCTTCGCCTGGAGGCTGCCACCGCCCGTAAGATCGACACCGGCGCCTATGCCTGCATCCGCGACGCCGCGACGCTGAAGGCCTGGATCGCCGAGGCGATGGAGACCGGCATCGTCGCCTTCGACGTTAAGGCCTCCTCACCCGATCCGATGCGGGCCGAACTGATCGGCCTTGCCATGGCCGTCGCGCCCGGCCACGCCGCCTATGTGCCGCTTGCCCACAAGAACGGCAACGGCGACCTGCTCGGCGGCGGCGCGGTCGAAAACCAGATCCCGATCCGCGACGCGCTGGCGTTGCTGAAGCCGCTGCTCGAGGACAAATCCGTCCTCAAGATCGTGCACGACATGAAATACCGCCTTGTCGTCATGAGCCGTCACGGCATCGAGATCGGCCCCTATGACGACACTATGCTGATCTCCTACGTGCTCGAGGCCGGCACCCATGGTGGCCATGGGCTGGAGGCGCTGGCCGATAAATGGCTCGGCCACTCGACCATTCCGCTGAAGGAACTCGCCGGTTCGGGAAGAAGCTTCGTCGGCCTCGATCAGGCCGACCTCGGCAAGGCGACCGCCTACGGCGCCGAGCACGCCGACGTCGCGCTCAGGCTCTGGCAGGTGCTGAAGCCACGGCTTGCCGCCAAGGGCCTTGTCTCGGTCTATGAACGGCTAGAACGGCCGCTGGTGCCGGTATTGGCGAGGATGGAACAGCGCGGCATCTCCGTCGACCGGCAGATCCTGTCGCGGCTCTCCGGCGAACTGGCACAGGGTGCCGCGCGGCTCGAGGACGAGATCTATCAGCTGGTCGGCGAGCGCATCAACATCGGCTCGCCAAAACAGCTCGGCGACATCCTGTTCGGCAGGATGGGCCTGCCCGGCGGTTCTAAAACCAAGACCGGCCAATGGTCGACCTCGGCGCAGCTTCTCGAAGACCTCGCCGCCGAAGGCCACGAATTGCCGCGCAAGATCGTCGACTGGCGCCAGCTGACCAAGCTGAAATCGACCTATACCGATGCGCTGCCCGGCTTCATCCATCCCGACACCAGGCGCGTCCACACCTCCTACGCGCTTGCCGCGACGACAACCGGCCGGCTGTCGTCCTCGGACCCCAATCTGCAGAATATTCCGGTGCGCACCGTCGAGGGCCGAAAGATCAGGACGGCCTTCATCGCCGACAAGGGCAACAAGCTGGTTTCCGCCGACTACAGCCAGATCGAATTGCGCGTGCTCGCCCATGTCGCCGAAATCCCTCAGCTCAAGCAGGCCTTCGCCGACGGCGCCGACATCCACGCCATCACCGCCTCGGAAATGTTCAACGTGCCGGTCGAGGGCATGCCTTCCGAAGTGCGCCGCCGTGCCAAGGCGATCAATTTCGGCATCATCTACGGCATTTCGGCCTTTGGCCTCGCCAACCAGCTGTCGATCGCGCGCGAGGAAGCCGGCGACTACATCAAGAAATATTTCGAGCGCTTCCCCGGCATCCGCGACTATATCGACGCGACCAAGGCCTATGCCCGCGAGCACGGCTTCGTCGAAACCATTTTTGGCCGCCGCATCCACTATCCGGAGATACGCTCGTCAAATCCCTCGGTCCGCGCGTTCAACGAGCGCGCCTCGATCAATGCACGCCTGCAGGGCACCGCCGCCGACATCATCCGCCGCGCCATGATCCGTATGGACGAGGCGCTGGAAAAGGCGAAGCTTTCCGCCCGCATGCTGCTGCAGGTGCATGACGAGCTGGTTTTCGAGACGGCCGAAGCCGAGGTCGAGGCGACGATCCCCGTCGTCTGCCATGTCATGGAGAACGCCGCCATGCCGGCGGTATCGATGTCGGTGCCGCTGCACGTCGACGCCCGCGCCGCCAACAACTGGGAAGAGGCACATTGAGGCGGGGCCGCTGAGCCGCCCTGCGAATGGCGGCTTCTGCATTTTCACAACAGCACCAACTGACAGTCCTCGGCGCCGCCCCTCATCGCCCTGCCGGGCACTTCTCCCCGTAAATGACGGGGAGAAGGAAGCCGGCACCAACGCCCCCGTCCTTCACGGGGAGAGGGTGAGGGTGAGGGGCAGCGCAAACGGCTGGAATGGGCGCAAAGTGAAAATCCAAACCCGTCCCCAGTGTGATACAAAGCCCCCATGATCACCAAGACACTCCAGAATCTGGTAAAGCATGCGGAAGCTTGGCCTCGCGAAGACCAGGAGGAGCTTGCCGACTATGCCCGCCTCATCAAGGCCCGCCGAACCGGTCTATATGCCACGTCCGAATCGGAGCGCAGCGCCGTCAGAGCAGGACTCGCGGAGGCCGACCACGGCACTTTCGTAGATGAGGATACACTCTAGCGTCACCCGACAAGACGTAAAAGGCTCCCTTGCCTTGTCTCTGAGGCTCCGGCCTCAAGCCGCTTCGGCCAAACACTTCGCACAAGTCCCACGAAACTCGATCACCGCCTTTTTGGCGGCGAAGCCGGTCGAGCGCACCCATTCGTCGAGCCGGTGGCCGACATCGTGGTCGGAGAACTCGGTCACCTGGCCGCAGGCATCGCAGATGGCAAACGCTGTCATCGAATGGCTATGGTCGTGCGGCTCGGCACAGGCGACGAAGGAATTGAGGCTTTCGAGCCTGTGCACGAAGCCGGACTTCACCAGCGTGTCTAACGCCCGGTAGACCTGCAGCGGGGCGCGGAAACCGCGCTCGCGCAGCTGGTCGAGCAACGTATAGGCGCTGAGCGGCCCGCTGGCAGCCTCGAGTTTCTCGAGCACGCAAAGCTGGTTCTTCGTCAGTACATCCCTTGCCGCCATGATCCCGTTCCAAGCCGTTCCGTGCCGATGGCCGCTGTTGGGCATGCAATCAGGCCTCTTCCATCCAGATAGCGACGAACCGCCTTTTTTGCTACTGTTTCTATTCGCGGCCGGTGGTCGGCCGGGCAGCGGCGCGATATTCAAAATACTGACAAAATCCTCGGCCAGGCTGGCCGTGCTTGGAAATTCGATCGGGCTTGGGGAAGCAATCATGATCAAATTGACTCGGCGGACGCTGCTTGCCGGCACGTCCGCGCTGGCGGCCGCCGGCTTGCTTCCGTTCCGGGCATTCGCAGCGGCGCGCACCTACCACGCGCTGCTCGTTGCTTGCACCGATTATCCGAACCTGCCGCGGAAGAACTGGCTGATCGGACCGAAGAACGATGCCGGCCTGGTGCGCGATTTCCTTCTGAAGAACACGCCCGCGCCGGTGAAGTTCTCAGCCGAAAACGTCACGCTGCTCGCCAAGGATGTCGAGGGCGCCAACGGACCGCCGACACATGCGGCGATCAAGGCGGCACTCGCCGACCTTGCCGCCAAAGTCCAGCGCGACGATTTCGTCTACCTGCATTTGTCCGGTCATGGTGCGCAGCAGCCCGCGGCGAACAAGGGCGACGAGACCGACGGCCTCGACGAGATTTTCTTGCCGTCCGACATCGACAAATGGGTCAACCGCGAAAAGGGCGTGCCCAATGCGCTGGTCGACAACGAGATCGGCACCGCGCTCGACGCCATCCGCGACAAGGGCGCCTTTATCTGGGCCGTGTTCGACTGCTGCCATTCCGGCACGGCGACGCGCGCGGCCGAGGTCGACGACGAGCTGGAACGCAAGGTCGAGTTCGCCGATCTGGTCGGCGGCGACGACGCTGCCAGGGCGGCTGCGGTGAAAGCCTATGACGAGATTGCGTCCGCCACGTCGCGCGGCTTTGACGGGGACGGCCAGCGCAAGCCGGCCTTCAAGCTGACGCCGACCGGCGCCGAGCCGACCACCAAGGGTAAGTTGGTCGCCTTCTACGCGGCGCAGACGGTGGAGACGACACCTGAGATGCCACTGCCCAAGGGCACGGCCGATGCGCCTCGATTCGGCCTGTTCACCTTCACCATCCTGTCGAAATTGGCCGAGAACCCCAACATCACCTACCGCCAGCTCGGCCAGGCGGTGCTGCAGCAGTATTCGGCGGACGGCCGCAACCGGCCAACGCCGCTATTCGAGGGAGAACTCGACGCACGCGTGTTCGGCACCGACAAGACCGACGCGGTCATGCAGTGGCCGGTCGTCGTCAAGGACGATAACGCCACGATCGGCGCCGGACTGCTGCACCGCCTCACCCCCGGCAGCAAGCTTGCAATATTGCCCTCGGCGCTGTCGCCGCTGTCCGAAGCGCTTGGTTATCTCCAGGTGCAATCGGCGAAGAATCTGGAAAGCCGCGTCAAGCCGGTCGAGTTCGGCGGCAAGCCGGCGCTCAGGCTGGCCGACATCCCCGCCAATGCCTATGCGCGGCTTGCCGAGCTCGCCGTCGATTACAAGCTCGTGATCGCACGGCCGGCGGCGACCAAGGGCCTGGAGACGGAGGCCGCGCTCGCCAGTTCGGTCCTCGACGAACTGGCGGCCAGGGAGAACTCAGGTTTCCATATCGCACTGGTCGAGCCGGGCAAGGGCGCCGATCTGCGTCTCGCCGTGCTGCGCGAGAATGCCGTCGCCGGCGCTGCAGAAGATGCCACCGACGCGCCGGCACTGTGGTTTCTGCCGGCTTCGGGCGACATGACGCTCAAGGACGGCAGCAAGCCGCCGCTGATCGTCATTCATCCGGATGACCACGGAAAGTTGGTCGATGCCGCGGCCAAGAACCTGACGAAAATCTTTCGCGCCATCGGCCTGTCGAGGCTGGCCGCCGCTTCGGACTATCGGCCGGAAGAGGTCGACGTCGAGTTCCGGATCAAGCGCCTCGATAGTGACACGCTGCAGCCGATCGAGCCGTCGACGGTGCCGCGTGTTTCGCCCGATGATCAGGTGCATGTTTTGGCCAGGAACAGCTCGGCGAACCTGGTTGACATCAACGTGCTCTATGTCGGCTCTGATTATTCCATCCAGCATTTTCTCGCCGAGCGCCTAACCGAGGGAGCCGTCCTCGAGGAAGGCCTGTTCAAATTCACCGACACCAGCTTCGGCATGGAGCGGATGATCGCCGTCTTGACCCAAGCGCCGCCGCAGAGCGAGAAGCAGGATCTGAGCTTCCTGGCGCAAGAGGGCGTTGTCTCGGTAACGCGCGGACTGGGACAGCCAAGCTTCTCCGACATGCTGGCCGATATCGGCATGGCGCCGGCGACGCGGTCGGCCATGCGGCTTACCGACGACAAGGCATCGAAGGGCGCCGTGATGATCTTCCCGATGGAGACGGTGCCGCGCGCTTGAGGCGACATCAAGCGCCCGGCCAGGCCTCTTGCCTAGGCGGCTGACAATGAACATTCTTCGACCGCCGCTGTCGGCGGCCGAACGAAACGGATGAGGGCGTTCGTGAACAGGATCGTATTTTCGTGGCGCGCAACAACCGCCGGCTTTGTCGCCGGGCTGTTGCTGGCCGCCAATGCCTCGGCGGACGAGGCCTGCGGCCTCTGCGCCAAGGAGGTCGTCATCAACTCCGAGTTGGCGAGTTGCTTTCTCGACCAGTATGACCAAATCGCCAAAACCGGCAACACCGCCGTCGTGGTCGATCTCAGCAGCTGCGCCTCGCGCGGCGTGGTCGAGCCATTGCCGTCGCCGGGCAAGGCGCAGGTGGAGCCTGACGTGCAGTTCATCGTTTCGCGCGCGCAGCTGGATTGCCTGAAGAAGAAGCTTGAGACGCCGGGTATCGTGCTCGACCCGTCCGCCACCATAGAACTGGACAGCTGCGGATGACAAAAGCGGGGGGCATCGCAACACAGCAGGCAGTGTCAGCGCCGACATCGGAAAAGAAACCGGTGTCACTGCCGGAAACCGTCGAAGGCCTGCCGTGGGTGAGCAATCACGAGGTCAAGAAGGAGGCGAACCCGTTCACCGATCGCGACTGGCGCATGCTCGTCTATGCCTGGTCCGGATTGCTTGTACGCCTGGCGATCATCTTCACCTTGATCTTTTCGGTCTACCAGTTCCTGGCAAACCAGGAGCAGAAGCGCGTCGAGCAGACGATGTCGCTGGTCGAGCTCTGGGAAAGCAAGGACTACCAGCAGGCGCAACGGGCCCTCAAGCAACGCCTTGCAGCACTCAATGCCAAATACGGCAATCTGCTCAGCGCCAATCCGACGCCGACCGAGGAACAGGTGTTCAGGCAACGCATTGGTATCGAGGCGATGAGCGCAACTGGCGGCGACATGCCGCTTGCCGAGTTCAGCGACAATTTCGACCGCGTAGCCTACTTCCTCAACCGCCTTTCCTTCTGCGTCGAAGGCGGGCTGTGCTCGCGTGAGGTCGCCGACTCCTATTTCCGCGACTATGCCGCTTCCTTCTGGAGCTATTTTGCCGGCTATATCGACAAGGAGCGCAAGGCCGGTTCGCCGACTTTCGCCCTGCCGATCGAGAACTATGTCCGCCAGGCGCCACCCTCGGCCCAGTCCGAATAATCCCCGAAATGCGAAAGCCGGCGACGGAAATGCTCCGCCGCCGGCTTTGGTTTGGAGCATTTTGCAGCCAAGTGTGATCACAGTTGGCGTCGCAGAAATGCGGCTAAATAAATAGCCCGCCCCGACGATCGCGGCGGAAACTCGGCAGGCCTATTTGTACAGGCTGTTGATCCACTGGACGTTGATGGCGTTCAGACGCACGGCGGTATTGGCATCCGGGCTCTCGGCCACGTTCACGCCGGTGATGACGCGCTGCTTGGAGCCATTGTCATAGGCATAGACCGAGCTGCCGCTCGATCCTGGATAAGTGTCGCAGTCGTACTGGAAATACTCGGTGGCGATGTTTTCGGCGTGCACTTCGCAGGTCGCCTTCCACATCGTGCCCATCGGCTTGTCGCCGGGATAGCCGATGATGTTGGCAGTGAAATCGCCGAGATCCACGTAATTGGCATAGCCCAGCCAGCCGAGATTGGTGCCGACATCCTGCTTCAGGGTGACGATGCCGAGATCCCACGGCACGACCGAGCCGTAAAAGCCCTGATAATTGTCGATGAAGCCCTGGACGATATAGGCGCTTTCATAAGTGAAGGCGCCGAACGGCGCGTCGTCGGCTGTCTTCCCGTTGAGAGCCGGCACGAACAGGATATTGTCGAGCCAGGCCTTGTCTTCGTGACTGTAGAGGCAGTGCGCCGCGGTGAGTACCGTGCGCGGACCGATCAGCGTCGCCGAGCAGCTGCCATAGCTGCCGCTCTTCGATTTGCCTTCGAGGTAGCCGATCGCGGTGAACGGGTAGGTTTTGGTATTCTTGATCTGCTCGCGGTCGTCCCCCCCGAACACCTGGCGGCCGGCCTCTTCGCCTCCGCTTAGCCCGGAATTGTCGGACTTCTGCCCCTCGGCGGGCGCGTTCATTTCCTTGATGACAAGGTCCTTCAGCGTCTCGTTCGGGTCGATCTTGATGTCCTTGCCATCGGCGGAACGGCCGACGATGCCATAGGATTTGACCGCCGTTGCTTCGTCGGCGAGCGGCGCGGCGCGGTTGGCCTCGTCGTCGGTCAGTTTCGGCGGGGCGATCGGCTTCGCCCGGCCGGGCTTGTAATCGCCCGATGTCACGTCCCGCATGCTTTCGCCGTTGCCGGCATTGGCGGAACCTGGATCGGCAGCCAAGGCAGGAACCGCCCACATTGCGGTGGAAAGCAACGCGGACACAATAATGCTATGTGTCAGTTTTGTCATGGTGAGACGCTCCCAAAAGTCAGCAAGGACTGGATCAAGATATAGAAATATTGTCGAGATCGTGGTGGCGCCGAAAAATGAAATTGGTTGCCGGCGCCTTTACCGGGCCATTATTCAGTGCAGCCAGTTTAGGTCCCCGCCAAAAATGCCCGCAACGGTATACTGCCTAAAATACTCCAACATTGGCAACGACAAATTGCTTCCACATAGCTCGTGGGGGGCTATAGGATGTTGGGCGGGTTTGGCTCGACAGCACGATTAGCAGAAGTGGTACTCGGTTTGGTGACAGATCGTGCTTCGCCTTGGAGCATGACCTCACCGGCCGGTTCCATTTCAGTGGATTATGCGTCGAGGCTGATCTGTCGGAACATCGTCTCAGGGGGTTCGAGGTGAAGATCATCCATAGGTTCAGACCGATTGCTGCCGCCTCGCTGCTTGGCATCGCGGCGGCCTTGCCGGTCGTCAATTCCGTTCATGCCGATGACGCGGCCGCCCGGCCGGAGGCGGCGATCTCGCCGATGAAACGCGTGACCGAGTCCCGGGCAAAAGCCAAGGCGGAGAACCCCGACGGCGCCGATCGCGTCTACGGCGGCAAGCAGGCCGAGACGGGCGCTTACCCGTTCCAGGTGGCGTTGCTGACCACCGACAGACTGGACGAAAGCCCGGCCTCGCAGGCGAATGCGCAGTTCTGCGGCGGCAGCCTGATTGCGCCGCAATGGGTGCTGACGGCGGCACATTGCCTCAATGACAATGGCGAGCCGATTTCGCCTGATGTGGTCACCGTGCTCACCGGCGCCACCGATCTCAGCGAGGGCAAGCGTTACAAGGCGGTGGAGATCATCGTCAACGAAGGCTACAGCGAGCAGACGCTGGACAACGATCTCGGCCTGATCCGGCTGGCCGAGCCGGCCGATGCCCCGACCATCAAATTTGCCCGTGGGCCGACCCCCGACGCCGGTAAGACGACGGTCACCGGCTGGGGCAAGATGCAGGACGGAACATTTCCCACGGCGCTGATGGTCGCCGACCTGGACCTCCAGCCGAACGCAATCTGCAACAGCGGCATCATGGCGATTTATGCGCATGATTTGAAGGCTGCGCTCGGCGAGCTCGCCCGCCGCATGCGTTACTCGGAAAGAGGCATCGAGGCGGCCGCCAACGCAATTGCTGCTGATATGGCCGATCCGCTGACCGGCAACATGATCTGCGCCGGCACCGCCAGCGGCGAGCGCGACGCCTGCAATGGCGACAGCGGCGGACCGCTGTTCATGACCGGCGCCGACGGTCCGGTGCAGGTCGGTGTCGTCAGCTGGGGCGAAGGTCCGGCCGACGGCAGCGCCGCCTGCGGCCACAAGAACGCTTACGGCATCTACACGCGGCTGGCCAATTACATCGGCTGGATCGAGGACAAGATGAAGACGGCGGCTCCCGCACCGGCAGCGCCCAAAGCCCTCGGCACGGCTCAGAAGTCGGCCACGCCCTGACCGCGTTCGCCTGCTGAATGAACGGCGGGAGCAATCCCGCCGTTTCTGTCCGGAAACTTTAGGTTGGGACTAGAACCAGCGATCGCGGCGCTGGTCTGTGGCGGCCAAGGCGAGGCCCAGTAATGCCCCTAGGGCCACGCCGAGTATGAAGGCGGACGATACTGTGCCAGGATTCTCCTGGACAACCCCGGACACTGTCTGCGCCCTGTTGCGGAGGGCTTGTGCCGTCCGAGAGGCGCGCTCGGCAGCGTTGTCATACCAATCGCCGGCGTCCTCGATCGCCTCTTCCGCGCGTTCGGCCAAGGTCCGGTTGATCTTGTTGATCTCGCGCCTCAGCTGCGCGACCTGCTTCTCCAGGGCTTCCTGAGCTTCACGCTGAGTTATTTTCGGTGCTGCGGATTCGTTCGGTTCGTCGGCCATCGTTATCTCCTTTGCTCAGGTTCGGATCAACGGCCGGCCCGCTATCTAGGTTCCTCCGCAAAACGCGTCTGTCCGGTGTTTGTTCGATGAAAATCCGGGTTTGTCCCGGCTTGTGTGCGAAATCGGCGCGAGCGTCGGATCGTTCCGGCACTCCCGGCGTTGGTGAAAACCCACAAGGGAGGAACCGCCATGGATGACGATCGGCATGAAAAAATTCGGCAGCGAGCATATGAAATCTGGGTGCGCGAGGGCCGCCCGCACGGCGCCCATGAGCGTCATTGGCAGCAGGCGAAACATGAGCTTGACCTCGACGACGCGGACCGCGTTCCGGCTGGAACGATCGCCAGTTCCGACGTTCTGACGGTCGAGGCGCTGGCGATGCGCACCGGGATAACCGGTGATCAGGCGCAAGACCTGATCGACAGACTTGGCAACGATAGAGCGACGCTCGAGGAAGCCGCGCGGAGCCTCAAGGCAGCCGAAAGTTAGCCGCTGGCTGTCGAGGTCGAAGACGGCTGCCAACTGAAGTGGCAAATCTGACCCCGCGCACGCGAGTTGCCGGACCCTGTGCGCGCGGGACTGGTGAGGCAGGCGGCCGATTGGCCTTGGTCAAGCGCCCGGGCGCATCTGACGGATCAACTCGACGGCGTTGTGAATCTGAGACCGATGAAGGACCGGCTGCCATCGTCGACGGGCTGTTCGATTTGCTCGACACGGATGTCGCGGCTCAAAAAGGTGCACCGTCACCGTAATTAAATTTCACCAGTTACCGGGTGGACTGTACTGAATGATAGCGATCTTTGCCTTACTATGCTGTAGATCCATTCAATTCATTGAGGTTTCCGTAATGAGTAATAGGATATCATGGGTTGAGAATACCGAAGTAACTTTGATTAGAATCGGATTGTATTCGGTTGTGATTGAAGCTTTATCCTTAGACATGGGCGATAGGATATCGACAGATATAAATAGAGATTTTAAAGTCTATATTTCAGATGAGCTCTCAAATTACGATGTCGTAAAACACAAAGGATCACTTCCAATTCTTTGGAAAATAGGTATGAGCATAGTTCCCGTAAAATTCGATCAAGACGCCCTCGAAATAGAGCTCAACGACGGCGGACGCATCTCTGTCGAACTAGAAATTGGAAAATTGGAGCAAGTTAGCTTTCGTCGCACAAAGCCAGATACACTCGAACACCTTCCCTGAAGCCTGGCAGGAATTACGAGGAATTACGGTGACAGTGCACTCTTTACTATGTTCGCCCGGCTGTCGTTGTGTAGATTGACCGCGTGGCTCACCATGCTCGCATCGTCGTTCCCGGTCTGAGCCGTGGATGCCGCAGTCGCCTACTTCCTTGGCGGACCCTTGCGCTCGGCCGACGCCGCCCAGAGATTGATATCCGACTCGCGTGCAAAGGTGTCGATCTCGGCGAGCTCGGCATCGCTGAAGTCGAGCGCCTTCAGCGCGCTGACGCAATCCTCGACCTGTTCCGGCCGGCTGGCGCCGATCAGCGCCGACGTCACCCTGCCCCTGCGCAGCACCCAGGCCAGCGCCATCTGCGCCAGCGTCTGGCCGCGGCGACGGGCGATCACGTTCAGCGCCTCGATATTGGCGATGGATTTGTCGTTGATGAAGGCCGGGCGCAGCGACTTGCCCTGGCTGGCGCGGCTGCCGTCGGGGATGCCGCCGAGATATTTGTCGGTCAGCATGCCTTGCGCCAGCGGTGAGAACACGATCGAACCGACGCCAAGCCCCTCAAGCGTATCGAGCAGGCCGTCATCCTCGACCCAGCGATTGAGCATCGAATAGCTCGGCTGATGGATCACGCAAGGCGTGCCGAGCTGTTTCAATATGTCGGCGGCCTCGCGTGTGCGCTGCGAATTGTAGGAGGAAATGCCGGCATAAAGCGCCTTGCCCGAGCGCACCGCGTGATCGAGCGCACCCATCGTCTCTTCCAGAGGTGTTTCGGGGTCGAAGCGGTGCGAATAGAAGATGTCGACATAGTCGAGCCCCATCCGCTTCAGGCTCTGGTCGAGGCTGGCCAGCACATATTTGCGCCCGCCCCACTCGCCATAAGGTCCTGCCCACATTTCGTAGCCGGCCTTGGTCGAGATGATCAGCTCGTCGCGATAGCCGGCAAAGTCCGTCCGCAGGATCTCGCCGAAAGCCCGCTCCGCCGAGCCGGGCGGCGGGCCGTAATTGTTGGCGAGGTCGAAATGCGTGACGCCGAGGTCGAAGGCCTTGCGGGTGATCGCCTGCTTGGTTCTATGCGGTGTGTCGTCGCCGAAATTGTGCCAGAGCCCAAGCGAGATCGCCGGCAGCTTCAGGCCGGACCGCCCGCAGCGATTGTAGATCATCTTTTCGTAGCGGTTTTCGGCGGGGACATAGGGCATGGGAAATCCTCAGATTGAAGCGAGTTCGACAATTGCCGCCGCGAAAACGGGTGAGTCGGCTCCGCCCCTCACCCCTTACCCTCGCCCCGTAAGAACGGGGAGGGGGCCGCGATCCCTTGAGTGCGCCGCCTACTTCGTTTTCTTCTTCGCCAGCAGCTCTTTCGCCGCCTTGACGCCGAGCGCTTCAGGCCGCTCGCAGCTGGTCTGCATGGCAACGAACTTTCCGGTCTCGCCCGAACGCAACAGGCCGGTCATGACGTCGACGGCATGCAGCGCCAGTTCCATCGAGCAGCGGTGCGGCCGGCCTTCGGTAATCGCGATCGCGATGTCGGCCAGACCGGCGGTGCGGTAGTTGGCCATCATGCCTTGCGAGTGCATCTCGTTGGGCACGCCGAACGGGTGCCGCCATTTCGGCAGCTTCTTCACCGGCTTGGCGGCTTCGGTGTAGCGCACCTCGCCGCCGAAGAAGTTCGGATCCGGCACGAACACCGTGCCCGCCTCGCCATAGAGCTCCATCGGCGCGTGGCCGTGGCTCCAGACGTCCCAACTGGTATTGAGCGTCACCACGGCGCCGTTCTCGAACTCCAACACCCCGTGGATCGTCGTCGGCGTGGAGACCGGGATCTTTTCGCCGACGCGCGGCTTCGAGCTGATGATGCGTTCCGTCATCGGGATCGAAGCGAAGGCGGCGACCTGCTTCACCGGCCCGATCAGCTGGATCAGATTGGTGATATAATAGGGTCCGATGTCGAGCACCGGGCCGGCGCCTGGCTGGAAGAAGAAGTCCGGATTGGGGTGCCAATGCTCCATCCCATGGCTCATCACATGACAGGTGCCGCTGGTGATCCTGCCGAGCCTGCCGGTGTCGATCAGGTCGCGGACAAGCTGGTGTGCGCCGCCAAGGAACGTATCGGGCGCCGAACCGATGCGAAGCCCCTTGTTTTCCGCCCGCTTCTTCAGGTCGAGCCCTTCCTTGACCGACAGTACGAACGGCTTCTCCGAATAGACGTGCTTGCCGGCGTCGAGGATCTGCTTCGACACCTCGTAATGCACCGCCGGAATGGTCAGGTTGACGATGATGTCGATATCGTCCGCCTTGAGCAGCCCCTCGACGGTCTCGGCGCGCAGCTTGAACTCCTTTGCCCGCGCTTTCGCCGCTTCCATGTTGATATCGGCGCAGGCGCGCATCTCGATGCCGCGAAATAGCGGCGCCAGTGAAAAATACGCCTTCGAGATGTTGCCGCAGCCGATGACGCCAATCCCAAGTTTTGTTGCCATGCTGGTGTGCTCCTAATAGGTCTTGGCGGCTGCGATCGAGCGGCGGGCAAAGCGCTCGATGTCGTTGGGGTTGTCCTGTTCCATGACGTAGTATTTTGCCGCACTTTTGGCGCGCAGCGCCTTGATCAGGCCGGGCCAGTCGATGGTGCCGTGGCCGACGTCGGACCAGCCGTCCTCGTCGAGGCCCTCGCCCGGCTTGGCCATGTCCTTGACATGGGCGGCGACGATGCGCTTGCCGTGCTTTTCGATCCAGGGCAGCGGGTCGACGCCGCCGCGCACCACCCAGGCGACGTCCATCTCCCAGCCGATATCGGGCGCCGAAGACAGGATATGGTCCTGCGGCACCGAGCCGTCGGCAAGCGCCTTGAACTCGAAATCATGGTTGTGCCAGGCAAAACCATAGCCGGCTTTCTCAGCCGTCTCGCCGACCTTGGCCAGCCGTTCACCGAAGCCGCGCCAGCCGGCCGCGTCGGCCGGCCTGAACTCGGCGTTCAGGAAGGGGCAGATGAGCAGCGTGATGCCGAGCGCATCGGCCGTTCTGCGCACGCCGTCGAAATCCTTCTCGAGTGCGTCGATCGAGAAATGCCCGGTCGGCATGGCGAGCCCGTTCTTGTCGAGCTCGGCACGGAAGGCCTTGGGATCGTCATAGACGCCGCCGAACCCTTCGACTTGGCTGTAACCAAGCTCGCCCAGCATTTTGAGCACGCCCTCCCAGGGCTGGAAATTGCGGGCGCTGTAAAGTTGGAATGACCAGTTCATCGTGTCTGTCCGTTTTCTTGGGAGGGTTAGTCTTGGGGGAGGGTTAAGTCTTGGGCGAGGGATGGATGTTGGACGGTTAAATCATGATCTAGAGGCGGCTGCCGGTTGCGGCGTCGAACAGCGAGGCGCGCATCGGGTCAAATCCGATGCCCACCGCCTCGGCGTTCTTCGGCGTGCGTTCCGATGTCACGCGTACAGTGAAATTCTGGCCGCCGAGCTTCAGCCACACCAGCGTGTCGGAACCCATGGGCTCGACGACCTCGACATTTGCCGTGGCTGCGAACGGCCATCCCGCCCCGCTGTTGAACGCGACATGCTCGGGGCGGATGCCGAACACGGCCGGGCCCGGCACCGGGTCCTTCTCGAAAGCATAGGTGGCAAGCGGGATCCGCACATCCTCGACGACAAAGTGCCAGTCGCCTTCCGCCTGCTCCAGCCTGCCGTCGAGAAAGTTCATCGCCGGCGAGCCGAGGAAGCCGGCGACAAACCGGTTGACCGGCCGGTTATAGATCGTCTGCGGCGCATCGAGCTGCTGGATCACGCCGCCCTTCATCACCGCGATGCGGTCGGCCAGCGTCATCGCCTCGATCTGGTCGTGGGTGACGTAGATCATGGTGTTTTCCAGCTTGCGATGCAGCAGCTTTATCTCAACGCGCAATTCCGCGCGTAGCTTGGCGTCGAGATTGGAGAGCGGCTCGTCGAACAGAAAGACATCGACGTCGCGGACAAGTGCGCGCCCGATCGCCACGCGCTGGCGCTGGCCGCCGGACAGAGCCGCGGGCTTGCGATGCAAAAGCGGCTCGATCTGCAGGATCTCGGCGGCCCGGGCGATGCGCTTGGCGATCTCGTCCTTGGCGAGGCCGGCAACGCGCAGCCCAAACGACAGGTTTTTCTCCACCGTCATCTGCGGATAGAGCGCATAGGACTGGAACACCATGCCGATGCCGCGGTCCTTGGGCTCTTCCCAGGTGACGTTCTTGCCCTTGATGAAGATGCGGCCTTCGGAAACGTCGAGCAGCCCGGCAATGCAGTTGAGCAAGGTCGACTTGCCGCAGCCGGACGGGCCGAGCAGCACGATGAACTCGCCTTCGGCGACATCGAGATTGAGCGTCTGCAGCACCGATACCGCGCCGAAATTCAGCGACAGGTTCTGGATCGAGACGCTGGTGCCGTTTGCCCCCCTGCTGCCGTTTACCTCAACGCTGCGGTTTGCGGTCATCGCCATCATCCTTTCACCGCGCCGGCGGCGATGCCGCGCACAAACAATTTTCCGGACAGGAAATAGACGATCAGCGGCACGAGGCCGGTCAGGATGGTGGCTGCCATGTTGACGTTGTATTCCTTCAC
The DNA here is from genome assembly GCF_040320985.1 of Mesorhizobium sp. M0571. NCBI lineage: Bacteria > Pseudomonadati > Pseudomonadota > Alphaproteobacteria > Hyphomicrobiales > Phyllobacteriaceae > Mesorhizobium > Mesorhizobium sp. M0571. The sequence continues at coordinate 75,018 of NZ_JAMYQT010000013.1, forward strand.
GCCTTGCACCGAGTTGACGATGTTGTTGAGCTGCACCGTCATCGGATAGGTGTCGGGGCGGGTGTAGACGACGCCGAACAGGAAATCGTTCCAGATGCCGGTCACCTGCAGGATGATGGCGACAACGAAGATCGGCAGCGACATCGGCAGCATGATGCGGAAATAGATGCCCCAGAAGCCGGCGCCGTCGACGCGCGCTGCCCGGAACAGCTCCTCCGGCATGGAAGAGAAGTAGTTGCGGAACAAAAGTGTGAGGATCGGCATGCCGAAGATGGAATGGACGATCACTAGGCCGCTGAGGCTGCCATAGAGGCCGATCTCGCGCAGGATGATGACGATCGGATAGATCATCACCTGGTAGGGGATGAAGGCGCCGACGATCAGGATGATGAAGAAGGTGTCGGCCCCTTTGAAGCGCCAGTTGGCAAGCGCATAGCCGTTCACGGAGGCGAGCGCGATCGACAGGATCACCGACGGAATGGTGATGCGCACGGAATTCCAGAAGCCGCGCGACAGCCCGTCGCAATTGAGCCCGGTGCAGGCGCTCGACCAGGCCTTGACCCAGGGCTCGAAGGTGATCTCCATCGGCGGCGAGAAGATGTTGCCGAGGCGTATCTCGGGCATGCCTTTGAGCGATGTCACCACCATCACGTAGAGCGGCAAAAGATAGTAGAGCGCCACCACGATGAGCGTGCCGTAGAGGAAGATGTTGCGGCGCGAGAACATATGCCGCGGCTTCGGCCCGCTCGGCCCGTACGCTTCGAGCGTGCCGGGGCCGGCCGGCAAGGAAACGGTATGGTCAGACACGCTTCTTGCCTCCAAACTCGAGATAGGCCCACGGCACGATGACGATGATCACCGACAGCAGCATCATGGTCGACGCGGCGAACCCCTGACCGAGGTTCTGGGCGAAGAACATGTAGTCATAGACATATTTGGCCGGGACTTCGGAGGCGATGCCGGGCCCGCCGCTGGTCTGGGCGACAACCAGGTCATAGATCTTGACGATACCGGCAGCGATGATGACGAGCGTGGTGATGAAGACCGGCCGCATCATCGGTATGATGATGAACAGATAGGTCTTCCAGGTTGGTATCCCGTCGACCCGCGCTGCCTTCCAGATATCCTCGTCGATCCCGCGCAGGCCGGCCAGCATCAGGCACATGATGAGTCCGGTGCCCTGCCAGAGAGCGGCGATCAATATGCCGTAGATGACGATGCTGGAATCATAGAGCGGATTGAAGCTGAAGCTCTCCCAGCCGAGGCTGCGCACCACTCCCTGGATCCCGAATTCGGGGTTGAGCAGCCACTGCCAGACAAGGCCGGTGACAATGAAGGAGAGGGCGAAGGGATAGAGGAAGATGGTCCGGAACGTGTCCTCGAACCGGATCTTCTGGTCGAGCAGGGCGGCAAGCAGGAAGCCGATCACCAGCGAGAACAGCAGCGACAGCACGCCGTAGATCAGCAGGTTCTCGATCGAGACCAGCCAGCGCGGCACCGACCACAGCCGGTAGTACTGGTCGAGCCCGACGAAATTCAGCCGCGGCAGGAGCTTCGAACTGGTGAAGGAATAAAGCACCGTCCACGCGCTGCCGCCGACAAAGATCACCAGCGCGGTAAGGATCATTGGGATCGAGGCGATCTTCGCATTGAGGTTGCGAAAGAGTTGGCTAGGGCGTTCGCTCTTGCTCATCTGCACAGCCGCGCTGGATCGGGTAAGGGCGGTACGCTCCCGACCCTGCGCTCGCAGGGGCGGGAGTGAGGGCAGTTGTCGATCGTCAATCGGCCGAACCGACGATGGCGGCGAAGCGCTTCTGCGCATCTTCCACGGTCATGTCCTGCTTGGCGAAGAACTCGGAGAAAAGATCCTCCTTCTGCTTCTGCGTATCCTGCGAAAGCAGCTGGTCCGTCCAAGGCATGACGTTGCCCTTGGCGAGGATTTCGAGCCCCTTCTTCATGCAGTCGTTCGCCGCCTTGAGGTCGACGTCGCCGCGCACCGGCAGCGAGCCCTTCTTGAGATTGAAGGCGACCTGTGTCTTGGGATCGAGCAGCGTGTGGGCCAGCACTTCCTGCGCCTTCGATTTTTCGGGGTCCTTCAGCAGCGGGAAGTAGAAAGCGTCGCCGCCGGTGGCGATGACCTCGTTGAGACCAAGGCCCGGAAGGCAAGTATAGTCCTTGCCGGCGGTCTGGCCGGCAACCTGGAACTCGCCCTGCGCCCAGTCACCCATGATCTGGCCGCCGGCCTTGCCGGTGATGACCAGATTGGTGGCCTGGTTCCAGTCCTGCACATTGGTGTTCTTCGCCATCTTGCGGGCGTCGTCCGCCGCCTTGAAGACCTTGGCGACCTCGGGCCCGGCGGCGAATTCCGCGTCCTTGTCCTTGTAGACCTTGAGGAACGCGTCGGTGCCGCCGACCGCCGCAAGCAGCACGTCGAAAGCGCCGGAGGCTTGCCAGGGCTGGCCGCCGACCGCGAGCGGCTGGATGCCTGCTTTTTCCAGCGCGGGCGCGGCAGCGACATATTCATTCCAGTTCTTCGGCACCGGCACGCCGGCTTTTTCGAAGGCGGCGTTCGACAGCCACAGCCACTGCCAGGAATGGATATTGACCGGCACGCAATAGATCTTGCCGTCGAGGGTACAGCCGTCGAGCAGGCTCTTCGGCTGCACGATTTCCGTCCACTTCTCCTTGGTGGCGAGATCGGTGAGGTCGCGCATCAGCCCGGCCTGCACCAATTCTTCCGCCTGCCGGCCGTGATTGAACTGGGTCGCGCCCATAGGGTCGCCGCCGGTGATGCGGCTGATCATGATCGGCCGCGCCGTGCCGCCGGAGCCGGCGATAGCGCCATCCACCCAATGATTGCCAGTCGCGTCGAAAGCCTTGGCGAGTTCGGCAACCGCCGCCGCTTCACCGCCCGAAGTCCACCAATGGGTGACTTCCAGATCCGTCGCGGCCGCCGGGCCGGCGAACTGCAGCGCGGCCGTCGCTGCCAGCGCAGCAGTCATGAGTTGGTATCGCATTTCGTTCCTCCCAGAATCTGAAACGTTACAGATTTTGGATACGGCAATTGCTTCAGACGCGCAACCCCTCGGGCAAAGGCGCCATCACATTTTTTCGAAACACGAATAAAATCAATCAGCTCGCCAGCCTACCGCAACGCAACAAGAGAGGTTGCATCGCGAAAGTAAATGCTGCGGCGCCCAAAAACGAGAAAAGCCCGTTCCAGTCGCTCTTTCTGCGCCGATTGAAGTATCGCTCATTTTGCGCCTGTCACCAGTGATAAGGCGATGGCAGTGACAATCTGTAACGTTTCAGTATATAGCGGTCTCATTCGGTGAAGGCCCGCGGCGTACCCGCGGCCCGCCGATTGCCGGCCTGCCCGGCAACTGCTATGCGCCTGACGGGGCGGGACGAATGAACAGGCATCAAAAAGAGAAGGCCGACGAGGCGTCGGGCCAGGGCCGGCCGACACTGAAGACGCTCGCCTTCATGACCGGGCTGGGCGTCACCACCGTGTCGCGCGCGTTAAAGGACGCGCCTGAGATCGGCGCCGAGACCAAGCGGCGCGTCCAGCTTGTCGCCAAGCAGATCGGTTATCGGCCCAACCGCGCCGGCGTGCGCCTGCGGACCGGCAAGACCAATGTCATCAGCCTGGTGCTCAACACCGAGCACGAGATCATGAGCTTTGTCTCGGATATCATCTACGGAGTTTCGGAAGTCATCGCCGATACGCCCTATCATTTGATCGTGACGCCCTATTCGCGCTCGCAGGATCCGCTGGACCCGATCCGTTATCTCGTGGAAACCGGTTCAGCCGACGGCGTCATCATTTCGCGCACGCAGCCGAACGACCCGAGGGCCCGCTATATGCTGGAGCGCGGCATTCCCTTTGCCACGCACGGCCGCACCGATATGGGGCTGATCCACCCCTACCATGATTTCGACAATTACGCTTTCGCGGCCGAGGCAGTGCGCCATCTGGCCGGCATCGGCCGCCGCCGGCTGGCTCTGCTGGCGCCGCCCGTCGAGCTGACTTATCACGGCCACATGCTCGCCGGCTTTGCCGATGCGCTGAGCGAGGTCGGCGCCAGCGAAATCCCGTTCAACACCGTTTCGATCGATCATTCGATCGAGCAGATCAGAATGCGGACCGCGCAGCTGATGCGCCGCGAAAACCGTCCGGATGGTTTCATCAGCAGCGCCGCCGCCGCGACGCTCGCCATCGTCGCCGGCATCGAAGATGCCGGCCTTAAGCTTGGCCGCGATGTCGATGTGGTATCCAAGCAGTCGTCGGAGCTTCTGCATCTGTTTCGCAGCGAATTGCTGGTCGTCAACGAGAACTTCCGGCTGGCCGGCGCCGAGCTCGCCCGCTCGGTGCTGGGCTGGATCGGCGGCGCCGCACCCGGCTCCCTGCAAAGCCTGAGCGTGCCGGGCGAAGTGCAGGCCTATCGCCGCCCGGCGTCCACTTAAGCGGCGTCGGTCAACCCGCCGCGCCGCTTCCCCACGGGCCATGGAAAGCGCCTTGCCCGTCGATGCGCTCGAAGCCATGCGCACCGAAGAAATCGCGCTGCGCCTGGATCAGGTTCGAAGTGCCGCGGCCCTGCCGGTAACTGTCGAAATAGGCAAGCGCCGATGACAGGGCCGGCACCGGCGAGCCGGCTTCGGCTGCCCTTGCCACGACACGGCGAAGCGACGGATGTGCCTCCTGCATCAATGAAACGAAAGCCGGCGCCATCAACAGGTTGGTGGCTGCGCCGCCGGCGCCGAAGGCCTCCGCCATCGTATCCAGCAATTGCGAGCGGATGATGCAGCCGGCCCGCCAGATCTTGGCGATGACCGGCATCGGCAGGTTCCAGTTGAATTCCTTCGACGCGCCGCTCATCACCGCGAAGCCTTGCGCGTAGGCGGCGATCTTGCCGGCAAACAGCGCCAGCTCGAGATCGCCGAGCAGTGCGTCCCTGTCTCCGGAAATCTTGCTCACGCCGCCGCCATAGACCTTTCCGGCGGCAAGCCGCTCGTCCTTGATCGACGACAGCACGCGCGCCGCCACCGCCGCCTCGATCGCGGTGGCCGGGATGCCGAGCTGCTGCGCCTCGATCACCGACCATTTGCCGGTGCCTTTCTGGCCGGCGCGGTCGAGGATGATGTCGACGACCGGCTTGCCGGTCTTGGGATCGTCGGCGGCCAGCACCTTGGCAGTGATCTCGATCAAATACGAGTTAAGCCGACCGGTGTTCCACTGGGAAAACACCTCAGCGATCTCTTTCGGCCCCATGCCGAGCCCGTCGCGCAATATGCCGTAGATCTCGGCGATCATCTGCATGTCGGCATATTCGATGCCGTTGTGAATGGTCTTGACGAAGTGCCCGGCGCCGTCGGTGCCGAGCCACGCCGCGCAAGGCTCGCCCTTGAACTTGGCCGAGATTGCGGTCAGCACCTTTTCGACGCGCTTCCAGGACTCTTCGGTGCCGCCGACCATGATCGAGGGACCGTGGCGTGCGCCCTCCTCGCCACCGGACACGCCCATGCCGATGAAGGTCAGGCCGGAGCTGGAAAGCTCGGAAAAGCGCCGCATCGTATCGCGGAAATTGGCATTGCCGGCGTCGATGACGATGTCGTTGGCCGACAGCACCCCGCGCAATGCCGTGATCTGCTCGTCGACCGGTTTGCCGGCCAGCACCATGATGATGATCGGCCGCGGCGGCCGGATCGCGGAGGCCAGTTCCTCGAGGCTATAGCAGGGCACCACCATATCCCTGAGCGCGCCGGCATTTTCGACAAAGGCATCGGTGCGCGCCGCGGTGCGGTTGAAGACTGCGATGCGGTGCCCCTTCTCGGCGATATTGAGCGCCAGGTTGGAGCCCATCGTGCCAAGGCCGATCAGGCCGATTTCGGCTTTTTCCATTGTTTCTTCCCTGCTTTCGGATCTTGTTGGTTTGAGCCCGCGATTGGGTTGGATGCCCATTCTTGATGACGATGATTGACGGGCCTTCAAGGCCGCGTCAACCGCCTCGCCGAATTGTGTTGCAGACCACCAGCTTGTCCTCACGGCCTGATGTCGATCGGTGCCTCGATCTTCACCATCTCGAAATCCGAGACCAGGATATCGAGCCGCGCCGTCCACCGGCCGGGGACCGGGATGACAAGATCGTCGACGCGCCAGGTGCCGTCGCCGGGCTTTGTTGCCGGGCGCTTTATCGGCTCGATGCCGGAATCGGGCTTTGACAGCACCAGCGTCACCTGCTTGGCGTCGAGCGGGCCGAAATCGCCGGTCATGATGAAGATCGAAGCGGCAACAGGCCCGGCGTGGCCGGGCGCAATGCTGAGGTCGGCCATCGCTTGCAGCGTGTGGATATGGACCGATGCCGGCTGTGCGGCGGCGATCGCCAGCGCGCGCGGCGGTGGCGTGAAGCGCCAGCCGGCGGCAACGCCAAAGATCACCACCACGATCAGCGCTTCGATGCCGATCGAGCGGGCCAGCCGCCTCTGGACCTCCGTATTTCCCGCCTCGGCCGGGGCCGTTAGCTTAAAGCGGTTGACGGCGGCGAGCGTGAACAGAAAGACAAGCAGCACCAGCTTGATCAGCAGCAGCCGGCCATAAACGGTATGGACCAGCGCCGATGGCGTTTGCACCTGGATGACGGCGAGCACGATGCCGGCTGCCGCAAGCACGGCCACGACGAACAGGATCGCTCGCGAAAACCGGCGCAGCAACGGCCCGGCTTTGGCCGGCTGCCGTTTCAAGGCAAGACCGAGCGGTGCCAGCGCCCCGGCCCAGACAGCGATCGCTGCGCCGTGCAGAAACACCATCGGCCTGGTCAGCCACTGCGGCTCGGCAGCACTGGCATGCCCGCTGGCGGCAAGTGCTGCGCCAACACCAACCAGCCCGGCCAAGGCGAGCGGCTTTGCGTCGGCGGGCGGCACAACCAGCGACAATAGGCTAAGGCCGAGCGCCATCAGCGCGATCAGCACCGTCCAGCCAAAGCTGGTCCCGAGCGCGGTCTGCCAGATGACCGGCTGCGCCAGCCGGGCCAGCGGCGCACCGAGTGCATCCAGGCCCTGGAAGCCGAGCGACAAGGGTCCCGCGACCAGCCCGCACAGGATTGCCGCGGCGATCAGGCGCTGGCCGGATCGCCCGCCTTGTGCCAGCCAGGCCAACGCAAAGGCACCGCCAACGCCGAAAAGGAGGCCGATATAGAGAAAGACCTTGCCGATCCAGATCGCCGTACGAAGCCCCCGGTCGACGGCTTCGGCGACAGCCGGCGCAGCACTCGGCGTGCCGATCGAAAACAGCACCGAGCCGCCGACCGGATGGCCGTCGGCGGAAATCACCCGCCAGCTCAGCACATGCGTGCCGGATGTCAGCGCCTGCGGATTGTCGATCTCGACGGTCTGGCCGCTGAGCCGGAAAGAGGTCAGCGGGACCGGCGTGCCGTCGGGCCGCACCAGCGTCAGCACCAACGGCGAAACCGGCTCGGTGAAGGTCAGCGACAATTGCGACGGGCTCTGCGCCAGCACCGCAGCGTCAGCCGGCTCGGCCTTGATCAGCGCCGCGTGGGCGAAGGCGGGGTTCGGCGCGGCAATTGCGGCGAGCAGCATGATGGCGGCAAGCAGGCCAACGGCAAGCCGGCCGGTATAATTACCGGCGATACAGGCTCGTCGCAGGAAGGATGCCGCGCTCATCTCATGGCCAAAAGCAGCGGCGCGCTCTTTCGAACAAAGCCCGCCGTTAGCGCTCACTTCTTCGGCGACAATTTGAGGCCGGGCGCCGGAAATTCCAGCGCGTCCTCAGCCTGCCCGACCGCCGGAATCTCGATCCAGCGATCGGCAACGCCGTCACATTCCTGCACCACCGGGAAATAGAGCGTCTGACCTGCCGGCAGATCCGCCGCCAGTGTCGCGCGGAAGACGAATTCGTCGTAGAATTCGTCCGGCAGGCTGCCGGCGCTCCAGTCGATCTCCTTGACGCCGCTGGTCACTGCCTGGCCGTAAAGCTGGTAGGGCTTCTCGTACTTGCCGTTCTTGACCTGCAGCGTCCAACCCGGCTTCGGCATCGGTTTGACCGAGAGCACCCCTTCCGGAATCTGCACGCGAACGGCGGTCGTTGCCTTGCCCTCGCAGCCATGCGGCACAAGCAGCACCGCCTTGTAGGTCGAGCCGACCGCCGCTTCCGGCGTTTCGAGCGTGATGTGGGCGAAGGCCATGCTGGTCCCGAGGACGAGAAGCGCGCAGCCGGGCAAAAGAGATTTCTTCATGATGGTACCTCTCGAAGCGGCCAAGTCAGTCGTCGTCCTGAGGTGCCGCGCTGCCGATGCCTTGCACGGCGAAGTTGACCGTAACGGTACCGGCTTTCTCGAAGGTCAGCGTGGCAGAGAAGGTCTCGCCTTGCTTCGGCTGCCGCTTCAAATCCATGAACATCAAATGATAGCCGTTGGGCGCCAGCGCGACCTTGCCGCCGGCCGGAATCTCGAGGCCGCCGGTGACCGGCCGCATGGTCATGACGCCATTGCTGACGCCCATCTGGTGCAGTTCGGCCTTGGCCGAAATATCGGAGGTGATCGACAGAAGGCGATCCGGCGCACTGCCGGAGTTGGTGATGGTGAAATAGCCGCCGGCCACCTTGGCGCCGGCCGGTGTGGCGCGCGACCAGGGATGCCCGATCTCGATATCGCCGACCTTGAACTCATGCGCGAAGACGGACTGGGCGCTGGCGAACAGGAGGGCAAGGACGAACACCGCGAAGCCGAGATGCGCCTCGAAGCCGCGCAACGGGAAACGCCTGCGGCTGAACGCGGCGGCGCGAAGAAAGTGGGACATGATTGCTCCATGAGCTTTAGGGGATCGCGCCGTGGCCGGTCGCGAACGATGTCGATAAACGCGCCGGCGAAGGGTTGCGCAGCGCGAACCAGAACGGATCAGGCCGTCGCCGGTGGTGCGCGCGGATTGGATGGAGTGCGGGCACGGGCGAAATCGCGATGCCGGAATGCCGCCAGGATAAAGGCGACGGTTTCTACGGAAAGGCTGCGAGCCGGGCCCCCGGCATCGGGCGGTGGCGCGTAGACAGCCGAAACGAGGTTGCAACCAAGCATGCAGCAGGCTGGCATGTGCTGCGGGTGCGGGTCGCCGGCAGGGAGTTGCGTCGCACCGTCATGGGTGCAGATGGTGTTGCCGAAAGCATCGAATTGCGAAGCGTTCGGTTCGATGCCGGAAGCGAACGCGCCGAGCATCGACTGGAGCACGAGCAGCCAGGCCGCGGCGAACGCGACCGGCATGCTCCATCGTTTCCGGCATATGGTCAAGAACCAGCCTCTCCACGCAGCAACGTCAGCTCTCTAGCACGGAGCCGGCGGCCGGAAAATCGCCAAAACGTTGCTGCGGCAACGCAACACAATCACGCGCGTAGCGGCTGCCTTCCCTCCGGGATCGACGTCAGCAGCGTGTGGCGGGCCGATTTCAGGTGCTTGCGGCAGGCGGCGTCGACCCTGGCTAGATCGCGCGATTTGAGCGCGGCGATATAGGCGAGATGCTCCTGGACCGCGACTTCGTTGCGCTCGCGCTCCTGCGCCTTGTTCCACTGGTAGTGGTAGTGGAAAATCATGGCGATGACGTCATAGAAATCGACGATGAAGCGGTTGTGCGAGGCGCGGTGGATCAGCCTGTGAAAGCGTTCGTCGAGCTCAGAGAACTCGCTGAAGCGCGCGGCGATCTCGCGCGCCAGCCGGCGATGCTCGTCCTCCAGGCGGTCGAGGTCGGCCCAGACCGGGCTGTCCTCGGGCAAAGCGGCAAAGGCGGCGGCCGAGCGCAGTTCGAACATTTCGCGGATTTCGGTCAGCTCCAGCGCGAAGGCGCGGGTAAAGCCTTTCAGCACCCAGTGGCTGTTGCGGCGCTTCTCGATCAGGCCGAAGCGCGAGAAGCGGATCAGGAATTCGCGCACGCTGGTGGTGCCGACGCCGATCTCGCGCGCCAGTTCGAGTTCGTTGATCTGCATGCCGGCTTCGGCACCGCCGGCAAGCAGCCGCCGCATGAAGGAGCGCTCGATGATCTCAGCCAGCGTGTCGGTCTCTTCCTCGGGGAAAAAATCGTCCGGCCGCGGTTCGCGCAGAACCGTCTTGTTGCGCTTGTTCCAGTCGATCAGGCCGGTCTCTTCCATGCGCGCAAGGATGGTGCGGACCGTCGTGCGGCTGACGCCGAGCAGAGTGCCCAGCTCCGGCTCCGAGGGCAGGCTCTTGGTTTCGTCGAGCAGCCGGAGACCGCGATTATAGGCGTCCTTGTAAACGTTGTTGCTCTTTGACATCCCCTGCCCCGTGGCGCACCGGCGCTTGCGGCCGGCCTGAAGCGTTTCTCGCGCATGAAATCGGAATCGCTTCGGAAAACATCATGCGCAACGCTAGTTTTGGTGCCTCCATCGCGCATCCAAAAGACGCGGCGCGCTCGTGCGAAAAAACAATTGACGCAAAAATGTTTTTTCCCGATAAAAGACATTATATGTTAAGAGCCGCGTGTCAATCCGCTCGCGCACCCAGGAACATACCCAGGAAGCTCCCGTGAACGCCGCAACCAGCATTCTTCTGTCTCCCGCCGACAATGTCGCGGTCGCCAATGGCCGCATCGAGATCGGCACCGTGCTGCCGGGCGGCGCCGTCGCCGTCGCACTGATCGAGCCCGGCCACAAAGTGGCGATCAAACCGATTGCAGCCGGCGAAGCCGTGGTCAAATATGCCCAGGCGATCGGCCGCGCCACGCAGGACATCGCGCCCGGCGAGCATATCCATTCGCATAACCTGGTCTTCGAAAGCGGTCGTTTGCCGGTGGTGCCGCCGAGCGAGGCAGTGCACGCGACCGAGGCGGACCGCACCCGCACCTTCATGGGCTACCGCCGCGCCGACGGCCGTGCCGGCACGCGCAACTTCATCGGCATTCTCGCCAGCGTCAATTGCTCGGCCACCGTCTGCCACGCCATCGCCGATGCGGCGAACCGCACGCTTCTGCCGCAATATCCCGGCATCGACGGTTTCGTCCCGATCGTCCACGGCCAGGGCTGCGGCATGAGCGCCACCGGCGACGGCATGATGGTGTTGCACCGCACCCTTGCCGGCTATGCCCGTCACCCGAATTTCGGCGGCGTGCTGATGGTTGGGCTCGGCTGCGAGGTCAACCAGCTCACCCTCTATGGCCAGAAGGGCGTCGCCGCGGGAAAACGCCATTTCAACATCCAGGAAGCCGGCGGCTCGCGCAAATCGGTCGAGAAGGCGTTGCTCGTGCTGGCCGAGATCGCCGAAGAGGTCGGCACGCTTCAGCGTGAGCCGATCCCGGTCAGCGAGATCGTCGTCGGCCTGCAATGTGGCGGCTCCGACGGCATGTCCGGCATCACCGCCAATCCGGCGCTGGGTGCGGCCGTCGACATTCTGGCCGGCGTCGGCGGCATCGGCATCCTTTCCGAGACGACGGAGATCTACGGCGCCGAGCATCTGCTCGCCTATCGCGCCGCCACCCCCGAGATCGCCGCCAAGCTCGACGGCTACGTGAAATGGTGGGAAGACCACGTCGCCAAGCATGGCGCTTCCATCGACAACAACCCCTCGCCGGGCAACAAGCGCGGCGGCCTGACCACCATCCTGGAAAAGTCGCTGGGCGCGGTCGCCAAGGGCGGCCAGACGCCGCTCAACGGCGTCTTCGGCTATGCCGAAAAGGTCACCGGGCACGGGCTGGTGTTCATGGACACGCCCGGCTACGACCCGGTCTCGGCCACCGGCCAGGTGGCGGGCGGCGCCAATGTCATCGTCTTCACCACCGGCCGCGGCTCCTGCTTCGGCTGCCGGCCGACGCCGTCGATCAAGGTCGCCAGCAACTCGACAATGTACCACACGATGGAAGAGGACATGGACGTGAATTGCGGCGTCATCGCCTCGGGCGAAAAGACCATCGCCGGCATGGGCCGCGAGATCTTCGAACTGATCGTTGAGACAGCTTCGGGCCGCAAGACCAAGAGCGAAGAGTTCGGCTACGGCGACAACGAGTTCGTACCCTGGCACCTCGGAGCGACGCTCTAAACCAGACCGCCCGCGACAATCGCGGACACCTGACATATCCCAGGTGTCACACTTCTGCGAGCCTTAAAAAGAATGAACATTCCATATTGACTGAGCGATGGAATTAATATTCCATGCGGGATATTGGAGGAGATTGGCAGCGGAGTTCCGACGGAAAAAACTCTCCCGCCCAGCCATTCGAAGCAGGCATCAAACATCGCTTGCGCCGACCGAGGTGATACACTATCAAAATGCGGTAATTGTTTTTTATTGATAAAGTTCCGTTTGGGCCGCGCCATCCGGATGGAGCTTCTGTAACGTTCACCGGGCGACTTAGGGAGGACTCCTAATGAAATTCGTGACCAGCATTCTCAACCGCCGCGCCTTCGTGGCACTTGCAGCCGCCTCGATGCTTGCCGGCGTGATGCATTCGGCGCCGGCATCCGCGGCCGACGTTACCATTCCGATCATCGTCAAGGACACCACGTCCTTCTACTGGCAGATCGTTCTGGCCGGCGCCCGCAAGGCCGGCAAGGATCTCGGCGTCAATGTTCCCGAACTCGGCGCCCAGGCCGAGACCGACGTCAACGGCCAGATCTCGATCCTCGAAAATGCCGTCGCCGGCAATCCGGCTGCCGTCGTCATCGCGCCGACCGAAGCCAAGGCGCTCGGCAAGCCGATCGACGAGGCCGCCACCAAGGTCAAGATCATCGGCATCGACTCCGGCGCCGACTCCAAGGCCTTCACCTCGTTCCTGACCACCGACAACACCCAGGGCGGCCGCGTCGCCGCTGACGGCCTCGCAGCGGCCATCGGCGAAGCCAATGGCGGCAAGGTCGAGGGCGACGTCGCCCTGATCACCGCGCTTCCGGGCGCCGGCTCGCTCGAACAGCGCGCCCAGGGTTTCAAGGAACAGCTCGCCGCCAAATATCCCGGCCTCAAGCTGGTCGCCGACAAATATGCCGACGGCCAGGCCACCACCGGCCTCAACATCGCCACCGACCTGATCACCGCCAACCCTAATCTCAAGGGCATCTTCGCGTCCAACCTGATCATGGCGCAGGGCGTCGGTCAGGCGATCGCCGAGAACAGCCTCGCAGGCAAGGTCGGGCTGGTCGGCTTCGACAGCGACGAGAAGCTGATCAAGTTCCTCAATGACGGCGTCATTTCGGCTCTCGTCGTCCAGGATCCGTACCGGATGGGCTATGACGGCATCAAAACGGCACTCGCCGCCTCGAAGCGCGAAAAGGTCGAGGCCAATGTCGATACCGGCGCCAACCTGGTGACCAAGGCCAACATGAAGGATCCGAAGATCGACGCGCTGCTCAACCCGAAGCTCGACTGAGCATCGCCACAGGCGAACTGTTTCCGGGGCCTTTTCGCCCCGGAAACACCCCGTACTCGCGCCAATCGTGAGGCCGATCTGGGGGCCAATCTGGGAGGATTGTCATGACTTCGACGGCGCAGGAACTCCATCCGGCACCAACGCTGGAACCGGGCAGGACCATCCTCGAACTGCACGGGCTGGAAAAGCGCTATCCCGGCACCCACGCGCTGAAGCCGGTCAACCTCGCCTTCAAGGCCGGCGAAATCCATGCCATCGTCGGCGAGAACGGCGCCGGCAAATCCACCCTGATCAAGCTTCTGACCGGCGTCATGCCGCGCACATCCGGCGACGTCATCTGGGAGGGCAAGCCCGCCGCATTGGCGACGCCGCATGAGGCGATGGCGCTCGGCATCAATGCCGTGCATCAGGAAGTCGTCCTGTGCCGACATCTCACGGTCGCGGCCAACATGTTCCTCGGCGAGGAGGATTCCCGCTTCGGCATCCTGCAGCAGCGGGCGATGGTCAGGCAGGCGCAGAAGATCATCGACGATCTCGGCTTCGACCTGCCGGCGCATGTCATGCTGGGTGACCTGACCATCGGTCAGCAGCAGCTGATCGCCGCCGCCCGCGCCACCGTGCGCGGCACCAAATTCCTGATCTTCGATGAACCAACCGCCTACCTCACCCGCAAGGAGGCCGACCAGCTGTTCACGCTGATCCGCCGGCTGAAGGGCGAAGGCGTCACCATCATCTACATCAGCCATCGCATGGAAGAAGTGTTCGAGCTCGCCGACCGCGTTTCGGTGCTGCGCGACGGCACGCTGGTCGGCACCAGGAACATCGCCGAGACCAATGACGCCGAACTGGTCAAGATGATGATCAACCGCTCCATCGAGCAGGTCTACCACAAGGAGCATTTCACCCCCGGCGCGACCATCGTCGAAGCCAGGAACCTGTCCGGCAAGGGCTTCGAAAATGTCTCCATGTCCGTCCGTGCCGGCGAGATCGTCGGCCTCTACGGCCTGATCGGCGCCGGGCGCAGCGAGTTCGTCACCACGCTCTATGGCCGCCACCGCAAGTCGGCCGGCCAGATCCTCTGGGAGGGCAAGGAGGTCAGGGTCAATTCCGAACATGACGCGATCCGGCTTGGCATGGCGCTGGCACCGGAAAGCCGCCGCGACCAGGGCCTCTGTCTCAACCTGCCGGTCGGGCTCAACCTCAATTTGCCGATCTACAAACGCATCTCGAGCAATCTGCTGATCTCCCGCGCGCAGGAAAAGGCGCAGGCCGATCGCCAGATCGCCGACCTGCGCATCAAGACGCCGACGCGTAGCGCGCTGGCCTCCAGCCTATCCGGCGGCAATCAGCAGAAGATCGTCATCGGCAAATGGCTCGCCCACGGCGCCAAGCTGTTCATCTTCGACGAGCCGACGGTCGGCGTCGATGTCGGCACCAAGGCCGAGATCTACCGCCTGTTCGGCGCGCTGTTATCCAAGGGAGCCGGGATCATCCTGATCTCGTCCTACCTGCCGGAGGTCTATGAACTCGCCGACACGCTGCATGTGTTCCGGCGCGGCAAGCTGGTGGCTACGCATGGGTTTCGGACCGCTGATCACGAGGAGATCCTCACCCAGGCGCTGGCCGAGAAACAAGAAAGACCGGGAGGGCAGATATGAGCACCGAGGCGATCCCTGCCGAAAGGCCGAAACGCAACTACAACGCCCTGTTCGGGCTGACACTGCTGGCGCTGCTGGTTCTTTTATGGATCATCCTGTCGGTAGCGACGCCGAGCTTCGCCTCCGCCAACAACATCTCCAACCTGTTGCGGCAAGGGTCGATGATCGCCATCCTGGCGGTCGGCCAGACCTTCGTCATCATCACCGGCGGCATCGACCTTTCCGTCGGCGCCGTTGTCGGCTTCGCCACCGTCATCGTTGCGATGCTGATCAACGCCGGCACACCGGTTTTCCTCGCCATCCTGATTACCTTGCTGGTCGGCGTCGCCATCGGCATGTTCCATGGCTTCGGCATCGTCAAGATGGGCCTGCCGCCCTTCATCATCACCCTGGCGACGCTGACCTCGCTGCGCGGCATCGGCCTGTTGATGACCAACGGCAACTCGATCTCGATCAACAACGACGCCTTCCAGACGTTCTCGCGCAGTTCCTTCGTCGGCGTCCCCAATCTGTTCTGGATGGTGATCCTGGTCGGCATCCCGGCCTATATCTTCCTGCACCACAGCCGCTGGGGCCGCTATCTGTTCTCGGTCGGCTCCAACGCCGAGGCGTCGCGCCTGTCAGGCGTCAACGTCCAGCGCACCATCTACATGGCCTACACGCTGTCGGGCCTATGCGCGGCCTTCGTCGGCGTGCTGCTCGCGTCGCGCATTGGCATCGGCAATCCGACGCAGGCCGAGGGCTGGGAATTGCAGGCGATCGCCTCCTCGGTGATCGGCGGCACCTCGCTGTTCGGCGCTGTCGGCTCCGTGCACGGGCCGCTGCTCGGCGCCTTCATCCTCGCCACCATCAACAACGGCGCCAATCTCTTGAACGTCAACGCCTTCTGGCAGCGCATCATCACCGGCGTGCTGATCATCGTCATCGTCTATTTCGACGGCCTGCGCCGACGCGGCAAATAAACTGGATTGAAGCATGAAAGCCGTCATCTGCCGCTCGCCCGGCGACCTTGTCCTTGAAGATCGGCCGGCGCCGGCCGCGCCGCCCTCCGGCTGGGCGCTGGTCGCGGTCAGCCATGTCGGCATCTGTGGCACCGACTATCACATCTTCGAAGGCAAGCATCCGTTCCTCGCCTATCCCCGCATCATGGGCCACGAAGTCTCGGGAACCGTGATCGAGGCTGGCGAAGGCGTCGACCTCGCAATCGGCGAGCCGGTGATCGTCAATCCCTACCTCGCTTGCGGCCAATGCATCGCCTGCCGGCAAGGCAAGCCGAATTGCTGCGTGAAGATCGAGGTGCTCGGCGTCCACCGCGACGGCGCCATGTGCGAGCAGATCCTGGTGCCGGCGCAAAATCTTTATCCGGCAAACGGCCTGTCGCTGGCCGATGCCGCCGCCGTCGAATTCCTGGCGATCGGCGCCCATGCAGTACGGCGCTCGCTGGCTCAATCCGGCGCACGCACCCTGGTCATAGGCGCGGGCCCGATCGGGCTCGGCACGGCGCTGTTTGCCCGCATCGCCGGGCTCGATGTGACACTGCTCGACATGAGTACGGAGAGGCTGGGTTTTGCCGAAAGCGAACTCGGCTTCGCGACGCACGACGGCTCGCAGGGAGCTGCCCCCGAACTGGTCCGACAGGCGACCGGCGGCGATGGTTTTGACGCGGTGTTCGACGCCACCGGCAGCACCCGATCGGTGCAGTCGGCCTTCGCCCATGTCGCGCATGGCGGAACATTGGTGCTGGTTAGCGTCGTCAAGGACGACATCAGCTTTTCCGACCCTGAATTCCATAAGCGGGAAATGATGCTGATCGGCAGCCGCAACGCCCTGCGTGCCGATTTCGACCATGTCGCCGCCTCGATCCGCAACGGCGCGGTGCCGCTGGCAAAGCTCGTCACGCACCGCACGACGCTTGGCGAGACGCGGCGCGACCTCGCCCGCTGGGCGCATGAGAAATCCGGGTTGATCAAGGCGGTCATCCAGGTCGGGTGATGCCGAAGCTGGCGCGCCTCAGAGAGCCGAAAGTTTCAGCTCGACGCGCTCCGCTGGGAACCGCGTTTCGGCAAACTGGATCGGCTTTCCGTCCGGCGTGACGTTGACGGCGACCGTGACCAGCACGATGGCCCCTGGCTGGAGGTCGAGGTCGGCAAGATCGGCGGCATCCGCATGGCGCGCCGACAGCACCGTCGACTGCCGGAGATAGTCGCTGACGCCGAAGCGCTGGAGCGATGCGGTGATGGATCCGGTCTCCGCCATGACGGCATCGATGCCGGCAAAGCGCTTGGCGTCGAACCAGCCGGTGGCCCGTGACACCGCCTGTCCGTCGGCTTCACCGCGCGTCTCCAGGCGAATGACGTCGGACCCTTTGGCAAGGCCCAACCCTTCGGCGACGCGCCGGCTGGCCGGCTCGACCGCCGACGCCAGCAAGACGCTCCTGCGCTCCGACGCCTGGCCCTGCAGGCCTTCGGAAAAGCGCGTGCGCGTGCCGATCGGATAGGACAGCCGCCTGCGCGACAGCACGAAAGTGCCACGCCCCTGCTCTGCCTTGAGCACACCCTCCTGCACCAACGCCGCGATGGCGCTGCGCACCGTGTGGCGGTTGACGCCATAGCGCTCGGCTAGCACGATCTCCGGCGGCAGTGCCGCGTTCTCGGGAAAATCCCCGATAGCGATCGAACGCAGGATCTGGTCGGCGATCTGGCGCCACAGTGCAACACCGCTGCGCCGCTCGATGCTGTTGGCATGCCCGATCATTCCCGCCCCCAACTTTGCGCCCACTTTGGCTCTTGTCACTCACCCGTCATGGACACGCGCTAGATAACGGGTATAATTTGTATAGTTGTCTATATCAATAGACAAATTAAGCGCACAAGGAGCACCGGCCATGCGGGGACAGGAAGCGCGAGAGCAGGCCGAGCGCAAAGCCGCCATGGCGACACTGGCACAAGCCCCCGGCGACGATATCGTCCGTCTCTGGAATGAGTCCGGCCTGCCTTCCCAGGCGGAGCTTTTGCGTGGTCCCGAAACCGGCCTGGTTACGGTGCGCGGTCGCATTGGCGGTGGCGGTGCGCCCTTCAATGTCGGCGAGGCGACGGTCACCCGCGCCACGGTGCGGCTTGCGTCCGGGCAGGTCGGCCACTGCTACGCACTCGGCCGCGACAAGCAAAAGGCAAGGCTGGCAGCGATTGCCGACGCGCTCTGGCAGGACCCCGCCCACCGTAACGCAGTCGAGACCAGGATCGTCGCCCCCTTGCAGGCCGCACTGACCAAGGCGCGTGAACAGCGCCGCGCCGAGACGGCGGCGACCAAGGTCGACTTCTTCACCATGGTACGCGGAGAAGACTGATGGACGCAGCCGTGCAATCGATCGAAGGCGGTTTCGCCGATCCGGTCTTCAACGCGCAGACGGTGTTCCGCGCCGTCATGGACGCGATGGCACGGCCGGGCAGCGTGCAGCCCCTGCCGGTCCTTGCCCACCCTCCGGCGCCGCTGTCGGCCACCGCCGGCGCCATAGCCCTGGCGCTGTGCGACAACGACACGCCGCTCTGGCTCGACCCGGCTTTGCAGGCCTCGCCCGCTATCAAATCCTGGCTCGGCTTCCATACCGGCGCGCCACTGGCCAACACGCCGGCCGACGCACATTTCGCGCTGATCGCCTCGCCGGCCGAGATGATGGCGCTCGACGGCTTTTCGCAAGGCACCCAGGACTATCCGGACCGTTCCACGACGCTGATCCTCGAGGTCAGCGATCTCGTCTCCGGCGCTCCGCTATTGCTCGAAGGCCCCGGCATCGAACGGACGGCGACGATCGCGCCGGCACGGATGCCGCGTCATTTCGTCGAGCAGTGGAAGCAGAATAACCAGCGCTTTCCGCGTGGCGTCGACATCATCCTCGCCACCCCTGGCGGAATTGCCTGCCTGCCGCGCACGACGCGCATCAAGATGATGGAGGCATAGGATGTATGTCGCGGTAAAGGGCGGCGAAGCGGCCATTCGCAACGCTCATCAATTGCTCGCCGACCGCCGGCGCGGCGACCGTTCAGTGCCCGCACTTCGTCTCGACCAGATCGTCGAGCAGCTGGCGCTCGGCGTCGACCGGGTGATGAGCGAAGGCTCGCTCTACGACCGCGAACTGGCGGCGCTCGCCATCGTTCAGGCGCGCGGCGACATGATCGAGGCGATCTTCCTGGTTCGCGCCTATCGCACGACGCTGCCGCGCTTCGGCTACACCAGAGCGGTTGAGACCGGCACGATGCTGGTCGAGCGGCGCGTCTCGGCGACCTACAAGGACCTGCCGGGCGGCCAGCTTCTCGGCCCGACCTTCGACTATACCCACCGGCTGCTCGATCCCGAGCTTGCCGCCGGCGGCGATGTCGCCGAGCCGGAGCAGCGTGCGGGCGAGGCGGAAGCCATGCCGCGCGTCTCGGCGATCCTTGCCCGCGAAGGCCTGATCGAGCCCGACGGCGACATGCCGCAGGACCATGTCCCAGGCGACATCACCCGCGAGCCGCTCGAATTCCCGATGGCGCGTGATATCCGCCTGCAGGCGCTGTCGCGCGGCGACGAAGGGTTTCTGCTGGCGCTCGGCTATTCCACCCAGCGCGGCTATGCGCGCAATCATCCCTTCGTCGGCGAAGTCCGCATTGGCGAGGTCGAGCTGGAACTCGACGTGCCGGAACTGCCCTTCGCCGTCCCGCTCGGCTCAATCCGCGTCACCGAATGCCAGATGGTCAACCAGTTCAAAGGCTCGGCCAAGGCGCCGCCGCAATTTACCCGCGGCTACGGCCTCGTCTTCGGCCAGAGCGAGCGCAAGGCGATGGCCATGGCTTTATGTGACCGCGCGCTGCGCGCTTCGGAGTTCGGCGAGGATGTCGTTGCCGCCGCCCAGGACGAGGAGTTCGTCATCTCGCATTCCGACAATGTCCAGGCGACCGGCTTCGTCGAGCACCTCAAGCTGCCGCACTATGTCGACTTCCAGGCCGAACTCGACCTCGTGCGCCGCATGCGCGCCGAGCACGACGCCCGCGAGAACACCGGCAAGATGGAAGAGAAAAGGGAGGCCGCGGAATGACCGCCCAACCAACCGATATCGCCACCTACAACTTCGCCTACCTCGACGAGCAGACCAAGCGGATGATCCGCCGGGCGATCCTCAAGGGCATCGCCATCCCCGGCTATCAGGTGCCGTTCGCCTCGCGCGAAATGCCGATGCCCTATGGCTGGGGCACCGGCGGTGTCCAGGTCACCGCTTCGATCATCGGGCCGGACGATGTGCTCAAGGTCATCGACCAGGGCGCCGACGACACCACCAATGCTGTCTCGATCCGCGCCTTCTTCAAGAAGGTCGCCAATGTCGCCGTCACCACCGAGACGGCCAAGGCGACCATCATCCAGACCCGCCACCGTATCCCCGAACACCCTTTGGTGGCCGGCCAGGTGCTGGTCTACCAGGTGCCGATCCCCGAGCCGCTGCGCTTCCTCGAGCCGCGCGAGACCGAAACGCGCAAAATGCATGCGCTGGAGGAGTACGGCCTGATGCATGTGAAGCTCTACGAAGACATCGCCAAGCACGGCCGCATCGCCACCACCTATGCCTATCCGGTCAAAGTCGAAGGCCGCTATGTGATGGATCCTTCGCCGACGCCGAAATTCGACAATCCGAAGATGCACCGTTCGCCGGCTTTGCAACTGTTCGGCGCCGGCCGCGAAAAACGCATCTATGCGTTGCCGCCCTTCACCAATGTGGTCAGCCTCGACTTCGAGGACCATCCGTTCGAGGTGCAGACCTTCGACCAGCCCTGCGCGCTGTGCGCGGCCGAAAACGTCTATCTCGACGAGGTCATCCTCGATGATCATGGCGGCCACATGTTCGTCTGCTCCGACACAGATCATTGCGAGAAGCGGCGCGAAGCGGGTCATGGACAGCACCCAGCAGCCACTCTTGAGGAGCGGACATAATGGGCACCTCATTCGTCGCGATTGGCGACAAAGGCTTCTGGATGCGCGACTCTGTCCTGTCCCTTTGGCTGCGACTGTTGGCTTTGAACCTGGAAACCAAGGCAGATCGAGCAGATCCCCTTATGCTACTGCGCGACGAATGGTTGTGGCAGTCAGAGGCTGAGATCGTCGGGGCGATGGACGCCCATCTCGACGAGGCTGCTGCCGACTCCGCAACGAAAGCTTCCGTCGTCGCCGCTATCGAAAGACTGCTCGAAGCACTGTCCCGGCATGGCGACAAGCTCCCTGCATCAACCATGAACCTTCTTGGTTTCACAAACTCCTGGGGGCTGGATTATCAAACCAAGGGTCTGGTTGAGGTCGGGAGGGCCTTCCTCGCACTCCTTGACGGCAGGATCGACAGCGAAGCCGACAGCATAGAATTCATGCCAGGATCGCGCCCATGATCGACGAACCGTTGCTGCGCGTCTCGGCGCTGTCCAAATTCTACGGCTCGCGCGTCGGCTGCGAGAACGTCACGTTCGACCTGTGGCCGGGCGAGGTGCTGGCGGTGGTCGGCGAGTCCGGTTCCGGCAAGACGACGCTGCTCAACTGCCTGTCGACGCGGCTGCTACCCAGCTCCGGTACCGCCAGCTACCGCATGCGCGACGGCCAGTTCCGCGAGCTTTACCGGATGAGCGAGGCCGAGCGCCGCTTCCTGATGCGCACCGACTGGGGCTTTGTCCACCAGAACCCCGCCGACGGCCTGCGCATGACTGTGTCGGCCGGCGCCAATGTCGGCGAGCGGCTGATGGCGGTCGGCGACCGCCACTATGGCAGGATCCGCGCCACGGCCGTCGACTGGCTGTCGCGCGTCGAGATCGACGAGGACCGCATCGACGATGAGCCGCGCGCCTTTTCCGGCGGCATGCGCCAGCGCCTGCAGATCGCCCGCAACCTCGTCACCGGGCCGCGGCTGGTATTCATGGACGAGCCGACCGGCGGCCTCGACGTCTCGGTACAGGCGCGCTTGCTCGATCTGCTGCGCGGGCTGGTCACCGATCTCGGCCTCGCGGCCATCGTCGTTACCCATGATCTCGCGGTGGCGCGGCTGCTGTCGCAGCGCATGATGGTGATGAAGGACGGCCGCGTCGTCGAAAGCGGCCTCACCGACCGCGTGCTCGACGATCCGCGCGCGCCCTACACCCAGCTTCTCGTTTCCTCGATACTGCAGGTGTAATCATGGCGACCCCGCTCGTTGTCTCCGATGTTGCCAAGAGCTTCACCATGCATCTGCGTGACGGCATCAAATTGCCGGTCGTCGCCGGTGTCTCGTTCGCGATCAGGGCCGGCGAATGCTCTGTGCTCGGCGGTCCGTCCGGCGCCGGCAAGAGCTCGATCCTGAAAATGCTCTACGGCAATTATGCCGCCGACGAAGGCCAGATCATCGTCCAGCACGAGGGCGGGCTCATCGATCTCGCCTCGGCCAGCCCGCGCACCGTGCTTGCAGTTCGCCGACTCACGATCGGCTATGTCAGCCAGTTCCTGCGCACCGTGCCGCGCGTCTCGGCGCTCGATGTTGTCGCCGAACCGTTGGTCGAGCGTGGCGAGGACCGTGAGGTCGCGCGCGGCAAGGCGCGCGCCTTGCTGGGGCAGCTGAACCTGCCCGAAAAACTCTGGGCGCTGCCGCCGGCGACCTTTTCCGGCGGCGAGCAGCAGCGCGTCAATATTGCGCGCGGCTTCATCACCGAGCATCCGATCCTGCTGCTCGACGAGCCGACCGCCTCGCTCGACGCGAGGAACCGCGACGTGGTGATTGCGTTGATCGCCGCCAAGAAGGCGGCGGGCGTCGCTTTGCTCGGCATCTTCCACGACCACGACGTGCGCGAGGCGGTCGCCGACCGCATCATCGACGTGACCGCCTTCGCCGCCGGGAAAATCGCCGCATGACCAAGAAATTGTCGGAGGCGCCGCTGGTCCACGAGACGGCGGAAGTCGAGAACTCGACGCTTGGCCGCTGGACCGAGATCGCTGAGCGCAGCCGGGTCTCGGAAAGCATTCTTGGCGACTATTCCTACATGATGCAGGACTGTGCCGTCTGGTGCGCGACCATCGGCAAGTTCGCCAATATCGCCGCAAGCGTCCGCATCAATGCCACCAATCATCCGACCTGGCGGCCGACGCTGCATCATTTCACCTATCGCGCCTCCGACTATTGGGACGACGCCGAGCACGAGAGCGAATTCTTCGCCCAGCGCCGCGCCAAACGCGTCACCATCGGCCACGACACCTGGCTCGGCCATGGCTCGACCATCCTGCCCGGCATCACCGTCGGCGACGGCGCGGCGGTCGGCGCTGGCGCGGTCGTCTCGAAGGATGTCGCGCCCTACACCATCGTCGGCGGCGTGCCGGCCAGACCGATCCGCGAACGCTTCGACCGCCGCACGGCGGAGCGCTACCAGGCGCTCGCCTGGTGGGACTGGGATCATGCCCGGCTGCGCGCCGCACTCGACGATTTCCGCGCGCTTTCGGCCGAGGCGTTTCTGGAGAAATACGGCGCGTAGCCCTGATACCGCGGCAGAGATTCCACCCGGCGAGTGACACGCGCGTTCGCGCACCAGGAACCACAATTTAGCCGAGTCTAAACTTATCTGAATCTTAACAGAGACATGCGAGATGTATGTACTACGGTTGTCGCGATGGGCGAGCAGCCGAGAAAAAAGGAGCACTCGGATGCGCGCCAAGCTGACGGCCATTTTGGCTATTCTTTCGACAGCGTCATTGATGACGAATTCCGCTTTTGCCGTGACGGCTGCCGGTAGTATGACGGTTCGCCTGACGATCACTAATCAATGCAAAGTCCAAACCGCTGGCGATCTGAATTTCGGTTCGCACGGCGTCATCGATGGAAACGTCGAGGAGACCAGCACAATCGGTGTGCAATGCACCTCCGGACAGACTTACAATGTGGGCCTCGGCGCAGGTGCCGGCACCGGCGCGACGGTTGCGGTTCGCAAAATGACTTCGCCGGCGGCTGCTACGGTAAACTACACGATGTATAGTAACAGCGCGCGCACCCTGGTATGGGGCGACACTGTCAACACCGACACCGTTACGGGAACCGGCGACGGCAACGTCCAGAACCTGACCGTCTATGGGCGGGTACCTGCGCAGCTGACGCCGGCAGCAGGCGACTACACGGACACCGTTGCAATTACCATAACCTATTGACCTTCCCCAAACGCGAAGGAATTAGCATGCGATCCATGCTGACACACGTCAGTGCCGCAGCGATCGTCTTGCTGTGCGCGGGCTACTCTCAGGGTGCTTCCTTGCGGGTAGCCCCGACCAATCTGGAATTGATCGCCCCCGACAGCGCGGCGGTTCTGAACCTGCGCAATGACGCCAAGCGGCCTATCAATGTCCAGGTCCGCGTCTTTCGGTGGCGCCAGGCAGGCGGCGTGGAGCAACTAGAGCCGACCTCGGATGTCGTCGCCAGCCCGCCATCGACGCGGATCGGACCGAATGCCGACTACGTCGTTCGTGTCGTTCGCGTCAGCAAGGCGCCGGTGGATACGGAAGAAAGCTACCGCGTCCTGGTGGACGAACTGCCTGACCCGTCGCGGAGGAAGGGCGGCACTGTCACTCTGGTGCTGCGCTATTCCGTGCCTGTCTTCTTTCGCAATCCCGACGCAAAGGCATCTGACGTGTCGTTCAGTGTATCGCGGACCGGAGGCAGGCTGATGCTGATAGCGCACAACAATGGTGAAAGCCGCGTGAGACTGTCCAATCTCAATTTGGTTCAGGGCGGCAAGAAGCTGGGTGGTCGCAGCGGGCTTGTCGGTTATGTTTTGGGCGGCGCGACCATGCAATGGCCGCTCGGCAACGGCAAATCGCTGGCTGGAAGCCCTATCACGCTAAAAGGGCAAAGTGATCGTGGACCATTCGATGCCCCAGTGGCGATCAAGGGGCGCTAGGGTCGCGGTCGTCGTTGCGGGCATCATCTTCCCTCTCCTGCCGGCGGTCGCTCAGGTTTCGCAAGCTGAGCCGCAAGTCGTGGACTCCGCTCTCCCCCCGGCGGGACGCCGCGATCTTTACCTCGAAGTGTTCATCAATGATGTTTCGACGGGACTGATTGGCACCTTTACGGAATTTGCCGACGGCGGCCTGGCGGCAACTCCGGACGAGCTGGAGCAAGTCGGCTTGAAGCCCGTGGAGGACGCTATCGGCAACGATGGCCTGGTCAGGCTCGACCGACTGCCGGAGGTCGCTTTTCGGATCGACGAAGCAACCCAGCGCCTTTACGTCACGACCAGCAACGAGGGTCGGGCCGCACGCGTCGTCGACATTCGCGGCACCGACAAGGAAGATCGTCTTCAGCCGCAGTCCGGCTACGGTGGTGTGCTGAACTATTCGCTTTTTGCGAGCTCCAACAGCTTCTTCGACGATGATCTGGACTTGTTCCAGGGCATTTCCGGCGGCTTCGACGCGCGTGCTTTCAGCCCTTTCGGCACGCTCAGCCAGTCATTCACCGCCGGCTATTCCGACAGCGAGTTTGGCGGACTTGTACGGCTCAACACGACCTGGAACTACTCGGACCCGAAGCGCCTGATGACCTATCGGGCAGGTGACTTCATTTCCGGCGGGCTGTCATGGACGCGGCCCGTCTACCTCGGCGGCGTCCAGGCGCAGCGCAACTTCCGGCTTCGATCCGACCTGGTCACGCTGCCGCTGCCGTCTTTCGGAGGAACCGCAGCCGTTCCTTCGACGCTTGAAGTCTACACCCAGAACGTCCGCACCTACAGCGGCGAGGTTCCCGCCGGCCCCTTCCAGATTACCAATCTGCCGGTGTTTGCAGGCGCCGGCGAAGCGCAGGTTGTCTTGCGAGACAGTCTCGGTCGTGAAACCACCGCCACGCTTCCGTTCTACACCTCCAGCTCGATGCTGGGACAGGGGCTGCTCGATTTCTCCGCCGAAGTTGGACTTCCACGGCGCAATTTCGGCATCGAATCCGCCGACTATGACGAGCGCCTGTTTGGCATCGCCACGGCGCGTTACGGTCTCACCAACTGGCTGACACTCGAGGCCCATGCCGAGGGCGGCGAGGGGTTGGTCAATGGCGGGGTGGGCGCCGCGTTTCCGCTCGGACACTACGGCGCTGCCTCACTCGCCGTTGCCGCCAGCAATCATGACGGGCGCACTGGCTCGCTGGTGAACGCGTCGCTGGAGATGAGTTCCGAGGGATGGTCGATCTATGGTCGGATTCAGCGCGCCTTCGGCGACTACCAGGATATCGCCTCGGTGACCGCCGAACCTTCCTTTCCTGATCCCGGCGATTTCCCGATCTTCAGCGGGGACGTTCCGCGATCGATTGATCAAGTAACATTGAGCATTCCGGCACCACTTGAGTTTTCGAGCCTCAATCTCTCCTATACGCATCTCGAAAGCGCCGAAGGCGAGAAGAGCCAGATTGTCGGCCTTTCCTATAGTCAGCAAATATTCAAACGAAGCAGCTTTTACGCTACGGCCTTTGCCGATCTCGAAGACCATCACAGCTTCGGCGTGTTTGCCGGGATCTCGATCTCATTCGGGGACGACATCACCGCCTCGACCGGCGTGGAGAACGGCCCCGACGGCCTCAATGTCGTTGCCGACGTTGCCAGGTCGGAGCGTCTGGAGGACGGCAGCATCGGTTGGCGGGCGCGAACGTCGGAAGGAGAAACAACCAGCCGTTCGGCTGCCGTCAGCTACAGGGCTCCCTTCGCTCGCTTCGAAGCCGACGTTCAACAATATGACAAGGATTTCAGAGCCACCGCGCAGATGGATGGCGCAATCGCAGTGGCAGGTGGCGGCGTTTTCGCCACCAATCGTATCGACGACGCTTTCGCGGTCGTCGAGGTCGGCGCGCCCGACGTCGACGTGCAATTCCAGAATCGCCCGGTCGGCAAGACCGACAGTCGCGGCCGCATTCTGATCCCCGGCCTCAATTCCTACGAGCCGAACACAATTTCGATCGATCCCAAGAACCTGCCGGTCGACGCGGATATTCCGGCCACCAGGGAAATCGTGGTGCCGGCCGATCGCAGCGGCGTGGTGGTGAAATTCGGTGTTTCGGAAGCGCCGGAGGCGGCGCTCGTCACCTTGGTCGACAGCAGCGGGGTACCGCTCGAGGCCGGCCTGAGCGGCCGCATGGAGGGTGGTTCGGAAGACTTCATCATCGGCTATGACGGCCAGGCGTACATTCGCGACCTGGGTGCCGAAAACGCACTCGTCATTGCTCGCTCCGATGGGAGTTCCTGCCGGGCCGAATTTTTCTACCTGCCCACACCCGGCCAGCAAGTGGCGATCAAGGACGTGACGTGCCAGTGACAATGGGAAAGGTGACAATGGGAAACAAGATGCTCCGCTTTGTCATGCTCTTGATCGTCGTCCTGTTCCCGTCGGCCGCTTGGGCCTTGAGCTGCAGTTTCGGCGTTTCCGGCATGAATTTTGGCTCGGTCGATACTCTGTCGAGCAGCCAGACCAACTCGACCGCGACGATAGACATGAGTTGCACGGGGGGCTTGGTCACCCAGCGCATCCTTATTTGTGCGCATCTTGCAGCCGGCAGCGGAGGCGCATCCACGGCAGCGGCCCGACAAATGCTGAGCGGAGCCAGCAGCCTCAACTATCAGCTCTATTCGGATACGGCGCGCAGCATCGTCTGGGGATCTTATGCCTGGGCCTATGCTTCGCGCCCGCCGGTCTTGACGTTGACGCTGGGTCTTTTGGGCACGGCCACGGGCACCGCCACAATCTACGGCGCGGCATTTGGTGGCCAGGGCACGGCTCCACCCGGGACCTATCTCTCGACCTTTTCTGGTGCGAATGTCGAATTTCGTTACCGCGTCAGCAGCACCAACAACTGCAATACAGGTACCGGCACCTTGGCGGCGGCTCCGACTTTCACCATAAATGCAACGGTCGCTGCGAATTGCCTCGTATCGACCAGCAACGTCGATTTCGGATCGACGG
This sequence comes from Mesorhizobium sp. M0571, assembly GCF_040320985.1. Taxonomy (NCBI): domain Bacteria; kingdom Pseudomonadati; phylum Pseudomonadota; class Alphaproteobacteria; order Hyphomicrobiales; family Phyllobacteriaceae; genus Mesorhizobium; species Mesorhizobium sp. M0571. Next base: position 102,998 of record NZ_JAMYQT010000013.1, read on the forward strand.
GCGTTCTCGCCGCAGATGTCGATGCCGCCGGTCAGGTTTCGATAACCTGCACGCCGGCAGCTGCTTACACTGTATCGCTGGGCGGCGGCACAACCGGTTCGGCCCCGACGGCGCGCAAGATGTCGAAGGGTGCGGAAACCGTGACTTACGGGCTCTACAAGGACACCGATCGAACTCAGCCCTGGGGTGATGCGTCGACGCCTGGTAGCACAGTGGCGGGCACCGGAACCGGCGCGCCTCAAAGCCTCACCGTTTATGGTCGGGTGCCGCCACAAGCCACGCCATCGGCCGGTGTCTACACCGATACGGTCGTCGTCACAGTCACCTACTGAGCGGAACGGCAAGCTGATGCCCTTCGGAACCGACTGACGAACGGGGCCGCCTGCAGCACACCTGTGGGCGGTAACAAAACTGACATCAATCAGACACCGCAGGTTCACGTGGCTGCGCTAGCGAGGGTTAACAGACCTTCAATTGCGACTGGACTGGAGCCTGCACCATGTCAGCTACGCTCGAAATCCGCGGCGTCACCCGCCGGTTCGGCAAGAACACTGCTGTCAGCAATGTTCACATCTCCATTCCGCAAGGCCAGATGGTCGGCATCATCGGCCGCTCGGGCGCCGGCAAATCGACGCTTCTGCGCATGATCAACCGCCTCATCGATCCCAGCCAGGGATCTATCCTGTTCGACGGCGTCGAGGTCTCCGGGTTGCGCGGCTCGCCGCTCCGGCGCTGGCAGCGCGACTGCGCCATGATCTTCCAGCAGTTCAATCTGGTGCCGCGCCTCGACGTGCTGACCAATGTGCTGCTCGGCCGGCTCAACCACCGCTCGACCCTGTCCAACCTGTTCGGCATGTTCTCCCGCAACGAATGCGCCGAGGCGGTGGCAGCCCTCGAGCGTCTCGACATCGCCCGCACCGCGCTGCAGCCTGCCGGCACCCTTTCCGGCGGTCAGCAGCAGCGCGTTGCGATCGCGCGTGCCATGATGCAACGGCCGAAGGTGTTGCTCGCCGACGAGCCAATCGCCTCGCTCGACCCGCTCAACGCCAAGGTGGTGATGGATTCGCTGCAGGACATCAATTTGCGCGAAGGCATCACGGTGATCACCAATCTACACACCCTTGATACGGCCCGTAACTATTGCAACCGCATCATCGGCATGGCCGCCGGCAAGGTCGTCTTCGACGGCCCGCCCGAAGATCTCAACCGCGAGGCCGTGCGCATGGTCTACGGTGCCGACAGCAATGGCGGCGAAATCTCCGAGGCCATCACCTCGACCAGTGTCGCCGTCAAACAGAAAATCGCTGCATCCGCCGGACCGCTGGAGCCCGCATTTCCGGGATACTAGTCCATGATCCCGAACCGAAGGTCAGCGTAGCAAAAAGTGGACACCGGTTTTCGGAAAAGATCATGGACAAACAATGAAAACGGCCTGATCGCCCGCCCGCGTCAAAGGCACTCGTCAAAATTCGATCGCAACCGGCGCGAGGCCGGATCAAAGGAGAGAGACCCAATGTTTAGGAAGATGGTTTTTGGCGCCGTTTCATTGCTCGCCATCGCTGCAAGTGCCGCTCACGCCCAGGATATCAAGGAATTCCGCATCGGCATCCTTGGCGGTGAAAATGAAGCAGACCGGCTGCGCAACTTTCAGTGCCTCGCCGATCACCTGAAGTCCGAATTCGGCTTCGAAAAGGTCTCGCTGTTCCCGGCCGCCGACTATGACGGCGTTATCCAGGGCCTGCTCGGCGGCACGCTCGATTTCGCCGAGCTTGGCGCGTCAGGCTATGCCAGCGTCTATCTCAAGGATCCGAACGCGGTGACCCCGATCCTCACCACCCAGCAGACCGACGGCGCGACCGGCTATTATTCAATCGGCCTGGCGCTGAAGTCGTCCGGCATCACCGACATAAAGTCGGCAAAGGGCAAGAAGCTTGGCTATGCCGACCCGGATTCGACCTCCGGCTATCTGATCCCGCTGACCCAGATCCCGAAGGACACCGGCGCCTCGAACGAAACCTTCTTCGCCTCGACGCAGTTCAATGGCGGCCACGAGAACAACCTTCTCGCCGTCCGCGACGGCAAGGTCGATGTTGCGGTTGACGATTCCTCGGGCATCGGCGACTTCAAGAACGGCTATACTTCTGGCACCTTCCACAAGGAAATCGCCAAGGGCGCCGTCGACCCCAACGACTTCGTCGAAGTCTGGCGCTCCGGCCTGATCCCGAACGGCCCGCTGGTCGTGCGCACCGCGCGCGGCGGCGATATGAGCGCCAAGCTCGCCAACTTCTTCACCAGCCTGCCGGCCAAGGACAAGCCTTGCTTCGAGGCCATCGAAGGCGGCGATTTCACCGGCTACGTTCCGGTGAAGCCGGACTTCTACAGCGTCATCGTCGAAGCCCGCAAAGCCGCGATCGGCGGCTGAATGCAATTGAAAAGGGCGGCGTTACCCGCGCCGCCCTTTTTGCATACCCGATCATGACCATCTCAGCCACGATCCGTTCAGACACGACCCGGCGGACGGCCGACACCTGGCAACGCCAGACGTCCTTGCGCCGGTTCTACACCGCGCTCGGCGTCGGCTTGCTGCTTGTCGCGATGTGCACAGCCATGTGGTTCGCCGACGAGGCCAATGCCGGACATTTCTTCGATCGGCTACCGCACATACTGGATTTCCTTAGTTGGCTTGTTCCCAAGGACTGCAACGACGTCTGGCGCGCGCTGTTCGACATCGCATCGCCGCACGACAAGGGCAGCCAGGAGTTCAACTTCCCGCTTGGCCGCGTCTATCTCTGGGGCGGTTTTTACCTGCCCGAATATTTCGAGCTGATGCTCACCACGCTTAATGTGGCGCTGGTTTCCACTTTCATAGGCTTCATCTTTGCGGTGCCCTTCTCCTTCATCGCGGCCCGCAATTTGACGCCCAGTCCGGTGCTCAGGCTCGTCGTCAAGCGCTTCATGGAACTGCTTCGCGCCTTCCCGGAGATCGTCATTGCCGGCCTGTTCGCAGCCATCCTCTCGACCGGCCCGGTCGCGGCCATCATCGCCATCGGCCTGCATTCGATCGGCGCCCTCGGCAAGCTCTTCTACGAGATCAACGAAAACGTCGACATGCGCGCCGAAGAAGGCCTGCGCGCGGTCGGTGCCAACTGGTTCGAGCGCGTACGTTTCGCCGGCTTGCCGCAAGTGCTGCCCAATTTCATGTCCTACACGCTGCTCAGGATCGAAATCAATGTCCGCATCTCGACCATCATCGGCGCGGTCGGCGGTGGCGGCATCGGCGAGGAGCTGAAGCTCTCGATCTCGCGCGGCTTCGGCGCCAAGACACTGGCACTGGTGCTGCTGTTGTTCACCACCATCTTCCTCGTCGACCAGTTCTCCGCCTGGCTTCGTCGCAAGCTCGTCGGCGATCAGGCATTTATGATGCGCGCTTGAGCATGGCCGCGATGACCGCCGATGAGATGCAGTCGATCGAGGAGCGCTTTCCCCAAGTGTTCCGGCGGCCCGTGCACAAACGCTTCGGCCCGCTGGTTCTGTTCGCCGGCATCCTGCTCTACCTCGTCTACGCCTTGTGGTTCTTCAGCCTGCCGCAAGTGCTGAGGGAATCGCACTGGGAACGCCTGCCGCTCTTCCTGACGCAATGGATCAGCTACGATCTGCAGCCGGAATTCCGTCTCGACCAGCCTCAGATCACGCCCAAATACCCGCGTTTCTCGGCTCTTGGCGAAGATCCCCATCCCGACTGGGTCATCACCAATGCCCACGGTTCCTACACCATCCTGATCGACGGCCGGGCCAAATCGGTCACCTTCGACAAGACCGAGGCGATACTGGTCGCCAATGGCCAGACGGTACCGGTGTCGTTGACCAGCGGCAAGCCGGTGATATCCGGCCCCGTGCCGGACTGGATCACCGCACACGACGATGAAATCGTTGCCAGGATGGGCTTTGCCGGCGAGGTCCGCATAACCGTCGATCGCGTCAAAGTCCGCAAGCGCTTCCTCGGCTGGGCGAATTTCGTCTTCGACACACGCTCGCCCTTCTTCAGCAAGTCGCCCGGCGAGGTGGTTTCGTTGCTGATGTCCGGACCCGAGCTCAAGCCGGGCACATCGAACATTGCGCTGGCCGCCGACAATATCTGGTACAATGCCCAATGGCAGCATGGCGACGTCTGGACGAAGCTGTTCCAGACCATCGTCATGGCATTTCTCGGCACGCTGCTCGGCGGCATCGTCGCCTTCCCGCTCGCCTTCTTCGCCGCCCGCAACATCACCCCGAGCGGCCTGCTTAGCCAGGTGCTCAAGCGCTTTTTCGATTTCATGCGTTCGGTCGACATGCTGATCTGGGCGCTGTTCTTCACCCGCGCCTTCGGCCCCGGCCCGCTGGCCGGCAGCGCCGCGATCTTCTTCACCGAGATCGGCACGCTCGGCAAAGTCTATTCGGAAGGTCTCGAGAACATCGACGACAAGCCGCGCGAGGGCATCCAGTCGACCGGCGCCAACGGCTTGCTGGTGCAGCGCTATGGCGTGCTGCCGGAAGTGATCCCGGTCTTCATCAGCCAAACGCTCTACCAGTGGGAATCCAACACCAGGGGCGCGACGATCATCGGTGCTGTCGGTGCCGGCGGTATCGGCCTGAAGCTCTGGGAGGCGATGCGCACCAACTCCAACTGGGCCAATGTCTTCTACATGGTGCTGCTGATCCTGCTCGTCGTTTTCATCTTCGACAACATTTCCAATTTCCTGCGCCGCCGGCTGAGCAGGACGATCCACGACTACAACCGGATTCAGGCCGGCCAGGGGTGATCACCACGATTGGCCGCAGGTCTCCACGCCTTCGTCATCCTCGGGCTTGACCCGAGGATGACGAAGGAACAGTTGCTATGCCGCCTTCTTCCAGCCGCTCGTGATATGCCTGTAGCCGTCGCGGTAGACAGCTTCCGGGCTTTCCGAAAAGTCGCGCCACACCTTGGTTGCTGCCGCCAAATCCTTCAGCGAACGGCCGAACGCCTCGATCGTCAGCCAATCGTCATAGCCGCTCTTGCGGATAGCGGAGAACGTCTCCTTCCAGGGGACGTGGCCGCGGCCCGGCACGCCGCGATCGTTCTCCGAAATGTGGATATGGACGACGTTTTTGCGATTGCGCGTATAGGCGCCGATCGGATCGGCCTCTTCGATATTGGCATGGAAGGTGTCGTACATCGCCTTGACGTGCGGCCGGTTGATCGCGTCGATATGCTCCGACAGGTCGTCCATCGTGTTGAGCAGATAGCATTCGAAACGGTTGAGCGCCTCCAGTCCGATGGTAATGTTCTTGTTGCCGGCATGGTCGCCGATGGCACGTTGCGAGGCGACCGAGCGCTTTTTCTCAGCCGCTGTCGGCCCGCTGCCGGAGAAGGCCCCGAGCGTCGAATGCAACGGGCCGCTCAAGGTGTCCGCGCCAAGCGCTTGAGCGCAATCGATCGCCCATTTCATGTAGTCGATACCGGCCTTGCGCGTCGAGGCATCCGGCGAGATCAGGTTCATCGCCGGATCGCCCATCGCCGAGACCGCGGTGCGTTCCAGCCCGATGCGGTCGAGCAGCTCACCGAGCTTCTTGTAGTCGTCCGGCGTGCCGGCAAAGACCGGTATCTCGACGCCGTTGAACCCGGTCGCCTTGATGTCCCTGAGCAGCGGCTCGTGTTTTTTCAAGACACTGGTCGTCCACAACAGCATGCACATGCCGATTTTCATCGACGCCCCTCTCCCATCATTCGCTCGATCACCCGAGGAGTGGTGAGATTCAGATGAGGCCGGCCTCATCTGAATATCACCATCCCTTCAGAGCTTCGTCCACGCCCCATTCTTCGTGGACGACTTCACGCAGGCCTCGATGAAGGCCATGCCTTCGACGCCGTCCTGTACGGTCGGGAAGACGACATCCTTAGCCGGCTTGCCGCCCTCTCTACGTGCTGCACGAATCGCCCGCGCGGCCTCCTGGTAGATGTTGGCGAAGCCTTCGAGATAGCCTTCCGGATGGCCTGGCGGAACGCGGCTGACGCGCCCGGCGACGGGAAGTGCGCCGGCGCCATTTCGGGTGATCAATTGCTTTGGCTGGCCGAACGGCGTGTACCAGAGATAGTTCGGGTCGGCTTGCACCCATTCAAGCCCGCCCTTCGATCCGTAGATACGCAATTTCAGCCCGTTCTCGTGGCCGGGCGCCACCTGGCTTGCCCAGATCATGCCCTTGGCCGGGTGCGACTTGCCGACCGGCTTGAAGCGCAGCAGCACGTTGATGTTGTCGTCGAGCAGCCGCCCCGGCACGAAGGCGTCGAGATCGGCCGACAGTGAATCGAGCTCCAGCCCGGAGACGAAACGGGCGAGGTTATAGGCATGCGTGCCAATGTCGCCCAGCGCACCGCCGGCGCCGGCCTGCTTGGGGTCTGAGCGCCACGCCGCCTGCTTCTGGCCGGTGGCGGCCAGGTCTTCGGTCAGCCAATCCTGCGGATATTCCGACTGCACGATGCGGATATCGCCGAGCTGTCCCTTGGCCACCATCTCGCGTGCCTGCCGTACCATCGGATAGGCGGTGTAGTTATGCGTCAGCACGAACACCTTGCCGGTCTTTTCGACCAGCGCCGCCAGCTTGTTCGCCTCGGCCAGCGTCGTCGCCAGCGGCTTGTCGCAGATGACGTGGATGCCGGCCTCGAGAAAAGCCTTGGCGGCCGGCACGTGCACATTGTTCGGCGTGACGATGGCCACCACCTCGATGCCGTCCGGCCGCTTGGCCTCTGCCTTGGCCATCTCGGCATAGGAGCCGTAGCTGCGTGCCGGATCGAGCCCGAGCTCGGCCGCAGAGGCCTTGGCGCGCTCCGGATCCGACGACAGGGCACCGGCAACCAGCACGAACTCGTTGTCCATACGCGCCGCGATGCGGTGCACCGCACCGATGAAGGCGCCTTGTCCGCCGCCGACCATGCCGTAGCGGATCGGACCGCCCCCCGTTTCCGCCTTCGATGCGCCAACCATGATTTTCTCCCTCGTTGTTCGTTACCCTCCCCCTTGCGGGGCGGGTCGACGCGTAGCGTCGGGGTGGGGTCGTAAAGGCAGAGTTCGGCATGAACCGACCCCACCCCGCCCTGCGGGCCACCCTCCCCTCAAGGGGAAGGGAAGCAGCGCTAAATACCCATCATGCCGCGCAGCACCTTTTTGTCGGTCGTGCCGCCGGCGAAATCGTCGAATGCCTTTTCCGTCACCCTGATGATGTGATGCTGGATGAAGGGGGCCCCTTCCGCAGCACCATCCTCGGGGTGCTTGAGGCAGCATTCCCATTCCAGCACCGCCCATGAATCATAGTTGTATTGGGTGAGCTTGGAGAAGATGCCGCCGAAATCCACCTGCCCGTCGCCGAGCGAGCGGAAGCGCCCGGCGCGGTTGGTCCAGCTCTGGTAGCCGGAATAGACGCCTTGCCGCCCGGTCGGGTTGAACTCGGCGTCCTTGACGTGGAATGCCTTGATCCGCTCGTGGTAGATGTCGATGAATTCGAGATAATCGAGCTGCTGCAACAGGAAGTGCGACGGGTCGTAGTTGATGTTGCAGCGTTTGTGGCCGCCGACCGCATCGAGGAACATCTCGAAAGTCGCGCCGTCGAACACGTCCTCGCCCGGATGGATCTCGTAGCCGACATCGACGCCGTTCTCGTCATAGACGTCGAGGATCGGCTTCCAGCGCTTGCCGAGTTCGGCAAATGCTTCCTCGATCAACCCCGCCGGCCGCTGCGGCCACGGGTAGAGATAAGGGAAAGCCAGGGCACCACAAAACGACACCGACGCCTTGAGCCCGAGATTGTTCGACGCCTTGGCGCCGAACTTCATCTGCTCGACCGCCCATTGCTGCCTGGCTTTCGGATTGTTGTGCACCGCAGGTGGCGCGAAGCCGTCGAACTGCGCGTCATAGGCCGGATGCACCGCCACCAGCTGCCCCTGCAGATGCGTCGACAGTTCGGTGATCTCGACGCCGGCGTCGGCGCAGACGCCCTTCACCTCGTCGCAATAGGCCTTGGAGGACGCCGCCTTCTCGAGATCGAACAGTCGTGCATCCCAGGTCGGGATCTGTACGCCCTTGTAGCCCAGCCCGGCTGCCCATTTGGTGATCGAGCCCAGCGAATTGAACGGCGCGGCATCGCCCGCAAACTGCGCCAGGAACAGACCAGGGCCCTTCATCGTCGTCGGCATCGGCATCTCCCTATGTTTCACGACCAAGCATAGCGCCGATTGAAAACAGGGCCAGCCTCTTTGGTCTCTTTGCACTGTGCGCTTCGTACCGCCATTCTGGTATTACCAAATGTCGAAATCTGGTCAAGCCATTTGACGCGCCACCGGAGCTTTGCAACCATGCCGAGTTGCGCCACATATTCCAACGTAATCAATGGTGTAGACGAGAAACAGCGCGTCATGGCAGCACTTCTTGCCGTCCAGATGAAATTGCTGTAGACCTCCCATCAGGCCCAATTGGTCGAACCAGTTTGCAAAAAAGCTGGGACGCCTTGGGGAGGAATCATGCGATGGGCTCCGGCAGAGCGCGTTGCAGGCGAACTGGTACAGGCGAATTCTGGGAAGGATAGACCATGCATCTTTCGACGCACAATTGGATGCGGGCGGAGCCGTTGGAAACGACGCTCAAACGCATCAAGAAATTCGGCTATGAGTCGATCGAGATTTCCGGCGAACCCGAACAGTACAAGCCCAAGGAAACGCGCGCGCTATTGAAGGAGCACGGCATCCGCTGCTGGGGAGCGGTGACGCTGATGCTGGGCGAGCGCAATCTCGCCGCCAAGGACCAGGGCCAGCGCGAGCGCTCGGTGCAATACGTCAAGGACGTGCTGACTATGGTCAGCGAGCTCGACGGCGAGATCATCACGCTGGTTCCCGCCACCGTCGGCAAGGTCGTGCCGGACGGCACCGAGGAAGAGGAATGGAAATGGGTGGTAGACGCCACCCGGGAATGCTTCACCCACGCCAAGAAGGTCGGCGTCAAGATTGCGGTCGAGCCGCTCAACCGCTTCGAGACCTACCTGTTCAACCGCGGCGCCCAGGCGCTGGCGCTGGCCGATGCGGTCAGCCCCGATTGCGGCGTCTGCCTCGACGCCTACCACATCCACATGGAAGAATTTAACGTCTACGACGCGATCCGGCAGGTCGGCGAGCGCCTCTACGACTTCCATGTCGCCGACAACAACCGCTTCGCCGCCGGCCTCGGGCAGATCGACTGGCCGAAGATCGTCGGCACGCTGAAGGAGATCGGCTATGACGGCGCGCTGACCAACGAATTCGTCGCTCCTGTCGACCGCACGCCGGCCGCCCCCTATCCCGACATGGTCGAACGCAACCCCGTCGACATATCGCCGGAGCAGCTGAAATTCATTCAGGACCACGGCTCCAGCGTGCTCACGGAGAAATTCTACACCGACCAGATGCGCATCAACGCGGAAACGCTGCTGCCGCTGATCAAGTAGCCGAGCCGTTTGGAATGAGCCCTTCCGCCTCACCGCGGCCGCGCCGAGGATGAACATGCGCATCAAGACGGTCCAAGCCTGGTGGATTCGCATACCGATCGAGGCCGCGAAGCAGCACCGCAGCGACTTCGGTCAGGTGGCGACGTTCGACGCCGCCATCCTGCGCATCGAAACCGACGACGGGCTGGTCGGCTGGGGCGAAGGCAAGAATGCCGCCGGCAGCGCCGGCAGCTACGGCGCCCTCGTCCATTTGCTGAACCACGAGGTCGGCCCACAGCTGGTCGGCCTCGACCCGGCCGACATCGGCGTCATCTGGGAGATGCTCTACAATGGCGTCCGCCACGACAGCGCCGCCCGCGCCGGCCACGCCATGCCGCAACTGGCACGACGCGGCATGAGCATCGCCGCTATCAGCGCCGTCGACATCGCATTGTGGGACATTCTTGGCAAATCGCTCGGCGTTCCGGTCTGGCGGCTGCTCGGCGGCCGCAAGCTGGACCGCATGCCGGCCTACGCTTCCGGCGGCTGGGCCACTGCGGAAGACATCGGCGACCAGCTGCAGTCCTACATCGCCAAGGGCGGCTTCAAGGCGCTGAAGATGCGGGTAGGCGCCATGGACGGCGCCCCGCACGTCTCCGCGGCCCGCGTCCGCGCCGCAAGACAGGCGCTCGGTCCCGATGTCGACCTGATGGTCGACGCGCACGGCACCTACACGGTGGCCGAAGCCAAGCGCTTCATTCATCTTGCCGGCGACCTCGATCTCGCCTGGTTCGAGGAGCCGGTGATTGCCGACGACAAACCTGGCATGGCCGAGGTGCGCGCCTGCGGCTCGATCCCGATCGCCACCGGCGAAAGCGAGGCGACACGCTATGCCTTCCGCGACCTCGCCGTGCTCAGATCCGCCGATATCTTCCAGCCGGATCCGGCCTTTTGCGGCGGCATCAGCGAGGCGATGAAGATCGGTACCATCGCCAGCGCCTTCAATCTGCGCTTTGCACCGCATCTTTGGGCCGGTGCGCCCTGTTTCTTTGCCGGGCTGCATATCTGCGCCGCATCGCCGGCGAGCTTCACCGTCGAATATTCGCTCGGCGCCAACCCCATGATCCACGATCTGATCGAAGAGACTGTCGAAGCAAAGGACGGTATGGTAGCGATCCCTGATAGACCCGGGCTGGGATTCACCATTTCGGAGCGGTTCCTGGAGGCGCACGCGCAACACGGCTGACAATGAAAGAAAAGAACCTTCTCGCGGAACTCGCCGCCTATCTGTTCTCCCATTCGGACAAGGAGACGGGCCGCACGCCGTCGGAGCGCGAACTGGCAGAGCATTTCAGCGTCAGCCGCGGCCAGATCCGCGAGGCGTTGGCCATTCTCGAGGCCATGCGCATCGTCGAGCGACGGGCGAAATCCGGCATCTACATCGATACAAAGCAGGCGAGCGTCGAGGCGATGGCGCTGTTCGCCCGCGCCGGCCTGCCGCTCGATCCTGTCCAGATCTACGAGACGGTCGAGTTGCGCAAGATCCACGAGATCAAGGCCGCCGAACTTGCCTGTTCGCGCGCCACCGAGGAGAATTTCGAGCGGCTGCGCGAGATTCTGAAGGCCTCTGAGGAGCGTATCGCCGCCGGCGAAGGCCTTGCCAGGGAAGACCGCGAGTTCCACCTCGAGATCGTGCGCGCGACCAAGAACAGCGTCTTCCACAATGTCTGCAGCGTCTACTACATGATGGGCGAGCTGCGCCTGCCGATCTATTTCAACGATCCCGAACGCAGCGTGCGCTCGCATGCCGAGCATATCCAGATCTATGAGGCGCTGCTGCGCCGCGACGGCAATCTCGCCCAGGCGCTGATGAGCGCTCATCTGCAAGGCGCGGAAAGCTACTGGAAGGGGCTGATCGAAGGGCGTGAGGCGGAACCGCACAGCCCAGCGCTCGAAAAGGCCTGAAATGCCCAAGATCCTGTCGACACACAGACTGCACCCTCGTGCCTCTTCCATGCTGACAGGGGCCGGCGAACTCGTCGTTGCTTCCGCTCTCGACGCGCACACGCTGGCCGCCGAGGCAAGGGACGCCGATGTCATCATCGTTCGCGCTCCCTTGCCGGCGGCGCTTTTCGAAGGCGCGACGAAGCTCAGGGCCGCGATCCGCCACGGCGCCGGGCTGGACATGGTGCCGATGGAAGCGGCCAATGCGGCCGGCGTGCTGGTGGCGAACGTGCCGGGAGTGAACGCGCGGTCGGTCGCCGAATATGTGATGTTCGCGGCACTGGCGCTGCTTCGGCGCTTTCGTGTGTTGGACCGCGATCTGCGGGCGAAGGGCTGGCTGGCCGGCCGCGAACATACCGTCGTGGCCAGTGAGCTTGCCGGCAAAACAATCGGCATCGTCGGCCTCGGCGCGATCGGTCAGGCGGTTGGTCATATCGCGGCACATGGTTTCGATCTGAATGTGGTGGCGACGACGCGCAGCATGCGGCCGGCGCCGGAAAGGGTCGGCTTCCTGTCGATCGACGCGCTGATCGAGCAGAGCGACGTCATCGTTCTGTGCTGCCCGCTGACGCCGGAAACGCGCGGGCTGATCAGCCGGGAGCGTATTGACCGAATGAAGCCGGATGCGCTGCTGATCAATGTTTCGCGCGGGCTGGTGATCGATGACGACGCCCTGATCGAGGCCTTGCAGAAGGGCCGCATCGGCGGCGCCGCGCTCGATGTTTTTGCGACACAACCGCTGCCGCCCGACCATCCTTATTTCGGCTTCGACAACGTCATCGTCACCCCGCATATGGCTGGGATCACCGAGCAGTCGATGATGCGCATGGGCGTCGGCGCGGCGGGCGAAGCTTTGCTGGTGCTGGCCAACAGATTGCCGGTCAATCTGCGCAACCCCGAAGTGGTCGAGCACTACCGGCGACGGTTCTCTGTCGATCTCTGAGAGCGCCTCAATTTTCCCGAATTCGTCAGCGACGTTGCCAGCATGGGAAACGCCGCAAAAATCCTGCTGACCGCCGGTTTCTGCATGGCAACGGCGCAGGCCTTCGCCAACGAACAGGGCAGCTACGTGTTCTGCGACAACGGCCTGCGCTGCGTGGCGGCACCCTGTCCATCCAACAGCGCGCTCGACCTCGCCACCGGCAAGATCGTCAAGGGTGTTTCGATCGACATCGATCGTTTGCCGCAGCAAGACAAGGCGCTCGATCTTTCGGACAAGCTTTACGCCGGCAAGGTCGTTGTTGTCGGCTTCATCGAGAACCGCATCCGGACATTCAACGGCAAGCAGTATACTTTGCCTTGGCTGGTCGCCACCGGCATCGAACGCGCCGCCAAGGACAGCGAGCGCGGCCACTGCTCGTCGCGCTGACACGCCGCCACACACGCGCTACCATTTTAATTTGCAAGCAGCGCCTCGACTCCTGCGGCGATGCGCAACAGGTGGTGGTCATGGCCATTGCGCGCCACCAGCATCAGCCCGGCCGGACGCGTCATTCCCGGCATTGGCAGCGAGATGGCTGATAGATCGAACTGGTTGGCGACCTGCGTGTTACGCAGCAGAAGGCCTTCCATCCTGTTGCACAACGCTTCGTCGCCCGTCATCGACACGATCGTCGGCGCCGTCACTGGCGTGGTCGGGAGGGCCAACACGTCGACCGCCGCCAGCCGCTCGTCCATCGCAGCGGCCAGCGCCGTGCGGTGGCGCATGGCCCTGATATAGACCGTAGCCGGCATGGCGAAGGCGCGCGACAATGGCCCGCTTACCCGCGGGTCGACCGGCGTCGCCGCTCCTGTCGCCAGCCACTCGGCATGGATCTCCGCCCCTTCCATTGCTGCGATCGACGCGCGTTTGGTTGCCGCGCGCAGCTCGGCAAGCAGGTCGTCGATCGACATCTCCACAGGCCGCGCGCCGTTAAGCCCCATCTTGCGAAGGCATCGGTCGAACGCCGTCGCGACCTCTTCCTCCGTATCATCGAACAGCACGCCGTGCGGAATGCCGATGCATAGGGCGGCCAGCGGAAGCGGCGACAGTGCTCTCGGTTCTTCGCCCCCCATCACCGCGTCGGCCGCCGCACATTCGGCGACGGTGCGGGCCAGCGGACCGATCGAGTCCAGTGTGGCCGACAGCGGAAACGCACCCGCGAGCGGCACGCGCCGCGCCGTCGGTTTGAAACCGACGACGCCGTTCAACGACGCCGGAATGCGCACCGAACCGCCGGTATCGGAACCGATGGAGATTTCGCTGGTGCCTTCGCCGACCGAAACCGCGGCGCCTGAGGACGAGCCGCCCGGAATACGGCTGGCATCACTTGCATTGCCGGGCGTGCCGTAATGCGGATTGACGCCGATCGCGGTGAAGGCGAACTCGGTCATATTGGTCTTGCCGAGGATGACTGCACCGGCTTGGCGCAACCGCCGCACGACAAGGGCGTCCCGCAGCGTGGGCGCAGCGGTGGCAAGCAGCAGCGAGCCCGCCGTGGTCGGCTCGCCGGCGACATCGAACAGATCCTTGATCGAGACGATCGCCCCGTCGAGCGGCCCGAGCGTGATGCCGGCTTTTCGCCGCGCATCGGCGGCGTCGGCCGCCGCCCGTGCAGCTTCCGGGTAGAGCTTTACGAACACGCTTTCATCGTCGGCGCGAGCGGCAAGCCGCGAGAGAATTGCTTCGAGGCGATCACGGGCTGATTGCATTTTCGGTGTCGGACTCCGCACGCCTGCAACGTCTTAAGGTAGCCAGCAACTGGCCGCAGGAGACATAACCCGGCACGGTCGGATTTGCACCTGTCGAACCGAAGGAGGAAGCCCGATGCTCTACAAAGGCAGCTGCCACTGCGGCAAGGTCGCGTTCGAGGTCGAAGGCGAGCTGACCGGAGCCGTGCGGTGCAATTGCTCGATCTGCTCGCGCAAGGGTGCGCTGCTATGGGCAGTGCCGCATGAGAGCCTGCGGGTGCTTGCCTGGGGCGATGATCTCGGCCGCTACAGCTTCGGCGCCCATGTTATCGCCCACCGCTTCTGCCGGAGCTGCGGCATTCACCCCTTCGCCGAGGATGTCGGCGAAGGGAGCGGGCGAAGTGCCTACATCAATATCCATTGCATCGACGCGTTGGACCTAGCCGCCGTGCCGGTCTTCGACTTCGACGGTCGTTCGGTTTAGGCCTCAGAATTGTCGATCGGCTTCGGGCCAAGGAAGAACGCCGCCAGTGCCGCCAGCAACGTCGCCGCCCCGCAATAGGCGAAGGCGCTGGCAACGCCGGTATTGTCGACCAGCAGGCCGCCGAAGACGGCGCCCAACGCGATGGCGACCTGGAACGTCATAACCATGAGCCCGCCGGCGCTTTCCGCCTGATCGGGGGCGGCCCGCACCAGCCAGGTCTGCAGCCCGACGGGGACGGCGCCGAAGGCGAAGCCCCAGCTGGCCACCGCTATTGCAGCCACTACGGGTGAGCCCCCGACCACCAGCAGCAGGAGTGCCGAAAACGCGATCAGCAGAGGCGCCAGGCTGACGGCTGCCTTGAGGCTGCGTTCGGCGATGAAGCCGCCGGCAAAATTGCCGAAGAAGCCACCGATGCCGTAGGCGAGCAGCACCAGAGAGATCGTCTCGATGTCCAGCGCGGGCACCTTCTCGAGAAACGGGCGGACATAGGTGAAGCCGGCAAAGTGTCCCGAGGCGACCAGCAGTACCACCAGCAGTGCTACCCTGATCATCGGCCGCTTCATCACCTCCAGCAGCGTACGAAAACCTGCTGTACCTGCAGGCGGCAATCGCGGAATGGTAGCCACCTGCACCAGCAGCGCCAGCGCGCCGACCACGGCGGCGATCATGAAGGCCGTCCGCCATCCCCAGATGTCACCGACATAGGCACCGACCGGAGCCGCGCAGACCGTCGCCACCGAAACGCCAGTGAGGATGATCGACATGGCGCGCGGCATCAGCCGCATCGGAACGAGCCGCATCGCCATGGCTGCCGACATCGACCAGAAGCCACCGAGACTGATCCCGAGCATGATGCGGGCGATCAGAAGAACGGGAAGCGACGATGCAAACGCGGCCACCAGGTTTGACAGCACGAGCAGCACCGTCAGCGCCCACATGACCAGCCTGCGGTCCAGCCGCTTGGTGACGATAGCCATGGTCGGCGCCGCTATTGCGCCAATGACGGCCGTCGCCGTTACCGCCTGCCCGGCGGCGCCTTCGGTGATGCCGAGATCCTGCGCAAGCGGCGTCAGCAGGCTGGCGGGCAGAAATTCCGCAGTCACCAGGCCGAAGACACCGAGCGCCAGGGAGACCACCGCCCCCCATGCGGGCTCGGATCGTTCGCCGGTTTCCGACGGGTCGAGAACGGCGTCCATGACGCCTGTCGCGGGTTCGGTCATGAATGATCTCCGATCTGGTTGCAGCGCAGCATCTGGCTGCAGTGCAACATAGGGAGTGACTGTCTGGAGTTTCCATGCTAGAAACACCATTATGTTTGACCGTTCGTCCAAAATCCCCACCACCGGCGATCCGCTGACGGACATATTGCGCGGATTGCGTCTCGAAGGCGTCGATTACGGCCGTTGCGAGATGAAGGAGCCCTGGGGCATCCATTTTCCGGCTCAGGCGGCAGCACGGTTTCATTTCATCGGCCGCAAAGGCTGCTGGTTGCTGCAGCCGTCCGGCGAATGGGTCGAGCTCAAGGCGGGCGACGCCGTGTTGTTGCCGCGCGGCTCAGCCCACACGCTGGCGAGTGAACCGGGCATCGAGGCGGCGCCGATCCACGGCTATGAGGTCGAGGAGATCTGCAAGGATGTCTATTGCATGTCGAATGACGGCGTGCCGGGCTGCCGGCCAGGGACCTTGCTGTTTTTCGGCAGCATGTATTTCAATCTCGATGGCTTGCACCCATTGCTCGGCATGATGCCGGACGTGATGCGCGCGCACGAGCTGGAAGCCTATGAGCCGGGCATCCCGCATCTGCTGGAGGCGATGGCCCGCGAGGTGACGATGGAGCGCGTCGGCTCCGGCGGCATCCTGGCGCGGCTGGCCGATGTGCTCGCCGCAACCGTCATCCGCTCATGGGTCGAACGCGGCTGCGGCGACTCCTCCGGATGGATTGCGGCGGTGAGGGACCGCGAGATCGGCCGGGTGCTGGCCGCGATCCACTTGGAACCGAACCGCGACTGGACGGTGGAGGCTCTGGCAAGGATGATGGGCGCGTCGCGATCGGGTTTTGCCGAGCGCTTCGCCACCATCGTCGGCGAGACGCCGGCAAAGTATGTCACGCAGGTGCGGATGCACCAGGCGCGGCAATGGCTGGTCCGCGACCGGCTGAAGATTTCCGTCGTCGCGGCGCGCCTCGGCTACGAATCCGACGCCTCTTTCAGCCGCGCCTTCAAGCGGGTCATCGGATCGCCGCCCGGCCATTTCCGGGCCGAGGAACAGGCGGAGATCCGCCAGGCCGGCTAAAAACTGGCCGAGCTCATTGCTCGGTGATGCAGGCCGAGCCGGCGCTGCTCTTGCAATATTTGCCGGAAGCCCCGCATCTGCCATCCGAGACTTCGACGACGGTGCCGCTCAACAACAGCTTGCAGTCGCTGGTGGACAGATTGACCGTGCCGTTAAGGCCTTTGATCTTCTTGGCGTCCACCTTCGCGCCGGCGACAACTTTCTTGGCTGCCTGCGCCTCGCTCAGATGTGCGGACGACAATCCCATACCCGCGACAAGCAGGATAGTCGCAAAACTGCGGAACAGATTTCCCATAGCCAACCCTCCGTATTTGGGCCTCCGAATTTGGGCATGCAAAGCCCTTTTTGGGACCGAAGGATCAGCCTATTCGACAAATCGGAGCATCCGCATCCCCCGTACGGGGGGATGACGAGAGACTAGAGCTTTTTGCAGCCACATGGAATCACTTGGCGTCGCACAAATTCGGCTAAAACAAATAGATAGAGCGGATGCACGGTTCAATTTGAACGCATTCCGCTCCAGCTGCGGCAAAGAGGCTTGTACTTAGCCGGCGTGACGCAGGCTTATTCCGCTGCCCTTGTCGAACAGCACCACCTTTTCCGGGTTCCAGGCAAAGCGCACCGGCTGCTCTATCTGCACGTCGGTCCTGGCCGGCACAGTGGCGCGCAGCATGGTGTCGCCGACCCGCAGCGTCAGGATCTTCTCCACGCCATGGTTCTCGACATCGTGGACCCGCGCCTCAACCGGCGCGCCGGTCTCGAGATAGACGTCCTCGGGACGAATACCGAAGACGAGCGGGCGACCGTCGGTCGCCACGCCCGTCTTGGCACCCCCCGAAGTCTTGGCACCCCCCGCAAGCGGCAATTCGAAATTCAGCGGTGCCATCACCGCACGTCCGTTAACGAGCTTGCCGTCGATGAGGTTCATCGGCGGCGAGCCGACGAAGCTCGCCACGTAGGTGTCGCGCGGATTGTTGTAGATCTCGTACGGCGTGCCGGTCTGGACGATGCGGCCATGGTTGAGCACGCCGACCTTGTCACCCATCGACATCGCCTCGATCTGATCGTGCGTCACGAACAGGAAGGTGGCGCCAAGCTGCATCTGCAGGTTCTTCAATTCGGTGCGCAGCGCCTCGCGCAATTTGGCGTCGAGCGCCGACAACGGCTCGTCCATCAGGAATACCCTCGGCTTGCGCACGATGGCGCGGCCGATCGAGACGCGCTGCATCTCGCCGCCTGAAAGCCGGTCGGTCTTGCGATCGAGCAGATGCTCGATCCGCAGCGTCCTGGCAGCGCGGTCGACACGATCCTTGATCTCGGCGTCGGGCAGCCGGCGGATCTTCGGCTTTAGCGGAAATTCGAGATTTTCGCGCACCGTATAGCGCGGATAGAGCGAATATTGCTGCAGCACCAGGGCCACGTCGCGCTCCGCCGCGCCCCAATCGGCGACATCGACGCGGTCGATAAAGACCTGACCTTCGCTCGGTTTTTCCAGGCCGGCAATCATGCGCAGCGTCGTCGTCTTGCCGGCGCCGGTCTCGCCGAGCAGGACGAAGAACTCGCCGTCGGCGATGTCGAGATCGAGCCCGGTCAAGGCGGTGTGGTTGCCGAATTTCTTTGAGATGTTCTTGAGCTGGATGTGGGCCATCAGAGTCTCACTCCCAGCGACTTGCCGCTCGCCGTGTCGAAGAAATGCGCCTGGGCCGGATCGATCCTGGCGAAGACCCTTTCGCCGGGGCCGCCGATGAAGCCGCTCTTGGTGCGCGCGCGCAGCATCTTGGAGCCGACCTTGAGGTCGACGATGTCGAACGACCCGAGCGGCTCGACGATCTGCGTCTCTACCGGCAGGAACCCTTCGGCTGCTTCGCGGCGGACGAGAACGCCTTCCGGCCGGATGCCGAGCGCGAGCTGGCCGCCGGCATGGCCGTTGAGCTTCGACAGCAACGCACGCGGGAATTCGAAGCCGGCGGCCGCATCGCCGACCGTCACCGAGGCCGACGAGGCTTCCTCGGTCACCGAAGCGTCGGCGACGTTCATCACAGGGCTACCGACAAACTGCGCGACGAAAAGATTCGCCGGATGCGAATAGACCTCGTCCGGCGAGCCGACCTGCTGCAGCACGCCCTCATGCATGATGACGATCCGGTCGGCGAGGCTCATCGCCTCGATCTGGTCGTGGGTGACGTAGATGCTGGTCGAGCCCTGCTTGATGTGCAGCCGCTTGATCTCGGCCCGCATCTCCTCGCGCAGCTTGGCATCGAGTGCCCCGATCGGCTCGTCCATCAGCATCGCCTTCGGCCGCCGCACCAAGGCTCGGCCGATCGCGACGCGCTGCATGTCGCCGCCCGACAGCGCCGACGGTTTCTTGGCGAGGAGATCGCTGATCTGCAGCGTCTTGGCGACCGAGCGCACCTCGCTATCGATCTCGGCCTTGCTCTTGCGCGTCGCTCTCAGTGGAAAGGCGATGTTCTCGTAGACGCTCATATGCGGATAGAGCGAGAACGATTGGAAGACCATGGCGATGTCGCGGTCGGCGGCCTTGAGGTGCTGGACCGGCTTGCCGTCGATGAGGATGTCGCCGCCGTCGATCGTCTCCAGTCCGGCAACGGCCCTGAGCGTCGTCGTCTTGCCGCAGCCCGACTGGCCGAGCAGCACGATGAACTCGTTGTCGTCGATCTTCAGGTTGAGGTCCTTGATGACCTGGACGGCGCCGAAATATTTCTGGACGCCGCGAAGCTCGATCTGGGTCAATGCTGTGCCCCCGGATTTGCCCCTTGCCCGGTGCCGGCCTTCTCCTCCGGCGCGATCTTGGAGGTGATGTTGAAGCCGATCAGGCCGATCAGGATGATAGTCACGCCGTAGCTGTGCAGCAGCATATGCCATGGCTGGCAGAGCGCGATGATGCCGAGCACCATCAGCACCTGGCTGCCCGGTTCGAGATATTTCTGGTTGATGGCGCGAAAGCTCATTTGCGGATCGCTCCGAAGGACATGCCGCGCAACAGGTGGTTGCGAAGCAGGAAGGTGAAGATCGCGACCGGCAGCAGGAACAGGAAGGTTCCAGCAGCGATCACCGTCCAGTCCGGCAGGCCGGAGCCGATCTGGCTGGGGATGAAGGGCGGTGCTGTCTGGGCACGGCGGCTGGTCATGATCAGTGCGAAGGCATATTCGTTCCACGCCGTGATAAAGCAGAAGACGGCGGTGGCGGCGATGCCGGTGGCGGCCTCCGGCAGCACGATCTTGAAGAAGGCTTCCATGCGCGTGTAGCCGTCGACCAGGGCCGCCTCCTCATATTCCTTCGGGATCTCGTCCATGAAGCCTTTCATCAGCCAGACCGAGAAGGACAGGTTGAAAGCGGTGTAGAGGATGATCAGGCCGAGGTGGGAATCGTTGAGGCCGACCGCCCGGTACATCAGGAACATGGGGATGGCGACGACCACCGGCGGCAGCATGCGCGTCGACAGGATGAAGAAGAGCAGATCCGCCTCTCCCTTCACCCTAAAGCGCGAGAAGCCGTAGGCGGTGAAGGTGCCCATGCCGACCGCCAGGATGGTCGAGGTTATGGCCACGATCAACGAGTTCATGAAGCGGCTCGGATAGCCGGACCACTGCACCTGGCCCTTGCCGTCACGCACGATCTTTTCGCCGCCGTCGAAGACGACGCGCTCCCACCAGGGAGCGGCTGCATACTCCTCCGGCGACGCTGGGTTGCGTAGCTGCGAGCGCTTGGTGAACAGCTTGACGAAGGGCGATATTTCCGGCTGGAAGACGACCGTCGGCGGGATGGTAGTGGCGAGATTGCGCGGCTTGAACGCCGTCGAGGCAATCCAGTAGATCGGCGCCAGGAAGATGATCGTCACCAACAGGACGGCGACGATTGCAACGCGATTGAAGCCGATTTCGGAGGAGGTGCGCACGGCAGCCATCTCAGCGCTCCTTCACCTTGTTGAGGTATTTGACATAGATATTGGTGATAGCCAGCACCATGATCAGCACGATGTAGGCGAGTGCGCAGGAGCGCCCGGTCTGCCATTCTTGGAATGCCATCTTATAGAGCCGGATCGAGATCAGTTCGGCCGTCGGCTGGCTGGTCAGGATGTAGGCGAGATCGAAGGTCTTGAATGCCTCCATGGTGCGGAAGATGACCGCGATCATCAGGATCGGCGCCACCAGCGGCAGCGTGATGCGGAAGAAGGTGTAGAACGGCCCGGCCCTGTCGATCGCGGCTGCCTCGTAGAGATGCTTGGGCACGGCCGACAGGCCGGCCAGCGACAACAGCATGACGAAGGGCGACCACATCCAGATGTCGGTCAGCGCGACCGCATAGAGCGCCATTTTCGGATCCGACAGCCACTCGAAGGTGCCGAGGCCGAGCGCATAATTGATGATGCCGAAGGACGGATCGTAGAGCAGCTTCCAGAACAGGCCGACGACGGCCATCGACAGCATCATCGGCAACAACAGGAGCGTCGTCAGCAGGCCCTTGAGCGGAATGTCGCGGTTGAGCAGCATGGCCACGCCGAAGCCGACGAGCAGCTGGCCGGCGACTGAGATGATGACGTATTTCGCGGTGATGGCGAAGTTGGACCAGACATAGGGATCGCCGAGCAGGTCGCGATAGTTTTGCAGCCCGACGAAATTCGCCGCCGCGCTGGTCGAGGCGCGGAAATCGGTGAACGAATAGCCCAGCGAATAGATCAGCGGGAAGATGTTGAAGACGATCAGAAACAGGATCGTCGGGATGATGAAGAGATTGCGGATCGAAATGTCGCTGAGACCGCGAGCGGCGGCCCGCGAGGACCTGTCCAGCGTGGTGATCATCGTGGTCGCCAAGACCCTGCTCCCGGTTCAAAAATCAGAAAAAGAAACGGAGGAGGCACGAACGCCCCCTCCGTGAAACTTCATACTTATTGGCCGCGGCCGTATTTCTTGAAGGTCGCGTTCCAGTCGGCTGCCAGTGCGTCCAGCGTCTCCTTGGCGGTGCCTTCGCCGCCGATCATGTAGGGGTAAACGCGCTGGTTGAGCTGCTGCAGCAGTTCGGCATATTCCGGAACCGCCCAGAAGTCCTTGACCTTGAACATGGTCTCGTAGAACGCCTTGTTGTACGGCGTGGCGTTCTGGAATTCGGGCGACTTGAGCACGGCGGCACTGCAGGTGTAGCCGCCGAGCGCTGCCCATTTCTTCTGGGTCTCGTCCTTGATGAACCATTCAAGGAACTTCGTCGCCTCTTCCTGCTTCTGCGAGTAGGAAACGATGGAGATGCCCTGACCGCCGAGTGCGGCGAACTGGTCGCCGCCAGGTCCGGCAGGATTGGCGAAGAAGCCGGTGTTCTTGGCGTTCGGGTTCGACGCCTCGTTGATCAACGAGGGAAAGAACGCGAAGTAGTTCATGCTCATGGCGGCCAGGTTTTCAGTGATCGCCTGGTTGTCCTCGACGAAGAACGACTTGGCCCAGCCCGGAGGCGTGAACTTGTAGAGTTCCTTGTAGGCGTCGAGCGCCGCGATCGCCTTGTCGGAGTTGATGAAGCCATCGACCTTGTAGGTCTTATA
The DNA here is from genome assembly GCF_040320985.1 of Mesorhizobium sp. M0571. Taxonomy (NCBI): domain Bacteria; kingdom Pseudomonadati; phylum Pseudomonadota; class Alphaproteobacteria; order Hyphomicrobiales; family Phyllobacteriaceae; genus Mesorhizobium; species Mesorhizobium sp. M0571. The sequence goes on from NZ_JAMYQT010000013.1 coordinate 125,464, forward strand.
GTCACCCAGCTCGCCGCCAAAGGAGAACAGCGCGTTCTCAAAACCCATCGCCATCGCGTCATAGGAATTGTCGGTGTAGATGGCGATGCCGTATCGCTTCTGATCCGGCCGGTAGAAGAATTCGGCGATGTCGCGCAGCGCCTTGAAATCCTTCGGCACGTCGAGATCGTAGCCATACTTGGCCTTGAAGGCTTCCTTTTCCTTGGGGTCTTCGAACCAGTCCTTGCGGTAGGACCAGCCCACCGCATCGCCTTCGAGCGGAATGGCCCAGTACTTGCTGCTGCCGCCCGGATATTCGGCATAGTATTTCACCGTCGCCGGCGCCATCACTTCGCCGACCTTGTGCTTGTTGAAGAAGTCGGTCAGGTCGACATAGTGGCCACCGGTCGAGCCGGCGCCGAGCCATTGCGAGTCGCCGACGACCATATCATAGGCGTCGCCATGGGCGTTGAACTCGGTGAAGGCCTTGGTCTGGAAGTCGGGCCACGGTGTGGTTTCCACTGTGATCTTGACGCCGGTTTCCTTCTCGTACTCGTTGCCGAGTTCCTGCAAGTAATTGGCCGGATCCCATTCCGCCCAGAATATGGTGAGTTCCTTTTCCTGCGCGTAGACGGACGTTCCGCAGGCGAGCACTAAGCCGATACCAGCAAGCACGCTGGTCATTGTCTTGCGCATAATGATTTCCTCCCTTGTGCGCATTCTACCGTTCATGAGAACCGGCAGCGAGGCCGGCCCTGGTAGTCCTCCCGTGACGGCACCGTTCCGGTTTGTGAGCCTCCTCGCTCGACCGAAACGGATCTCAGCCTTCACCTTTGATCCGCTTTATTTATTCTAATCTGGTATTACCAATTTCAGAGGCACGTCAAGCCCTTTCTTGGCCGATGGCGGGCAGGCTGGCAAGTCGGTTTCCGCAGTATCTCCCTGTTTTCCCTGAATTTTCCTACTATTTGATATACAAGGGCCTTGCCTGGACCGCTGCATCGCCAATAGTATGGGTATGCAGGGTGCAAATCTGGTCGAACCAGATTGGCGTCATCTAGCGGCCGTCGCCGGGTGCGATCCCATCTCCTTCAATCATCGATTCCGTCACCGCCGCGCGTACCAGCGCGCTGGCTGCCCATTGCGCGACCGACATCATCCTGCGGCTATCCAATCCCCATATATCCTTCAATACGATCAGCATCTCAACGCCGAAGATCAGCGACAGCGCTTGCGCGAGCCGCTTGAATTCGCGCGGCGGCAACCGGCCCTTGAGCGGCGCGATCGCATCCTTCAAAAGCTCGACGCGATGGCCGCGCGTGAAGGTCGGCTCACCGCCCAGCGTGCCTGCCTGTCGCTGCGCCCACTGGTCGAGCGACAGTTTCAGCGCCGCCTTGAACGTCGCCTCGAAGGCCTCGATGCGCGGCATGGCGGTTTCGAACAGCTCGGCTATCCGGCGCTCGGGATCGGTAGAGTTCGATCGCCAGGTGAGGATCGGCCCAAGCCCTTCGTCGACCACCGCCTGCACCAGCGCCGCCTGGCTCGGAAAATACCGATAAGCGGTGGCGCGGGAGACTTCCGCTGCTTCCGCGACCTCGCTGACCGACGGCGTGGCGCCCGCCTGCATCAACCTTGTCGCCGTCTCCAGCATCAGCCGCCTGGTGCGGGCGCGGGGCCCGCGCTCGGCCCGCGGGTTCGCCCCTTGGCCGGCATCGTCGTTCACAGTCGCTTGTTGACGTGAGACATCCATGTCAATACGATACGCGCGTCTCAAAAAATTGCAATGGCCCTTCGCGCCGTCGAACGGCCGGGCAACGGGGCGGCAGCGCCGAGCACGCCCAAGACCGGGGAAACGCGATGAAGCGCATCTATGTGGTGGGCACCGCCGACACCAAGGGCGAGGAGCTCGCTTTTCTGGCCGATGCGGTCGCCGCAACCGGCGCATCGATTGCCCGTGTCGACATCGGAACACGCGAGGCGACCGTGCCGGTCGATGTTTCGGCAGACGAGGTCGCCAGCCATCATCCCGGTGGCCGCAATGCCGTGCTCGGCATCGACGACCGCGGCACATCGGTGGCGGCAATGGCCACCGCCTTCGCGCGGTTTGTCCAGTCGCGCAGCGATATTGCCGCGATTATCGGCATTGGCGGCGGTGGCGGCACCTCGATCATCACCGCAGGCATGCGAACGCTGCCGCTCGGCCTGCCCAAGATCATGGTTTCGACTTTGGCTTCCGGCGACACCGCGCCCTATGTCGACGTCTCCGACATCGTCATGATGCCGTCGGTGACCGACATGGCCGGCCTCAACCGGCTTTCCCGTGTCGTGCTGCACAATGCCGCCCAGGCGATATCAGGCATGGCGGCGAAGCCGGCCCCGCCGCCTGACGGCAGACCTTCGCTCGGCCTCACCATGTTCGGCGTCACCACGCCATGCGTGACGGCGATCGCCGATGAGCTTCGTTCGACCTATGACTGCATGGTCTTTCACGCCACCGGCACCGGCGGCCGCGCCATGGAGAAGCTTGCCGATAGCGGCCTGTTGTCCGGCGTCATCGACATCACCACGACGGAAGTCTGCGACTTTCTGTTGGGCGGCGTGCTGCCGGCGACCGACGATCGCTTTGGCGCCATCGCCCGCAACAGGCTGCCCTATGTCGGCTCGGTCGGCGCGCTCGACATGGTCAATTTCTGGGCGCCGCCGACAATTCCGGAACGCTATCGCAGGCGGCTGTTCTACGAGCACAATCCAAACGTCACGCTGATGCGCACCACCGCCGACGAAAGCCGCACGATCGGCGAATGGATCGGCACAAGGCTGAGCCTCTGCGAGGGTCCGGTTCGTTTCCTCATTCCGGAGAAAGGCGTGTCGGCGCTCGACATCGAAGGCGGCGCCTTCTTCGATCCTGAAGCCGATGCGGTGCTGTTCGAGGCGATCGAGCGCACGATCAAACCCGACAAGAAGCGCCGCGTGCTGCGCCTGCCGCTGCACATCAACGACCCGGAATTCGCCTGGGCTGCGACAACGGCCTTCCTCGACATCGCCAGACAGTGAGACACCAAGACATGCCCGCCATACCGCGCAAGAAAATCCTGGAAAAATTCCGCAAGATGATCGGCGACGGCGTGCCAATCGTCGGCGGCGGCGCCGGCACCGGCCTCTCGGCCAAGGCCGAAGAAGCCGGCGGCATCGACCTGATCATCATCTACAATTCCGGCCGCTACCGCATGGCCGGGCGCGGCTCGGCCGCCGGCCTGCTCGCTTATGGCAATGCCAACGAGATCGTCAAGGAAATGGCCTACGAAGTGCTGCCGGTGGTGAAGAAGACGCCGGTGCTGGCCGGCGTCAACGGCACCGATCCCTTCGTCATCATGCCGCTGCTGCTGGCCGAGCTGAAGACGATGGGCTTTTCCGGTGTGCAGAACTTTCCGACAATCGGCTTGTTCGACGGCCAGATGCGGCAGAGTTTTGAGGAAACCGGCATGGGGTTCGGGCTCGAGGTCGACATGATCGCCGAGGCACACAAGCTTGACCTGTTGACCACGCCTTATGTCTTCAATCCAGACGAGGCGCGCGCCATGACAAAAGCCGGCGCCGACATCGTTGTCGCCCATATGGGGGTGACCACCGGCGGCTCGATCGGGGCAACCTCGGCCAAATCGCTGGACGACTGTGTGAGGGAAATCGACGCCATCGCCGAAGCGGCACGCTCAGTGCGCGAGGATATCATCCTGCTTTGCCACGGCGGACCGATCTCGATGCCGGACGACGCCAAATATATTCTTGAGCGTTGCAAGAGCCTGCATGGTTTCTACGGCGCCAGTTCGATGGAACGGCTGCCGGCGGAAGCCTCGATCGCGAGACAGACGGCGGATTTCAAGGCCGTCACGTTCGGCGCGGCACAAAAAAACAGCAAGAAAAACAAGGGATGAGACGATGACGGACAACAGCAAGGTGTTCGTATACCCGAAGGACGTCAGCGCCTTCGGCTTCGACTGGGGCAAGCTGTCGCTGACGATCGCTCCCGAAGTGAACGGCGCGACGCGCTTTTCCGGTGGTGTCGTCGACCTGCCGTCGGGCAAGGGCCATACGCGTCATAACCATCCGGGTGCCGAGGAGATCATCTTCGTCATCTCAGGCAATGGCGAGCAGATGGTCGAGGACGAGAAGGGCAACCCGGTCGTCGAGAAGGTCGGCCCCGGCTGCACCATCTATGTGCCGGAAAGCCGCTTCCACTCGACGCTCAACACCGGCGACGGGCCAATGCAGCTCTTCGTCGTCTATTCGCCGGCCGGGCCGGAACTGGCACTGCGGGATTTGCCGGATTTCACGCTGCTGCCGCCAGGCGGGAAGTGAGATAGAAGGCGCCTAAGCCCCGCCCCTGTTCCAGCCCCTGCCCCGGTCGCCGAACATGACATAGCCGGCATCGGTGACCGCCACCGTATCCTCGAGCTTGATGAAGCCGCGTGTCGGGTGGAGCATGGTCGTCTCGACCGAGAGCACCATGTTCTTCTCCAGCGGCTTTTCGGCATAGGTGCCTTCATACGTCACCGGATGGTTGGTCATCAGGAACGGCGCTTCATGCGTGATCAGCCCCATGCCGTGCGCGAAGAAATCGGTATAGGGCGCAACCTTGGATTTCTTCAGCACGCCTTCGGCATGAGAAATCATGTCACCGCCCAGCGTGCCCGCCTCGACTTTGGAGAAGGCCGCCTGCTGCACCGCCTCGACCTCGGCCAGCAGATCCTCGAGTTCAGCGTCCGGCTCGCCCAGAATGCCCATGCGGCAGAGGTCGCCGATATAGCCGTGGTAGTTGCCGCCGGAATCGATCGACATCACCTCGCCCTTCTTCCACGCCTGCGGCGACGCGGCGCGGTTGTGGCTGGAGCCTAGCGTCAACAGGCAATATTCGAAATGCGCGCCGCGATTGGTCTCCTCGCGCCTGAGCTGCTCGATGATCTCGCTCTTGCTCGTGCCTTCGCGGGCCCAGCCAATGGTCGCCAGCATGGAATCGGTGATCAGTTCCGAGGCGATGCGCAGCTTCTCCAGCTCCGCCTCGGTTTTGATCGCCCGCATGCGCTCAAGCATATGCGTCGCGTCGATCAGCTTGGCGTCCGGCAGTGCGTTGCGGATCAGCATATAAGCGTCGGACGGCAAAAAGCCCGGTTCGATGCCGATGCGGGCATTGCCCTTGCCGATCTTCCGCAAATGTTCGACCGCGAGATTGGCGGCATCGAGTGTGCCCCAGCAGGCGGCATGCAGTGTCGGCGTCCAGAACGGGTGGTTCTGGTGCTCGCCGCCCTCCATGCGGTTGCCGATATAGGCGGCATGCTCCGGGCCGCCTTTCTCATAGACGACAACAGGCAAATAGCGGCTGTGGCCGATCGCATCCATGGCGGCGAAGAAGATGAACTTGTAGCCGCCAAGCAGATATTGCGTGTTGTGCTTGGATGTGGCGAGCAGCACGTCGATGCCGGCCTCCTCCATCAGCCCGTCCACCCTGGCCTGGTCGAACGGCACGCTGCCGACGGCATTCTTGCCCGGGCCAATGTTCATGTCTCTCTCCCTGAAATCCCTTAGCCAGCCGCTCGGCGGCGCCAGCTTTTCTGGCTCTGATCCTCGGCTATGCTTAAATCTGCATCATTTTGCCCGATCTGGTCCAGCCAGAATGGGCGAACGAGCCCCAAAAGCTCCTTCACTTGCTGCCTTCCAGTCTGGTCCTGCCAGAATCCGCGCATCGAACCGTTTCTGTACAACTGGTCCAGCGGACGGAAATTTCAAAGCCACGTGAGGATGCGCCAATTCCGTCTCTGGCGAAACCCCGGACAAGGCCCATAATCACGTTGCGGAACGCTTATGAGCGTCCGAGGGGTACGGCGGACCCGGCCGGGTCGCGGAGAGGACGGAGTTCGATCATGTCAGAGTTCACCATTTCCAGACGCACGATGCTGGCCGGTTCGGCATTGCTGCTGGCTTCCACGGCCATGCCGACGATCGGCTGGGCGCAGACGCCGAAAAAGGGCGGACGACTGGTCGTTGCCGCCGATTCCGAGCCGCGCAATCTCAATCCGGCGATCGTCGCCTCGAACGGTGTCTTCTTCATTTCTAGCAAGATCGTGGAAACCTTGGCCGAGGCATCCTTTGACGGCAAGGACGGGCTCGATCCACGCCTGGCGCTGAGCTGGGAAGGCGACGCCGACGGTCTGTCGGTGACATTCAAGCTACGCGAGGGCGTCAAATGGCATGACGGCAAGCCCTTTACCTCCGCCGACGTCGCCTTCTCGGCGCTGCAGGTCTGGAAACCGCTGCAGAATCTCGGCCGCACCGTGTTCAAGGATCTTGAGGCCGTCGACACGCCGGACGAGGCCACCGCCGTGTTCAAATTCGCCAAGCCGACACCGTTCCAGCTGATCCGCAATGCCTTGCCGGCTCTCACCAGCGTGGTGCCGAAGCACATCTATGAGACCGGAAAGATTGAGGACAACCCGGCCAACAACGCACCGGTCGGCACCGGCCCATTCAAATTCGCCGAATACAAGCCCGGCGAATATTACCGGCTGGAGAAGAACACCGATTATTGGGGCAAGGACCAGCCCTATCTCGACGAGATCATCTATCAGGTGCTGCCCGACCGCACCTCCGCCGCAAGCGCGCTCGAAGCGGAGGAAATCCAGCTCGCCGCCTTTTCCGCCGTGCCGTTGGCCGATCTCGACCGCATCTCCAAGGTGCCTGGCCTCAAGGTTATCACCAAAGGCTACGAAGCGCTGACCTACCAACTGATCGTCGAGATCAACCATCGCCGCAAGGAGCTGGCCGACCTGAAAGTGCGCCAGGCGATCGCTCACGCCATCAACAAGGATTTCGTCGTCAAGACGGTATTTCTCGGCTATGCCGCAACCGCCACCGGCCCGGTGCCGAAAAACGACCCGCAATTCTACACCGCCGACGTGCCGACCTATGATTTCGACGTTGCCAAGGCCAATGCCTTGCTTGACGAGGCCGGCTACAGCCGAGGCGATGACGGCAAGCGCTTTTCGCTGAAACTGCTGCCGGCGCCCTACTTCAACGAGACCAAGCAGTTCGGCGACTATCTGCGCCAGGCGCTCGCCGCCATCGGCATCGACGCCCAGCTGGTCAACAACGACTCGGCCGCGCACATCAAGGCGGTCTACACCGACCACGCCTTCGACCTTGCGGTCGGGCCGCCGGTGTTTCGCGGCGATCCGGCGATCTCGACCACCATCCTGGTGCAGAGCGGCATTCCCGACGGCGTGCCCTTCTCCAACCAGGGCGGCTACAAGAACGCCGAACTCGATGCCCTGATCGCCAAGGCATCGGAGACGCTCGACACCGCCGCCCGCACCGAACTCTACAAGGAGTTCCAGAGAAAAGTTGCCGCCGACCTGCCGCTCATCAACGTCGCCGAATGGAGTTTCATCAGCGTCGCCCGCGACACGGTCAAGAACATCGCCAACAACCCGCGCTGGGCGGTATCGAACTGGGCGGACACTTGGCTGGAGGCTTAGGCAGGTCGGCTCAAGGCTTGCACATCGCCTATGTGGGTGCTCAGCTTCGGCTATGAGAGTTCCTTCGCGCCCCCCTCTGTCCTGCCGGACATCTCTCCCACGAGGGGGGTGCCGAACGCAGCGCCGAAGACTTGGCTCTCCTGTCAGTGCTGCGCCATGACCCGCGCCCTCATCCTTCTTCGCCGCCGTCTCGTTGGCAGCATCTTCGTGCTGCTGATCGTCGTCGTCGGCACCTTCCTTTTGCTCGAAGCAGCGCCCGGCGACGCGGTCGATGCCTATATCGTCTCGACCGGCGGCGACGCCGGCATGATCGAGCTGTTGCGTCACCGCTGGGGTCTCGACCAATTGGAGCTGACGCGGCTGGCCAACTATCTCTGGGCGCTGCTGCATCTCGACCTTGGCCAGTCGGTCACCTTCTCGCGGCCGATCCGCGACGTCATCCTCGAGCGCCTGCCTACCACGCTGCTGTTGATGGGCAGCGCCACCGCGCTCTCCTTCGGCCTCGGCTCGGCGCTCGGCATCTATGCCGGCGCCAGACCCGGCAGCTTCCGTGATCGCTTCCTGTCCATCGGCTCGCTGGCGCTCTATGCCGTACCGGGATTCTGGCTCGGGCTGGTGCTGATCATCGTCTTCGCCGTCGACCTGCGCTGGTTTCCGATCGGCGGCATCGAGAGCATCGCCTCGGGCAAGACCGGCCTCGATCGCGCCGCCGACATCGCCCGCCATCTCGTCCTGCCGGTGTCCGCGCTCGGCTTCATCTATCTCGCGCTTTACCTGCGCATGATGCGCGCCGGCATGGCCGAAGTCTGGCGACAGGATTTTGTCCTCGCCGCCCGCGCCAGGGGACTTTCCCGCCAGCGCATCGTGCTCGCCCACGTCGCCCGCAACGCATTGTTGCCGCTGGTCACCATGCTTGGCCTGCAGTCCGCGCAAATGCTGGGCGGCAGCGTCGTCATCGAAAGCGTCTTTTCCGTGCCCGGCCTTGGCCGGCTGGCGCAGGAAGCGGTGGCCGCGCGCGACACGCCGTTGCTGCTCGGCATCATTCTCGTCAGCGCCGTTCTGGTCGTCATCGTCAACCTTCTCGTCGACATCGCTTACGCCTTCCTCGATCCGCGCGTCGGCGCCAGTGAGGCCGGTGCGTGAGCCCGCTTCGCCGCTTTCTTCGCACGCCGGAAGCGATCGCCGGCGCGGTCTTCCTGGCGGCACTGTTTGCCGTGGCGCTTGCCGCACCTTTGTTCTTTCCCGGCGATCCGCAGGCGATTGCCGGGCCGGCATTGCTGCCGCCATTCAAGGACTGGTCGCTGCCACTGGGCACCGACCGCCTGGGCCGCGACGTGCTTGCCGAGCTTTTCCATGGCGCCCGTACCTCCCTGGCGGTCGGGCTGGCAGCAGCAGCCGCCGCCCTTGCCGTCGGCGCCGTGATCGGCACGTTGGCCGGCTTTGCCGGCGGCCTCGTCGACGAAGTGCTGATGCGCATCACCGACGCTTTCCAGACCGTGCCGGCCTTCCTGCTAGCTTTGGCTTTCGTCAGCATCGTCGGGCCATCGCTCGGCGTCGTCGTCGTGGCGATAGCGCTTGGCGCCTGGACAGGACCGGCACGCGTGGCGCGGGCCGAAGTGCTGTCGATCCGCGAGCGCGATTTTGTTGCCGGCGCCCGCGTCATCGGCATGCATCCGCTGGAGATCGCCTTTCGCGAAGTGCTGCCCAACGCATTGCCGCCGGTACTGGCATTGTCGTCGGTGATCGTCGCCGCGGCGATTCTCACCGAAGCGGCATTGTCCTTCCTCGGCCTTGGCGACCCCAACCGCGTAACCTGGGGCGGCATGATCGCCGAGGGCCGCGCTGTGCTGCGCACCGCGCCCTTTTTGTCGATCATTCCGGGCGTAGCGCTCGTGCTGACCGTGCTCGGTGTGTATCTCACCGGCGAAGGCGTCGTCGAGACGACGGCGGTGAGGAGGAGCCTGTCGTGACGGCGCTGCTTTCGATCGGTGATTTGTCGGTGACTTATCGCCGCGACGGCGCTGAGGTCGCGGCGCTGAAACATATCAGCCTTGACGTCGCGACTGGCGAGCGCTTTGCCATCATCGGCGAGAGCGGTTCGGGCAAGAGCACGCTGGCGCTTGCGATTGCCGGGCTGCTGCCGGCCTCATCCAGGATAGAGGGCCGCATCGATTGGGTGCCCCCATCGCCATCCCGGGGCGCCAAGGATCGCCAATCTTTCCTTTTTCGCAATAGCCTCCCCCTCGGTGGTCGCGACATCGGCTTCGTCTTCCAGGACCCCTCGGCCAGCATCGATCCGGTGATGACGGTCGGCAAACAGATCGCAGAAGTCGCGCACGCCCATCTCGGCCTTGCCTGGCGAGACGCCTATACCAGGGCCAGGGACCTGCTCGAACGCGTCCGTCTGCCCGTTCCCGATGCCGCCATGCGCGCCTACCCGCACCAGCTATCCGGCGGTCAGAAGCAGCGCGTGGCCATCGCCGCAGCGATCGCGGCCAGCCCGAAACTGCTAATCGCCGACGAGGCGACCAGCGCGCTGGACACCATCGTGCAGGCCGAGATCGTCGCGCTAATTCGGCAATTGGTGGCCGAGGACGGTATGGCGCTGCTGTTCATCAGCCACGACATCGCGCTGGCCGCCGAGCTTGCAGAGAGCATCGCCGTGTTCCGGCATGGCGAACTGGTCGAGTTCGGTTCGACGGCGCAGGTCGTCAGTGCGCCGCGTCACGCCTACACAAGGGCGCTGCTCGAAGCTCATCTCGGCCTCGACGTCGAGCCGCTGCTGCGGCAGACCGGAACATGAGCGGTCCGCTGCTCGCCGTTTCCGGCCTGACCAAACGATACCGTCGCGGCGGCAAGATCATCGCCGCGGTCGACGATGTTTCCTTCCACATCGAACCTGGCGAGACGCTGGCGCTGGCAGGACCTTCCGGCAGCGGCAAGTCGACGATAGCTCGGCTGATGCTGCGGCTCATCGAACCCGACGCCGGCAATATCGAATTTGAAGGCAGCGAGTTCCTGTCACTGAACGGCGCTGCCTTGCGCGACCGGCGCGCCCGTCTGCAGATGGTGTTTCAGGATCCGCTCGCCGCCTTCAACCCGCGCGCCACGGTGGCGCGCGTGCTCGACGATCCCTTGCGCATCCACCATATCGCCTCGCGAGCCGAACGCCCGCGCCGCATTGCCGCTCTGCTGGAGCGCGTCGGCCTCAGCCCAGGTCTCGCCGGCCGCGCCATTCACGAAATTTCCGGCGGCCAACGTCAACGCGTCGCAATCGCCCGCGCCATCGCCACAAAACCGTCGCTGGTCGTGCTCGACGAGGCGGTGTCGGCGCTCGACGTGTCGGTGCGCGCGCAGATCCTGCGGCTGCTGCTCGACCTTCAACGCGAGGAGCGCATCGCCTATCTGTTCATTTCGCACGATCTCGGCGTCGTCCGTGCCATCGCTCACCGCGTCGCCATTCTGGACGCTGGGCGCATTGCCGAGAGCGGCGACGCCCGCGACGTCATCGACGCGCCGCAATCTGCAATCGGCAAGGCGCTTGTGGCGGCAGCGCCAAGACTGCCAAGGATCGAACAGGACGCCTCATGACCGACGCCGAAGCCCGAGCCGAAAAACTGTCGCGCGAACTCGATTCCGCCTTCCGCAACCGCGCCGATCTTTATCGTCTGCTCCTCGATGAGCTGACTGCGGAACTTGGCGCGGAAAAAGCCGAGGCGATCATGATCCGTACCATCGAACAACGCGGCAAGGAGGTTGCGGCGGCGGCCTTCGCCGATTTCGGCCCGAACGACGCACCGGCGATCGGCGAGGCGTTCCTGGCCGTCAGCCCGGATGGCGGCCGCATGTATCCGACCGACGTCGAACGCAGCCAAGGCCGCATCGCCTTCAAGGTCAAGCGCTGTCCGCTGAAGGACGCCTGGGTCGAAGCCGGCGTCGGCGACGAGAAGCTCGCCACGCTCTGCCGCATCGCCGGCGCCTTCGACCGCGGCCTGTTCGAGGCCACCGGGGTGCGCTTCGACAACGTCACCTGGACGCCGGGCCACGGTTCCGGCTGCTGCCACATCGCTTTGACCAACCGGGATGCCGGCTAGAGCTGCATCCATGCAGCACATTCAGGTGCCGGCAAGGACGTGGAACTCCGTCCCGGCGCGCGAGCTTCGGTGTTTGGCAGCACGCCCCAAAACAAAAACCCCAGCGCCGTAAGGCTACCGGGGTTTGATGCTTGCATTGCAAGGAATTTGGTGGGGGGGCAGGATCTGTCTCGGTGTCCCGGGTGTCGGCTTCGTGCGAGGCCTGACGGGGATCGAAACAATCGCCCAGCAATACGAAAACGGCCCGCACAAGGCGGGCCGTTTTCGTATTTGGTTGCGGGGACAGGATTTGAACCTGTGACCTTCAGGTTATGAGCCTGACGAGCTACCGGGCTGCTCCACCCCGCGTCAACCCTAGAAGTAAGCCTTGGCTCACTGGATTCAAGCTCCCGCCAAATGAAAGGGCCGCTTGCGCGGCCCGGAGTCCCGTTGGCGGGCCTGTTCGTAAGGAGAAGATTTAACAACGTGCGCTTGGCAGACCTGGCAGCGACCTACTCTCCCGCGTCTTGAGACGAAGTACCATCAGCGCTGGAGCGTTTCACGGCCGAGTTCGGAATGGGATCGGGTGCAGCCGCTCCGCCATAACCACCAGGTCGGCAAAACGCACGTTGCTCGAGAAGCTGTTTTCTGTGCCATCCATCGTGTTCACGATGGGCATTGGGAATGAGAACGATCAAGCCGATCGAACTATTAGTACCGGTAAGCTTCAAGCGTTGCCGCTCTTCCACACCCGGCCTATCAACGTGGTCGTCTTCCACGGTTCTCAGGGAATACTCGTTTTAAGGTGGGTTTCCCGCTTAGATGCCTTCAGCGGTTATCCCGTCCGGATATAGCTACCCTGCTATGCGGCTGGCGCCACAACAGGTCCACCAGAGATCCGTCCATCCCGGTCCTCTCGTACTAGGGACAGATCCTTTCAATATTCCTACACCCACGGCAGATAGGGACCGAACTGTCTCACGACGTTCTGAACCCAACTCACGTACCGCTTTAAATGGCGAACAGCCATACCCTTGGGACCTGCTCCAGCCCCAGGATGCGATGAGTCGACATCGAGGTGCCAAACAACCCCGTCGATATGGACTCTTGGGGGTCATCAGCCTGTTATCCCCGGCGTACCTTTTATCCGTTGAGCGATGGCCCTTCCACGCGGGACCACCGGATCACTATGACCGACTTTCGTCTCTGCTCGACTTGTCAGTCTCGCAGTCAGGCAGGCTTATGCCATTGCACTCAGCGAACGATTTCCGACCGTTCTGAGCCCACCATCGCGCGCCTCCGTTACTCTTTAGGAGGCGACCGCCCCAGTCAAACTACCCACCATACATTGTCCCGGACCCGGATAACGGGCCGCGGTTAGACATCCATAGTGATAAGGGTGGTATTTCAAGGGTGGCTCCACCTGAGCTGGCGCCCAGGTTTCAAAGCCTACCACCTATCCTACACATGCCACTACGAATGCCAATGTAAAGCTATAGTAAAGGTGCACGGGGTCTTTCCGTCTAACCGCAGGAACCCCGCATCTTCACGGGGAATTCAATTTCACTGAGTCTATGCTGGAGACAGCGGGGAAGTCGTTACGCCATTCGTGCAGGTCGGAACTTACCCGACAAGGAATTTCGCTACCTTAGGACCGTTATAGTTACGGCCGCCGTTTACTGGGGCTTCGATTCAGAGCTTGCACCCCTCCTCTTAACCTTCCAGCACCGGGCAGGCGTCAGACCCTATACGTCGTCTTGCGACTTCGCAGAGCCCTGTGTTTTTGATAAACAGTCGCTACCCCCTGGTCTGTGCCACCCTCCCATGCTTGCGCATGAAAGGGTCACGCTTCTTCCGAAGTTACGCGTGCAATTTGCCGAGTTCCTTCAGCATAGTTCTCTCAAGCGCCTTGGTATACTCTACCAGTCCACCAGTGTCGGTTTCGGGTACGGTCTATAAGGAGGAGCTATTTCCTGGAACCACGCAGCAGCCCTTTCAATCCGATAAGATTGGACTACCTCAATGATCCGTCACTTCCTCCAGGCCCACGAATATTAACGTGGTTCCCATCGTCTACGCATTTCTGCCTCGACTTAGGGGCCGGCTAACCCTGCTCAGATTAGCTTTAAGCAGGAACCCTTGGACTTTCGGCGGGGGAGTCTCTCACTCCCCTTACGTTACTCATGTCAGCATTCGCACTTCTGATACCTCCACCATCCCTCACGGGTATGGCTTCATCAGCTTACAGAACGCTCCGCTACCGCTTGCATTGCTGCAAACCCTAAGCTTCGGTGTATGGCTTTAGCCCCGTTACATTTTCGGCGCAAAGACCCTTATTTAGACCAGTGAGCTGTTACGCTTTCTTTAAATGATGGCTGCTTCTAAGCCAACATCCTGGTTGTTTTGGGATCCTCACATCCTTTCCCACTTAGCCATAACTTGGGGACCTTAGCTGTAGGTCAGGGTTGTTTCCCTTTTCACGACGGACGTTAGCACCCGCCGTGTGTCTGCCGACTATTACTCCCAGGTATTCGGAGTTTGGTTAGGTTTGGTAATCCGGTGAGGACCCCTAGCCCATCCAGTGCTCTACCCCCTGGGGTATTCGGTCGACGCTCTACCTAAATAGATTTCGCGGAGAACCAGCTATTTCCGAGTTTGATTGGCCTTTCACCCCTAGCCACAAGTCATCCCGAACTATTGCAACAGTTATGGGTTCGGTCCTCCAGTAAGTGTTACCTTACCTTCAACCTGCTCATGGCTAGATCACTCGGTTTCGGGTCTAATGCGACGAACTGAACGCCCTATTCAGACTCGCTTTCGCTGCGCCTACACCTATCGGTTTAAGCTTGCTCGTCACACTAAGTCGCTGACCCATTATACAAAAGGTACGTGGTGACCCAGGACGAACCTTGGGCTCCCACTGTTTGTAGGCAATCGGTTTCAGGTACTATTTCACTCC
>NZ_JAMYQT010000013.1:145000-180026 GCF_040320985.1 Mesorhizobium sp. M0571
CGGTGCCAGGCGTCACCCTATTTTGGGGTATGTGAAAATGCATACCGGCACCGACTGGGCAGCTCCGGTGGGATCGCCGATCATTGCCGCAGGCAACGGCGTCGTCGAAAAGGCCGGCTGGGCCGGCGGCTATGGCAAGCAGATCATCCTGCGCCACGCCAATGGCTACGAGACGTCCTACAATCACCAGAGCGCCTTTGCCAAGGGCATCGAGCCGGGTGTCCGCGTTCGCCAGGGTCAGGTTATCGGTTATCTCGGCTCAACCGGCCTCTCCACCGGTCCGCATCTTCATTACGAACTGATCGTCAACGGCACCAAAGTTGATTCGATGCGCGTCCGCCTGCCGGTCGGCAAGACGCTGAAAGGCGACGATCTCGTCGCCTTCAAGCGCGAGCGCGAACGTATCGACGACCTGCTCAAGCAAGAAGACAGCAATCAACTGAAGGTCGCGAGCGCCAAAATCGAAGGCTGAGCCGATTTTCCGCTTCAGCCCTGCTGATTCGCCGTGTCGCGCGACCAAGGCAGCCGCTCACCGGAAACCGTCGTCCAGGCGGTCATTGCCGAAAGCAGGCAAAGCAGCGCGGTCACCGCGGCAACGGCCGCGAATGCCGCGTCGCTGGCGGCAAGCCTTGCCGCATCGAGGCCGGGCGCCAGGCCGGCGGGCGCCGGTTCGCCGAAACCCGGAATGCCGGAGCCGGCACCCGTGCCGCGCACGGCAGCATAGACCCAGGCCGCCAGCGATCCCATCGCCGCCACGGCGATCAAGCCGCCGATGCGCGAGACGGCGTTGTTGATGCCCGAGGCCGCACCCGTATCCTTGTCCTCGACCGCCGTCATGATGGCGGTCGACAGCGGCGACACCACCAGCGCCATGCCGAGCCCCATCAGCGCCATCAGCGGGAATACCCCCAACCAGAAATTGTGGATGCCCCAATAGGCCAGCAAGGCAAGCCCGGCAAAGGCAAGAGCCACCACCAGACTGCCGCTGGCGATCGGAAAGCGAGGCCCGATGCGGTCGGACCACTGGCCGACCGGACCGGACAGCAGCGCGATCAATGCCGACAGCGGCAGGAAGATGAAGCCGACCTCGGCCGTGCTCAGCCCCCATCCGGCGATCATCAGCATCGGCAGATAGAATAGATTGGCCGACAGCGCGAAATATAGGAAGAAGGTCGCCACATTGGCACCGGCGAAAGCGCCGATCCGAAACAGCGACAGGTCGATCATCGGCTCGCGCCGCCGGCGTTCGAAGACGATGAACACGACGAGCAAAACTGCGCCGGCGGCAATACTCGGGCCGGACATCAGCCCCTCCCCGTCGCCGCTCATCGAGGTCAGGCCGTAAGCGAGCGCTCCGAACGCCAATATGGCGAGTGCCGCGCCGCCGAGATCGAGGCTGCGCTTTTCCGCTGGCGCGTCGGCAGGGACCTTGGCCAGCAGAAGATAGATCGAGACAAGACCGAGCGGCAGGTTGATGGCGAAGATCGCTCGCCAGATGCCGTCGCCGAAGGCCGACAGCACGAAGCCGCCCAGCACCGGGCCGAGCGCTGTCGTCAGCGCCGATGCCGCCGCCCAGATGCCGATCGCCCGGCCGCGTTCCTTTTTCGGATAGGCTTTGGCGATAATGGCCAGGCTGCCCGGCACCATGACGGCCGCTCCAACACCCTGGATAGCCCGAAACGCAATAAGCACCGCCGGGTTAGGCGCCAACGCGCAGGCAAGCGAGGCGGCGACGAACAGGACGATGCCGGCGACGAAGGAATGGCGCAGGCCGAAGCGATCGCCAGCGGCGCCGCCGACGAGAATGAGGGCTGAAAGCGTCAATGCATAGGCATTGGAAATCCATTGCGCCTCGGCGAGGCTGGCGCCGAGATCGACGCGGATCGCCGGCGTCGCAATGGCCAGGACCGATCCGTCGATAAAGCCCAGCGCGGAAGCCAGGATCGCGGCGATCAGCACGAACCGCCGCTGCGCCTGCGGGCAGAACGTATCGGCCGGAAGTGAGCCGGTCAGGGGAACGGCGCCGATACCGACTTTGGTTGGCGTGTGCATGCCGCCTTACCTAGACCGCCGGCACGCCGCCGACAACCGGCCAGCAGGCTGTTCTCATTGAAACCAGGCCGAACCTGACCATACAGGCAGGATTACGCCAACCCGGATGCAAACGGCAGATGCCGTGCTAGATTTCCCGCAACGCTGCAACAAGGGGGAAATACCGCATGAAACGACCGCTCGAACCCTCGGCGGAAGGACGCGGGCGCGTCGTCGGCATCACCGATGGCGTGTTCGCCATTGCGCTCACCCTGATCGTTCTCGAGATCAGGGTGCCGGCGCATGAAACAGTGCATTCCGAAGGCGAACTGATTGCAGCGGTCGCAGCACTGGCGCCGCGCTTCCTGACCTATGCGCTCAGCTTCCTGACGCTGACCATCTTCTGGTTCGGCCAGCAGGCGCAGCACGGGCTGATCGCGAAGTCCGACCGGCGGCTTGCCACGCTGAACCTCTGTTTCCTCGGCTTCATCGCCTTGCTGCCGTTCTCGACCGACCTTCTCGCCGACTTCCTCGAATTCAGAACCGCGGTGCTCGTCTACTGGCTCAATCTTTTGATGCTGGGATTAACGCTGCTCGCCAGTTGGCGCTATGCGGACAAAAACGGCTTCCTGGCGGAAGGCGTCGACGCGGAGACCACCCGAACGGTCTATCTGCGCATCGTCAAAGCGCAGATCCTGTGGGCTGTCGGGGCCGCACTCTGTCTGGTCAGCCCGTTGCTCAGCGTCGGCTTCATCCTGGTGGTGCAGCTGATCTATGCGGCGGCGCTGCGCGCGCCACTGCTGCGAAAGATCATCGGCTGAATGGAGCGAAGACGTTCAGCTCAGTCGACGAACTCCACCGTGACGCCAGGCGACACGATCTTGGCCAGCTCGCGCGCGTCCCAATTGGTCAGCCGCACGCAGCCATGGCTTTCGGTCTTGCCGATCTTCGACGGATCCGGCGTGCCGTGAATGCCGTAGGTCGGCTTGTCCAGCGCAATCCAGACCGAGCCGACCGGGCCGTTCGGCCCCGGCGGGATGGTCAGGATCCTGTCGTTTTCGCCCTGCTTGAAATTGATGTTCGGGTTATACGTGTAGTTCGGGTCAAACGCGACACGTGATACCGCATGCGTGCCGGACGGCGACGGCGTGTCCGACGAGCCAATTGTCGCCGGATAGGCGGCGACCAGCTTGCCCGCTGCATCGTAGGCGCGGACCTGCTTATTGGCCTTGTCGGCAATGATGCGCGCCACCGGCGTCGCCACCAGCCTGCCGAAATTGGCGACCTTGATGATGGTGCCAGGGCGGTTGAAATTGGCGTCCGGGTTAAGCTTCTTCAGATAGTTTTCATCCATATGGAAGCGCTCGGCGATCGCCTCCGTGACGGAGACGTAGCCCATGCGGTCGAGCTGGGCCTTTTGGCTGTAGTCCTCCGGTATCGCAGCGACATAGGGGCCGGCCGCATCCTCGGGCGTGATCGTGTAGGAGGCGAATGCATCGCCACCGGATTGCGCCAGGGCGGCCTGGATTCCGACCGCGTCGGTGGATTTCAGATTGCTGCCGGTGATTTCATTGTAGGCGGCGAGTGCCTTGTCGACATTCGAGCCGAAGCGTCCGTCGATGACGCCGGGCGAAGAACCGGCACGGTCGAGCAGCACCTGCAGCTCCGCCACATCCTGGCGGGCGCCGAGCGAAAGCGACGGGTCGACTGCCGTCTTGCCGCCGGTGTTTGGCGGCAAGGCCGCCTGATCGTTCGGCACCGTCGGCTCGACCGGCTCGATCGAGGCCTCGTTGAGCGGCTGGCGCTCGATGGTGTGCGGTTTTACCGGCTGCAGTGCCTCCGGAGAATTGTTGCCATAGCTGCCGTCATCCCGCGGCGCTTCGGGGAAGGCTTCCACCGAATTGTCGCCATAGGGGTCGTACTCGTCAGCCGGCGGTATGATGACCCTGCCCTCGTCTTCCAACTGCCTGCGGCGGAACCGCGCCGTGTCCTCAGGGTCGTCGAGATAATAGGGGTCGTCCTCGACCGGTCCGAGGTTGCGCAAGCGCTCGCGGCGCAAGGCGCGGCGGTCGAGTCTGGTCTGCGGCGGCTGGATGGCGATGACCTTGCCGGTCTCCGCATCGACGATGACGCGGTTTCCCCTGGCGTCGTAATAGATGTCGAGATTGCTGTTCTGGGCGACAAGAATGCCGCCGTCATCGGCAGCACGAACCACCCGTGGCGCGGTATCTGCCATTGGCGAGGCCATCGCATTCGACGCCAGCAGCCCGGCAGCAAGCGCTGAAAGGGTGAAGATGGTGCGCAACATGATGGCCAAAATTCTCCGGTCCGTAATTGCCGCCGCCGGCATTGTCTCTTTAGAGCGCCGCGCGTCTTTTTGGACGCGCAAAGGACGTTCTAACGCTTTAAATCTCCGCATCGTGCTTTCCGAAAATCGCATTCGATTTTCGGGCCGACGCGTAGGCGAACCCCTCTTCGCCAGCAAATCAGTTGCCAACGATAATGTTCCAATATGAACCGGGCATGAAGATGGCGGATTTCTGACCGATCAACCGGCAGCGAACCCCAATTCCTTGCGCGCCTGTTTCGTCAGCTTAAGCACGACAAGACGGTGGCTTTCGCGCAGATAATCCTTCAGCGCGCCATCATCCATGCTTTCGCTGGTCTGGCGCTGGATCCATTTCATGCCGCGTGAGGCAAGATACGGCGCCGGCCGAAGGCCCGGCTGCTCCCTCAACACGTCATAGGCGATGTCGGAGCATTTGAAGGTGACGAACGGCTCTTTGCCTTCACTCCAGCCGCCGATCGCAAA
This sequence comes from Mesorhizobium sp. M0571, assembly GCF_040320985.1. Classification (NCBI taxonomy): domain Bacteria; kingdom Pseudomonadati; phylum Pseudomonadota; class Alphaproteobacteria; order Hyphomicrobiales; family Phyllobacteriaceae; genus Mesorhizobium; species Mesorhizobium sp. M0571. The sequence continues at coordinate 149,844 of NZ_JAMYQT010000013.1, forward strand.
GACCTTGCCGCCGACTTTCCAGACATGGGCGCCGCCCCACTGCACGACATGGCTCGTCGAAGGCAGCGAGGCGCAGAAGCCGTTATAGTCGTCCAGCGTCATCTGCGCCCCGCCAGTGATGTTAGACCATGATCCCGAACCGAAGCGTAGCAAAAAGTGGATGCCGGTTTTCGGAAAAGATCATGGTCAAAAAAGAAGATAGGAGCCCCATCCCGATTCCATCGGGATGGAACAGGCTCTCGGCTTAAAGTCAGGCAGCCGCTTCGGTTGCCACGACTGCCGGCTTCGAGCGGAAGTTCAAGCGGTCGGACCCAGCGGTGACCTTGACGGTCGAGCCGTCGAGGATCTCGCCGAGCAGGATCTTTTCCGCCAGCGGGTCCTGCAATTCCTTCTGCATCACCCGCTTCAGCGGCCGCGCGCCATAGGCAGGGTCATAGCCCTTGGCCGCCAGCCAATCGATCGCCTCCTGATCGAGCGAAAGCGCGATCTTGCGGTCGACAAGCAGGTTTTCCAGGCGCTTGAGCTGGATCTCGACGATACGATCCATATCCTGCCGGCGCAGCCGGTGGAACAGGATCACCTCGTCGATGCGGTTGAGGAATTCCGGCCGGAACGAAGCCCTGACGACATTCATCACCTCGTCGCGCACGACGTCGACATCCTGGTCCTCGCCGAGATTGACCAGATATTCGCCGCCGAGATTGGACGTCATGATGATCAGCGTGTTGCGGAAGTCGACCGTGCGGCCCTGCCCGTCGGTCAGCCGGCCGTCGTCCAGCACCTGCAGCAGCACGTTGAACACGTCCGGATGTGCCTTCTCGATCTCGTCGAACAGCACGACCTGATAGGGCCGGCGCCGTATCGCTTCGGTCAGCGCGCCGCCCTCCTCATAGCCGACATAGCCGGGAGGCGCGCCGATCAGCCGGGCGACCGAGTGCTTCTCCATGAACTCCGACATGTCGATGCGCACCATGGCGCTCTCGTCGTCGAACAGGAAGCTGGCCAGCGCCTTCGTCAGTTCGGTCTTGCCGACGCCCGTCGGCCCGAGGAACATGAACGAGCCGAGCGGCCGGTTCGGGTCCTGCAGGCCGGCGCGCGCACGGCGTACCGCTTTCGACACCGCCTGCACCGCCTCGCCCTGGCCGACCACGCGCTTGCCGACCTCGTCTTCCATGCGCAACAGCTTGTCGCGCTCGCCTTCCAGCATCTTGTCGACCGGGATGCCCGTCCAGCGCGAGACGATATGGGCGACGTGATCGGGGCCGACCACTTCTTCGACCATGCCGGCCTTGCCATCCCTGGCTTCGGCCTGCTTCAACTGCTTTTCGAGTTCCGGAATCTTGCCATAGGCAAGTTCGCCGGCGCGCTGGAATTCACCCTTGCGCTGAGCGATGGCAAGTTCGTTGCGCGCTTCGTCGAGCTGCTTCTTGAGGTCGGCGGCAAGCCCGAGCTTCTGCTTCTCGGCCTGCCATTTCGAGGTCAGCTCCGTCGATTCCTCCTCCAGGTTCGAGAGCTCCTTCTCGAGCCGGGCGAGCCGGTCCTTCGACGCATCGTCCTTCTCGACCTTCAGCGCCTCGCGCTCGATCTTGAGCTGCATGATGCGACGGTCGATCTCGTCCAGCGCCTCGGGCTTCGAATCGACCTGCATCCTGAGCCGCGACGCGGCCTCGTCGACGAGATCGATTGCCTTGTCCGGCAAGAAGCGGTCGGCGATGTAGCGGTTGGACAGCGTTGCGGCCGCGACCAGCGCCGAATCCGAGATGCGTACCTTGTGGTGCTGCTCGTATTTCTCCTTCAGGCCGCGCAGGATCGAGACGGTGTCTTCGACTGTCGGCTCATTGACGAAGACCGGCTGGAAGCGGCGGGCAAGGGCCGCATCCTTCTCGACATGCTTGCGGTATTCGTCGAGCGTGGTGGCGCCGACGCAGTGCAGTTCGCCGCGTGCCAGGGCCGGCTTCAGCAGGTTCGACGCATCCATGGCGCCATCCGCCTTGCCGGCGCCGACCAGCGTGTGCATCTCGTCGATGAACAGGATGATGCCGCCGGCGGCAGACGTGACTTCGGAAAGCACCGCCTTCAGCCGCTCCTCGAACTCGCCGCGATATTTGGCGCCGGCAATCAGCGACCCCATGTCGAGCGCCATCAGCTGCTTGTCCTTGAGCGATTCCGGCACGTCGCCATTGACGATGCGCAGCGCCAGCCCTTCGGCGATCGCCGTCTTGCCGACACCGGGTTCGCCGATCAGCACCGGGTTGTTCTTGGTGCGGCGCGACAGCACCTGGATGGTGCGGCGGATCTCGTCGTCACGGCCGATGACCGGATCGAGCTTGCCCGCGCGGGCGTCCGCCGTCAGGTCGCGCGCGTATTTCTTCAGCGCGTCATAGCCCTGCTCGGCGCTCGCAGAATCGGCGGTACGACCCTTGCGTACGTCGTTGATGACCTGATTCAGCGCCTGCGGCGTGACACCGGCCTTGGCCAGGATGCCGGCAGTCTTGGCCGATTTTTCCATGGCGAGCGCCTGCAAAAGCCGTTCGACGGTGACGAAGCTGTCACCGGCCTTCGTGGCCAGCTCCTCGGCGGTCGAGAACACCTTGGCCAGCGGCTGCGCGAGATAGAGCTGGCCATTGCCGCCCTCGACCTTGGGCATTGCCTCCAGTGCCGTTTCGACGCCGAGCTTGACGTCACGGCCATTGCCGCCGGCGCGCTCGATCAGCGACGCAGCCAGGCCCTCGTCGTCATCGACAAGGACCTTGAGGATATGCTCGGGGGTGAATTGCTGGTGATTGCGGGAAAGCGCCATGGTTTGCGCGGACTGGATAAAACCGCGCACGCGCTCGGAATATTTTTCAAGATTCATGCCTGTCTCCTTCCGTCACCGGCCCGCTTCGCGGCACCGGATCAGATTGCGGTGACGGACCCGCCCGTTCGAGCCGGATCCTGTACACGCAAGATATGGGACGCAAACCACGGACCCTCAAGACGCCTCGACACTGGCGAACGCATAATATCCCGAGCGCGCAAACAAAAACGGCGGAGATTTCTCTCCGCCGTCTAGGGTAAAGGATGCGCTAAGATCGCCTGAACGTTTCTTCGATCAATTCTCGACGTCGGCAATAATAGGTTGACCGCCAGCGCCTTCAGCCGGCGCCGCATCGGCATTGCCAGTCTCGGCACTGTCAGGGCCGGCGTTGTCGTTGCCGCCATTTGCCTGCTCGACATCGACGCGTGGGCGACGCGGACGCCTGGGGCGGCGTGCGGGGCTGTTTTCGGCAGCGGCTTCGTTGAGCTCGGCCTGGGCGGCGAGACCCGCCGGCGAAAAGTTTTCGAATTGCGGTGCGGGCTCGCTTACAAAGACCGGCTCAGCGGCAGGCACGGGCTCCGCCTGCGCCGGCGCCTCGTCGCGCCGTGGCTGTTCGACGCGCTGTCCACCCTGCTGCTCGCCGCGCGAGCCATACTCGCCGCGCTGGCCGTAACCGCCATTGGGGCGACGGTCGCGCTGGCGTCCGCCATTGTTGTCGCGGCCGTTATTGTCACGGTTATCGCGGCCTCGGTTGTCGCGGCTGTTTTCCTGGTTCAGAGCCAGCTCGGCCGGCGTGCCATCGATGACCGGCTGCGGGCCGGCACCTTGATTGACCGTCGAACCCGATGCCTCGTTGGCATTGTTGTTGCCGGCATTGTCAAACTCGTCGCGATCCTCGTCGCCGTCATCGTCGAAATCGTCGCGATTCTGCTGGGCGTTCTGGATCGGCATCTGCGCCTGAGCGGCTGCGATGATGCGGTTATAGTGCTCTGCATGCTGGAGATAGTTTTCTGCCATCACCCGGTCCCCGGAGCTTTGCGCGTCACGGGCAAGGGTCGCGTACTTCTCGGCAATCTGCTGAGCCGATCCGCGGATCTTCACGTCCGGGCCGTTGCTCTCGTAGTTGCGCGTCAGGGGATTCGGCCCCTTACGGTTGTTGTTATTGTTGTTGCCGCCGCCGCCGCCGTTATTGTTGCGACCGCGCATGCGCCTGTTTTGCTGTTGTGGCCTCATTAGACTCTCTTCACTTTGAAATTTTCGAAAAACTCTTCACGAACGGAGGCGCTCATGCGGCCAGCCGTTTCGTTCCTTCACCGGCGTTCGCCCGCATCGATTGCGTTGGCGCCACGTGCCATCCTGTTCCGGTTACTTCACTTGCCGGACGATTCCCGCACGAAGCTTGGGCGTCGTTTGCGCAAGAAGGCAGCTATTTCCAAGGAAAACCGAATCGCTAAGAGCACTGCCTGCTTCGTCTCATCCGGTTAAGGCGACCCTAGCCGCATTCCCCGGTATTGCCAAGCGCTTTTTTCGCACTGCATCACGGGTTTCACCGTTCGAACACAAGAACCCTGTCGTTTCCGCCGAGATCACGAAACACCCCGACCGAACAGTACCCAGCTGCGGAGAATATCTCCGTAACCTGTTGGTGCTGCGTATGGCCGATCTCGACCGCAATCCTGCCTTGGAGTTCCAAATACGCTGCCGCTCCTGCGGCGATCTTCCTGTAGGGGCTCAGACCGTCCACACCGCCATCAAGGGCCTGGCGTGGATCGAAACCGCGGACCTCGTCCTGCAGATTTCCAATGTCGTCTGAGGGTATATAGGGAGGGTTTGCGGCAATTACATGGTACCGGCCAGAAACTTTTTCAAACCAGTCGGATTTGAGCGCCGTGAACCGGCCGGCGAGCCCCACTTCCCTGGCATTGCGCGTGGCGGTGGCCAGCGCCTCTTGCGAAATGTCGACGCCGGTGGCGGTCGCGGCTGGAACGGCGCTGAGCAGCGCCAGCGCGATGGCACCGGTACCGGTCCCGAGATCGAGGATGCGGCAGCCGCCTTCGCGTGCCGCCATTGCCTTGACGAAGGGCAGCACCGCCTCGACCAGCGTTTCGGTATCCGGCCGCGGCTCCAGCGTTTCCGGCGAAAGCGACAGGCGCAAGCCGTAGAATTCGCGGTAGCCGAGGATGCGGTGCACCGGCTCGCCGGCGATGCGCCGTCGCAAGGCGGCATCGATCGCTGCCGTCACGCCCGCATCGACCGTTCGCTCGGGATCGGCGATGGCTTGCGTGCGGGTCGTGCCGGAAAAATGCTCGACGATCAGCCTGGCATCGAGCGCCGGATCCGCAACCCCGGATGCGGCAAGACGGTTTCGCGCCTCCCGCAACAGTGAGGCCAGCGTGCCGGGCAGGCTGTCAGCCATCGATACCGATATCGGCGAGCAGCTTCGACTGGTGATCGGCGATCAGCGCGTCGATGATCTCGTCGAGCTCGCCCATCAACACCCGGTCGAGCTTATAGAGCGTCAGGTTGATGCGATGGTCGGTGACGCGCCCTTGCGGAAAATTATAGGTGCGGATGCGTTCCGAGCGGTCGCCCGAGCCGACCTGCGACTTGCGCGATTCGGAGCGCTCCTCGTCCGCCTTGCCGCGCTCGAGGTCGTAGAGCCTGGCGCGCAGGATCTGCATGGCCTTCGCCCGGTTCTGGTGTTGCGACTTTTCCGCCTGCACCACCATTATGCCGGTCGGCAGATGGGTGATGCGCACGGCCGAATCGGTGGTGTTGACGTGCTGGCCGCCGGAACCCGAGGCGCGCATCGTGTCGATGCGAATGTCTTCGGCCCTGATGTCGATATCGACCTCTTCGGCTTCCGGCAGCACCGCGACCGTCGCCGCCGAGGTATGGATGCGCCCGCCCGCCTCAGTCGTCGGCACGCGCTGAACGCGGTGCACGCCGGATTCGAATTTCAGATGGGCAAAGACGCCCTTGCCCGAGACGGTGGCGATGATTTCCTTATAGCCGCCGACCTCGCCCTCGCTGGCCGACGCCGTCTCGAAACGCCAGCCATGCGCCGCGGCATAGCGTTCGTACATGCGAAACAGGTCGCCGGCGAAAAGCGCCGCCTCGTCGCCGCCGGTGCCAGCGCGGATTTCGAGGATGGCGTTCTTGTCGTCTGCGGCATCCTTGGGCAACAGCAGGATCTGGATGTCCTTCTGCAGCGCCTCGATTCGATCCTTGACCTCCGGCAGATCGGCCTCGGCCAAGGCCCGCATCTCGGCGTCGGTGCCCTTGTCGGCGAGCATCGCCTCCAGATCGGCCTGTTCGCGCTCGGCGGCGCGCAGCGACCTGATCCTTGCCGCCATCTCCTGGATGTCGGCATATTCGGAGGCCATCCGGACATAGGCGTCCGCCGCCGGCCCGGCCGACATCTGCGCCTCGAGCATGTCGAGACGCTTGACGACTTGATCCATACGGTCGCGGGGCAGGTTGATCATGGCCAAATGCTATAGCGGTATAGATCGGTCGTCGGCAAAGGCCTGCAGCAGGGCCCGCATCGGCAAGCCTTGCGCCGGCGCCATCAGATTGTCGTCGAAGAACGCTTCCAGCTCGCTGAGCGGCAGTTCCGTCAGCATCGCCTTGACCGGGCCGATCGATGCCGGCGACATTGAGATCGAGCGGTAGCCAAGGCCGATCAGCGCCATCGCCGAGATCGGCTTGCCGGCGAGTTCGCCGCACAAGGTCACCGGCGTATGGTTGCGAGCCCCGGCGTCGGCAATCTGCTTCAGGACGCGCAGGAACGGCGTCGACAGCGTGTCGAAGCGGTCGGACAGTTGGGTGTTGCCGCGATCCACCGCCATGACGAACTGGAACAGGTCGTTCGAGCCGACCGAGACGAAATCGACCGCCTTCATCAGCTCGTCGAGCTGGAACAGCAGAGACGGCACCTCCAGCATCGCCCCGACCTTGAGGCTGGTCGGCAGGTGATGGGCAAAGCGCGACAAATGCCGCACCTCGCGATCGATGATCTCGCGCGCCTGCGCGATCTCGCCGAGTTCCGTCACCATTGGCAGCATCAGCTTCAGTTCGCGCCCGCCGCACGCCTTGAGCAGCGCGCGGATCTGGGTGCGCAGCAGGCCAGGCCGGTCGAGCGTCAGGCGGATGGCCCGCCAGCCGAGCGCGGGGTTCTCTTCCTGGATCGAGCCCTTGAAATAGGGCAGCACCTTGTCGCCGCCGATATCGATGGTGCGGAACGTCACCGGCTTGTCGCGCGCCGCCTCGAGCACGTCACGGTACAAGCGTTCCTGGGCTTCGGCGCGCGGAAAGGTCGAAGCGACCATGAATTGCAGCTCGGTGCGGAACAGGCCTATGCCGGCCGCACCCGCTTCGGCCAGTTGCGGCAGATCGACCGCCAGCCCGGCATTCATCAGAAGATCGACCTGGACGCCGTCCTTGGTCACCGACGGCTTCTTGCGCAGCTCGCGGTAGACCTCCTGACGCCGCGCCCGGAAACGAACCTTTTCGGCATAGGCGGCTTCGAGGTCGGGCTGCGGGCGCAGATGGATCGCGCCTTCCACGCCATCGACGATGATGGCATCGCCGTTTTCCGCCATGGAAACGGCGCCCTTCATCTGGCCGGCGACGGGTATGCCCATGGCCCGCGCCACGATGACGACGTGGCTGGTCGCCGCGCCGTCTTCCAGCACCAGTCCGCGCAGCTTGTCTCTGGGATAGTCGAGCAGCTCGGCAGCCCCCATCGAGCGGGCGACGATGATGGCGTCCTTGGGCAGCGAGGCCGCGACGTCCTCCGGACCGCGCCCCATCAGCTGCCGCAACAGCCGGTTGGCAAGATCGTCGAAATCGCTCATCCGCTCGCGCAGATACGGATCGGTCATGTGCAGCATGCGGGCACGCATGTCGCTCTGCACCTTTTCGACCGCCGCTTCGGCCGTCAGGCCGTTGCGGATCGCCTCCTCCAGCCGGCGCACCCAGCCGCGGTCGTTGGCGAACATGCGATAGGCTTCGAGCACCTGGCGATGCTCGCCCTCGAAGGCGACATCGCGGCGCTCCAGCATGTCGTCGATGGAGAGCCTGAGCGAGCCGAGGGACGTGTCGAGCCGCCTGACCTCCTCCTCGCTGTCCTCGTTGAACAGGTTGGTGACGACGATGCGCGGCTCGTGCAGCACCACATGGCCAAGGCCAACGCCTTCGTTGAAGGACAGGCCGGTAAAGCTCACCGGACGGCGCAGATCGAGCTCGAGGCCGGGCCGGGTCAGCCGCGCCAGATCGCCCGTGGCGATCATCTCGGCGATCACCATTGCCGTCGTTTCCAGGGCCTCGACCTCGTCGTCGCGATAATGGCGCATGGTCTTGTTCTGCACGACCAGAACGCCGAGCGTCCGCCCTGCCCTCAGCACCGGCACGCCGAGGAAGGAATTGTAGATTTCTTCCCCGGTCTCCGGCAGGTAGGCGAAGGCAGGATGTTCCTGTGCATTGGAGAGGTTGAGCGGCCGCGCCGAGGCCGCGATCGTGCCGACCAGGCCTTGCCCCAGCCTGAGCTGCGCCAGGTGGACGGCGGTCGGGTTCAGGCCTTCAGTGGCGTACAGCTCGAGCACCGAATCAGAGCGCAGCACATAGAGCGAGCACACCTCGGCAACCATGTTGGAGGCGATGTCGCGCACGATGCGGTCAAGCCGCTCCTGCGGCTCCAGCGGCTCTTGCATGAGCTCGCGGAGCCGTTTCAGCAAAACGCGCGGGCCACTGGCCGTATCACGCATCGCGGCTTCTTCTCCAATGGCATGTCAGCCGGCGCAGTTTCTCCTGCGGCCGGCGCTCACGCAACAACTCAATTAGAGCGCTGTGCGTCCAATTGGACGCACAAAGGACGCTCTAAGACTTTCGATCTGCTGCATCGTGCTTTCCGAAAATCGACTCCGATTTCGGGGCCGATGCAGTCTGCTACTGCTTATCCAGACCGTAGACGGAATGCAAAGTGCGAACTGCAAGTTCCGTATAGGGACCGTCGATCAGGATCGAAATCTTGATTTCGGACGTTGTGATGGCACGGATGTTGATCGACCTGTCGGCCAGCGCCTTGAAGGCGGTGGCGGCGACGCCGGCATGGCTGCGCATGCCGATGCCGATGACCGAAACCTTCGACATGCCGGCTTCCGATTGCACCACGTCATAGCCGATCGTCGCCTTCAGCCGCTCCAGCACGGCAAGCGCCTTGTCGACGTCGCCGGATGGCACGGTGAAGGTCATGTCGGTGAACTTGCCGTCCTCGGAGATGTTCTGGACGATCATGTCGACATTGATGTTGGCCTCGGCCAGCGGCCCGAAAATGCCGGCGGCGACGCCCGGCCGATCGCCGACGCGGCGCAACGAAATCTGCGCCTCGTCCTTGGCGTAGGCAATTCCGGTGACGACCTGCTGTTCCACGATCTCTTCCTCGTCGCAAATAAGCGTTCCCGGCGGATTAAGCAAATCCCCCATTCCTGGTGCGTCGGGATCGTCGAAGGACGACCGCACGAAAGTACGCACCCTGTGCACCATGGCAAGCTCGACCGAGCGCACCTGCAGGACCTTGGCGCCGAGCGAGGCCATTTCGAGCATTTCCTCAAACGAAATCTTGGCCAGCCGCCGCGCCTTCGGCTCGATGCGCGGATCGGTCGTATAGACCCCGTCGACGTCGGTGTAGATGTCGCAACGATCGGCCTTGACCGCCGCCGCGATGGCGACTGCGCTGGTATCGGAGCCGCCACGACCGAGCGTCGCGATCCGATTGTCCGGCCCGATGCCCTGGAACCCGGCAACCACCGCCACCTGGCCTTCGCCGAAGCGCTTGATCAAGAACGCGCCGTCGATGTCGAGAATGCGCGCCGCGCCATGCGCGTTGTCGGTCTTGATCGGGATCTGCCAGCCCTGCCAGGAACGGGCATGCACGCCGATATTCTGCAGCGCGATCGCCAGCAAGCCGGCGGTGACCTGCTCGCCGGCGGCGACGACGGCGTCATATTCGCGCGCATCGTGCATGGGCGAGGCCTCGCGCGTCCATTGCACGAGTTCGTTGGTCTTGCCGGCCATTGCCGAGACCACGACGGCGACCTCATGGCCGGCGTCGACCTCGCGTTTGACATGACGCGCCACATTGCGGATGCGGGCGATGTCGGCGACGGACGTTCCGCCGAATTTCATCACGATGCGCGCCATGGAAGCGAAATGCCTTTGAATGAATGCCGGACCGAAGGCCGAAAAGCGGAAAATGCGTCCGACCGGGGCCGGACGCTCAATGCGCGGCCTCCTTAGCCAAATGATCGCGGTTTCGCAAGGCGTGCTGCCGCTGCCGCCTGGGCGACACACGAGCGCAGCATCGCGCCTGCGCTACTTCTTGGCAAATGCTGCTCGCTTCAGCCCAGCTGTGCTGTGCCTCTCCACAGGCGCGGATAGTCGACGACGAAGCCAACCGGCGAGACCTCCAGCATCTCATTGTAGCCGAACAGCGGGGCGGCATAGGCGTAGTGTGCCGCATCGACGCGCTGATAGGTCTGTTCCAGGCGAACGAGCCTGAGTTCGGGAAATGTCAGATAGGCTGTCGGGGCGGGCGTCGCCGTGCCGACATCGAGGGCAAAACGGCGGAGCGCCAAAAGGTTCGTAGCGGGCGTGAAGCCGAGATCGACATCGATGAGACCGTCGACTTCCACTTGGCGTTTGCCGTTCAGCGTCCATTGGCCGCCGGCAAGCAGTTCGATCTGGCAATGCAGCTCTTGCGTGCCGAGAAAGCCGTCGGCGCGCGCCGATCGTGTATGCCAGCCGGCATCGCAGTCCACCTCGTAGGCGATGCTGCACGGTTTGCCGTCCTGGACGAAAAGCGCATGTCCCCTGAGGTTCCGCCCCGAGCCCGATTCCGACAGCAGGCAAGCGTCGTGGCCTTCGAGATCGAGCCGGCACCAAAGAATGGAAGCTACCGTTTGCATCATTGTCCACTCCTTCGAACACGATGTCTCTGCTTCGTCCGCCAGAGCATGGGTGTTTCCTTCCGGCACACCGTCAACTGACATGTGCTGACATAAATGCAGCTGGCGAAAACGCAACGCTGGCGGGCATCACAGGCTACGCGCAGTCAGGCCGTGAATTTCGCGCCTTGACATTCGCAGCCTCGCGCCCGACTTCCTAGCGTCCGAGGAGACCACGCCATGCCAGAGCCCCGACGATCGACGATCGATGCCGGAGAGGTGGAACGCTTTTCCGCCCTTGCCGCCGAATGGTGGAACCCCAACGGCAAGTTCCGCCCGTTGCATAAGTTCAACCCGATCCGGCTTGCCTATGTCCGTGACCAGGTGGCGGCCCGCTTTGGCCGCGATCCGCGTGCGGCACGGCCGTTCGAAGGCCTGCGCTTCCTCGACATCGGCTGCGGCGGCGGGCTTTTGTGCGAGCCGATGGCGCGGCTTGGCGCCGAAGTGGTCGGCGCCGATGCCTCCGCCACCAATATCGAGGTAGCAAAACTGCATGCGGCGGAAGTCGGCGTGAGCGTTGATTACCGCGCCACGACCGCGGAAGACCTGGCCGACGCCGGCGAAAAATTCGATGTCATCCTCAACATGGAAGTGGTCGAGCATGTCGCCGACATCGACCTGTTCGTGGCCAAATGCGGCGAGATGGTCAAGCCTGGCGGCATCATGTTCGTCGCCACCATCAACCGCACGCTGAAGGCTCTTGGCCTGGCTATCATCGGCGCCGAATATGTACTGCGCTGGCTGCCCCGCGGCACCCACCAGTTCGGCAAGCTGGTGCGCCCCGAGGAGCTCGAAAAGGCGCTTGCCGGCGCCAGCCTGACCGTCATCGACCGCACCGGCGTCACCTATAACCCGCTCGCCGACCGCTGGCAGCGGTCGAAGGACATGGACGTCAACTACATGGTGCTGGCGGAGAAGGCATCCGTCTGAAACTTACGCCTTCTGGCTTTGCGCCTTGGTGGTGATGAACACGCCGGCGGTGATGATGACGGCACCAGCCCAGGTCAGCAATTGATAGCGCTCGTCGAGGAAGAGCGTCCCGGCAAACAGCCCGACCGCAGCCGCCACATAGCCGATCTGGCTGAGATAGACCGGGCCGCCGACCGCTTGCAGCCGGAAGAAGAAGGCGAACATCGCCGAGGCCGATGCCGCCTGTGCTGCAGCGACCAGCGGCACGCTGCCGAGCGAGCCGAATGCGTTGCCGCCCAGCAGAACCAGAATGCCGGCAAGCAGCATCGCGGCCGCTGCCAGATGGCTGCCGACGGCAAGCTCGATCGGGCCGGTGCCTTCGGGCCAGTCGATGGTGCGGTAGATGTTGCCGGCGGCAAGGCTGACGGGGATGAGCAGGCCCATCGCAACCCAGAAAAATTCGGCTGGCTGGCCCGCTTCGCCGCGCGTTACCGCCACCATGACCGCCCCGACGAAACCGACGGCAATGCCGACGACGCCCAGCGTGGTGGGGCGCCTGACCCCGAGCAGCATCGAGAACACCAGCGTGACGACCGGCGACAGCGTGAACATGATGCCGCTGTAGCCGGCGCCCAGATGCGGAATGGCCGAAAACATCAGCAGATTGGGGATAGCGTAGGAGACGGCCGCAGTGACCAAGAAATAGCGCAGCCTGTGCGGCGTAAGCCGGATGCGCTGCCCGTTGAGCAGCAATGCGCACAAAAGCACGCCGCCGGCACCGAGCGAGATGACGAAGGCCCAGATCATGGCGGGGACGCCGGCCGCCGTCGCGATTTTGCCGAACGGCAGCGTCAGGCCGAGCAGTCCGCCGGTGACGACTAGAAGGCCAAGCGCCGAGTCCCAGAGAAATTTCATCGCACCGTCCCGTCGCCTGTTCGCGGCCCTTGGCCAATACCACAAGCTGAGGTAAGATAATAGAAATATTCTTCACGTTGAGATACATAACGGTGAGAGACATGGATCGCGCAGCAAAAGCGATCGAGCAATGGAAAAAGGAACGGCCGGATCTCGATGTCTCGCCGATGGCCGTGCTCGGACGGTTGAACGAGGCCGCCTCGCTGATCGCGCGAGAGCGGCTGGCGCCGCTGTTTGCACGTTACGGACTGCAATCCGGAGAATTCGATGTGCTGGCGACGCTGCGTCGTTCCGGGTCTCCATACGCGCTGACGCCGACGGCTCTGTACGAGGCGACGATGGTGACGTCGGGCGCGATGACCAACCGCCTCGATCGGCTCGAGAAATCCGGCTTGATTCTGCGCGGGCCGCATCCGAACGATCGGCGCGGGATTGTCGTGCAGCTGACCGAAAAAGGTCTGGCGTTGATCGACGAGGCAATCGCCGCGCACGTTGCCAACGAGCACCAGATACTTTCAGGCCTGGCACGCCCAGAGCAGATCATGCTGGCACGCCTGCTCGAAAAATTGATCGCGAGCCTAGGCTAACCCAACCGGCCAAGAGGGCCGGCCGAGAGGGTGGAAAGCTCAAATCCTGGTCGCGGAACCTCGCTTGGGCCGGCGAACGGCTCTGACCTTGCCGCTGTTGCCGCCGCCACAAAAAAACTGGTCGCCGCCATCGGATTCGAGCCCTGACACGCCTGTTCCCGGCGGCATATCGAGCTTCTCCAGGACCTTTCCCGTTTCAGGATCGATCCGCCTAACATCACTCTCCTCACCCTCCCAGGTGCCATGCCACAGTTCGCCGTCGACCCAGCTGACCCCGGTGACGACGCGATTGGAAACGATGGTGCGAAGGATTGCCCCTGTCTCGGGATCGACCTGATGAATCTTTCGGCCCCGATGCTGCCCGACCCAGAGCGTTCCTTCGGCCCAGGCGAGCCCGGAGTCACCGCCATTGCCGGGCGCCGGGATCGTCGCCAGCACCTGGCCAGTCTTCGGATCGATCTTCTGGATGCGATCCTCGGCGATCTGATAGAGGTGCTGGCCGTCGAAGGCCGTCCCAGCGTGTGCCGCGACATCGATCGAGCGCACCACTTTGCCGCTCGCTGGATCGAAGGCATTCAATCTGTCGCCTGACGCAAACCAGACATGCTCGCCGTCGAAGGTAACGCCGTCCACGTGGTCGACACCCGGAAAGGGCCCGTATTCTCGGAGGATTTCGGCTGCGGATCGTTCCATGATTGTATCCTAGTAGCCCGGCAGTGGACCGGGGAGTAACAAGATTGTCGGGAAACCCGGCACCGGCGGGGTCATCCAGCGACGCGCTCGCCCGCGGCCGAACGACTGCACATTGCCGGCCTGGGCGAGCTGCTCGAGCGCCCGCTGCACGGTACGCGAACTGGCGCCAAGCGCAATCGCCAGGGCCGAACTCGACCAAGACTCGCCGTCGGCGAGGAAAGCGAGCACCGCGGCATGATCGTCCTCGACGGGCGGCGCCAGCACGACGACCTCGCCGGCGCGGCGCGGCGCCAGCGCAAAGCCCCGCTTCGTCGCGCTCACATCGGCCAAGCTCCGAAGCTCCGCGCGAAGCCGCCCGACTTCGACCCGTAACCGTGCGCGATGTGATTCGTCCGCGTCCTTTCCCCGGAAAGCGCGCGCGATAAGCGTCGATCTTGCCACGTCCCCCGGCCAGGCTTCGCCCAGCGCACGGGCCAGCGCGAACAGCACCGGGCGGGTCGCCAGCGAGACGACAGTGTCAGCGACCCGCACGACATTGCGGCATGCATCCACCACGAGCGCCTCCGACGCCAGGAGCGCTTCGACCTCGTCGAGCAGGAGGGGCCGTTCCTCGCCACGGGCGATAAGGCGTGCCGCCGGCGTGTCCAGCACCAGCGCTGCGCTCTCCACCTCCGCGATCAGCGCGGGAATGCCGGCCGCGCGCGCCGCCCGCGCCGCCACGCCAAGTGCGGCGCGCGCAGGACCGGTCCGCAAGCGGCGGATGGCGATGCCGGCGACAGCCAGTTCGTGGGCGGCCCGCGATGCGGGTGGCAGCGGCGAGGGATCAAAGCCGTCCAGCCTGCGCTCGGCTTCGTCGAGATGGCCGATCAAGAGCAGGCGCCGAACCTCGAGGTTGCGCGCATGCGCGGCGTTGACGCGGTCGCCATGCTTTTCAAGCGTCGCCCGCGCGGCGTCGAGTGCCTTGGCCGGCCAGGTGAGGTCGCGCGAGACGAGCGCGATCTCGGCCTCGGCGACGACACACCTCGCGCGGGCCACGGCCTCCCTCGGGCTGAATGCGCGCGCCGCCCTCTTGAGGAGAACCTTCGCTCGAACCAGGTCACCAAGCTGCGCCATCGCGATGCCTCTGAGCGCAAGCGCCGGCGCGTCGTCACGCAGCGCAACCCGCTTCAAGGCGCCGAGCGGATCGCCCGCCGCGAGCGCGTACGCCGCGGCCGTGATCAGCGAGTCCATCGGAATCCCGTCACACTTGTCACTCCCATGGCTTCGATATCCGGCGCTAAGTCCATCTCACCAACCCAGTCGTAGCGAGAACGGCCACTGTAGCCAACCTGAGTTGCGCCGCGATTGTGCACTGAGTTCGAACGCAACGATAAGCACTAGGAGAGACGCAATGAAAATCGAAGGTACAACTATCCTGGTAACTGGAGCCAATCGGGGCATCGGTCGGGCACTGGTCGAGGAAGCCCTGAGCAGAGGCGCGAAGCGCGTCTTTGCCGCAACCCGCAAACCCCTGGCCCACTCGGATCGGCGTGTTACGTCCCTGGCCATGGATGTAACGAACGCTGCGCAGATCCGGGAAGCCGTCGAGAAGATCGATGCTCTCGATATCCTCATCAACAACGCCGGCGTATCGCCCTTCGATGACCTCAGCGACCGTCGTGTGCTCGAACAACAGCTCGCCGTAAATCTCTTCGGCTCGTATGATGTGACTCAGGCTCTGCTGCCGTTGCTGGCTCGGTCCCGGGGAGCGATCGTCAACATTCTGTCGCTGGCCTCGATTGCCGCCGTGCCGTTCAGTCCGGCTTACTCGGTCTCGAAGGCGGCCTCATTCTCCCTGTCACAGTCGTTGCGCACCCTCTTGGCCGGACGGGGTGTCAGCGTCCACAGGGTCCTTCCTGGCCCGGTAGACACAGACATGACACGGGGTCTGGACATAGCGAAGGCCTCTCCGGAGTCTGTCGCACGGGCAATCCTGGACGGAGTGGAGAACGGCGAGGAGGAAATCTTCCCCGATCCCATGTCGGAGTCCGTGGCGGAAGGCTGGCGCAACAGTGCGGTCAAGGCGCTTGAACGCCAGTTTGCAGCATATGCGGAAGCAAGCCCGTCAAGCAGTAGGCATGAAAGAAGGAGCGAAACGATTACCCGCGAGGCCCATCCTTGCTGCTCGGCCTGAAACTACGAGCGCTTGTGCAGGGGACGGCAGCATCGCCGCCCGCGGCGCCCCCGGTCGGCTGTCGCTGGCGGCGGCGCCGACCTTCACGATCATGGCGCTGCCTGGCGGAGAGATGCCTCGTTATGTCCGGAGCAAGTTGACGGATCAGTTGCGGTCGTCGGGAAAGCTTGGAATCGGCAAGAACTCGACGCCGTCCTCGGCGAGGCTCTTGGCCTCCTCCAGCGTCGCCTCGCCATAGATGCCGCGCGGATCGCTTTCGCCGAAATGGATCTTGCGCGCTTCCTCGGCAAATTTGTCGCCGACATAATCGGCGTTTTCGCGCACCTTCTCCGCCATCGCCTTGAGCTGGGCCAGCGCCTGCTTTTGCGCCTCGCCCATGGCCAGCGCGATCTTTTCCTGGCTGCGCCCGGTCGAGACGGCGGGCGCCATCAGCGCCTTCTCGACCTTGTGCGAGCCGCAGGTCGGGCAGTCGACGAAGCCGCGCTTCTTCTGGGTGTCGAAATCGTCGTTACTGCGGAACCAGGCTTCGAATTCGTGCTCATGCTCGCAGATCAGGGAAAAGCGGATCAAGAGGCAGCACCCCTAAGACGCGGCGCCTCCGCCGAACCGGCGTTGACCGCAAAATCGCGTGCGTTCTTGAGGTTCGGTATCTTCTTGCGCGCGGCGACGGACTGCGCCGGGTCGATTTCGGCGACGATCACCGCCGGCTCGTCATGCGCCGCCTCGGCGATGACGCGCCCCCAGGGATCGACGATCAGTGAATGGCCATAGGTTTCGCGGCCGTCCTCGTGCAATCCGCCTTGCGCGGCGGCAACGACATAGGCGCCGTTCTCGATGGCGCGCGCCCTGAGCAGCACATGCCAATGCGCTTCTCCGGTCTGGCGGGTGAAGGCGGCGGGCACCGAAAGCAGATCGGCGCCGGCCAGCGCCTCGGCGCGGAACAGTTGCGGAAAGCGCAGATCGTAGCAAACCGCGAAGCCAAGCTTCGCAGCCTCGATTTCGGTGACGACGGCTTCCGTCCCCGGCTCATAAGCGGCGGATTCGCGCCAGCTCTCGCCATTGTCTAGATCGACGTCGAACATATGGATCTTGTCATAGACGGCAAGGATTGCGCCGTCCGGCCCGAACAAAAGCGCGCGGTTGGCGAGCTTGCCGTCGGCGCGCAGAATGGCGGTCGAGCCGATATGCAGGAAGATGCCGAGCTCTTTGGCCAGCTTCCGCGACGTCGAGACGATGATGTCCTTGTCCTCGGAGGTGAACGAGGCGGCCCGTGCTTGGCTGTCGCGGATCAGCGCGCCGGTCATTTCCGGGGTCTGGATATAGGTCGCGCCAAGGCCTGCCGCCTCGCGCACCAGCCGTTCCAGATCGACCGCATTGCGCTCCGGGCTGGTTCCCGAACGCATCTGGATCGCCGCCGCCTTGAAAGCACCCATGGTCATGTCCTTATCTGGTCGAGCCGTTGGCGAGCAATTTGTCCAGCCGTCCTTCCGCCTCCAATTCGTGGAGATCGTCGGAGCCGCCGACATGCGTACCGCCGACGAATATCTGCGGAAAGGTGGAACGGCCGTGGGCGCGGGAGATCATTTCCTGACGCAGTTCCGGCGAGAAGGAGGCATCGTGCTCGGTATAGGCGACACCCTTCCTGTCGAGCAGCCGCTTGGCCGCCGTGCAATAGCCGCACATCATCCGCGTGTAGATCGTCACATCGACCATCGGTCAGCAATCCTGCCTCGTTCCGCTGTCATATAGGCTATATAGGCGCCGATTCGTCTGCCCGAAAGTCCCCTGGCAGCACGCGTGCGAAGGTCAGTACGTCGACCGCGCCGGCACCGCCCTTCTTCAACGCCTTGGCGACCGCGCGGACGGTGGCGCCGGTGGTGTAGACGTCGTCGATCAGCAGCACCCGGCGGCCGGCGATTTCGATCTCCGCCTCATCCGGCACTTTGAATGCGGCGCGGACATTTTCCTCGCGTTCCGGCCGCTCCAGCCCGACCTGCTGGCGCGTGAGTTTTACGCGCTTGATGGCAGAAGGCGCGAAAGGCCGATCCCCGAGCTGCGCCACCGCCCGCGCCAGTTCCGCCGACTGGTTGAACTGCCGCCTGAAGAAACGTCGCCAGTGCAGCGGCACCGGTACGATCACGTCGGCCTCGGCGACGAGCTCGGCACCGGCGCGAAGCATCCAGCGCGCCATCCACGGCGCCAGATCGGTGCGGTCCTGGTATTTCAGCCCTTGCACCATCTGGCGGGCAACGCCGGAATAGGCGACCGCCGCCCGCGCGCGCTCGAAGGGGGCTGGTCGGCTATTGCCTCTGCCGACAGGAACCCCTCGCCCATATTGTGGGTGAACGGCGTGCCCATCACCGGGCACCACGGCCGTTCCAGCAGCCTGAGTTTCGGCCAGCAGGCGCCGCACAATACGCCCGGCTGCGAGACATGGCGACGGCAGCCGGCGCAGACCGGCGGGAACAAATGGCGCGCCGGCCAGCCCAATGCCTTTCGGGCAATGCTCTTGATCGCAATACGCTTGATCTCTGGCATCGGATCGGCCACGTGGTTGGTCCTCCGCATCACTATATCAGAGAGCGAAGAACAAGGACCTGCCCATTGCAGCCTGTAATCGACACTTCGCTCTGGCTGGCGCGCAAGCGCCGCGCACTGGCCCGTCCCATCGCCGGGGCGGATTTCCTCATGCGGCGGGCGGCCGAGGATCTTGCCGACCGGCTCGGCGCCGTCGAGCGTAGGTTCGGCAACGCAGCCTCATTGTTTTGCCAGACGCCGGCAGCAGTCGAGGTGCTCGCCGAAAGCGGGAAGGTGACGGAAATCGTGCGCGTGGAGGCCGACGCCGCTTTCCTGGATGGCCGGTCGGGACTGGTGGCGCCGCCGGAAACCGTGCCATTCGAGCCGGAAAGCCTCGATCTTGCGGTGTCGCTGCTGTCGCTGCAGGCGATGAACGACATTCCCGGCATGCTGGTGCAGATCCGCCGGGCGCTGAAGCCGGACGGGCTTTTCCTCGGCGCATTCGCCGGCACTGGGACGCTTTCCGAAATGCGCGAAAGCCTGCTTGCGGCCGAGACCGAGCTCTACGGCGGCGCCAGCCCGCGTGTCATCCCGTTCACCGACGTCCGCGACGCCGGCGCGCTCCTGCAGCGCGCCGGTCTGGCGCTACCGGTTGCCGACGTCGAGACGATCACCGTGCGCTACGATTCTCTGTTTGGCCTGATCGCCGATCTGCGCGCCATGGGCGAGACCAGCGCGCTCATCGACCGCAGCAGACGGCCGGGCACGCGAGCGCTGTTCGCGCGCGCCGCCGAAATCTATGCGGAGCGGTTTTCGGACGCCGATGGCCGCGTCAGGGCGAGTTTCTCGATGGTCTGGATGTCAGGCTGGGCGCCCGATGCCTCTCAGCAAAAGCCGCTGAAGCCGGGCTCCGCAAAAATATCGCTGAAGACGATCCTGGAAAATCCCGGCGGCCCGTAAGCGGATTACTGCGCAAAAGCGTTGGCAAGCCTGCTGCTATTGTCGCTGAACAGCCACTCGATCGCGCCGGCAGCCCGGCCGATGCCAGTGACAATGGCAAGCGACAGCACGGCAACGATCAGACCATATTCGATAGCCGTCGCACCCCTCTCGTCTTCTAAAAATCGTTGCAGCAAGATTTTCATGGGCGCCGATCCCTCTTGCCGCAACCTAGCGTCGACCCCTTAAGAAAGGTTAACGCGACAGGCTTAACGGGCAGTGAAACAGCTGCATTCTCGAGATCTGTCGACGAACGTCAGCAGTCGCCGCTGCTTCTGCCATTGGTGCGTATCATACAGATCGAACTGGGCAGCGGCTGCAGCACACTCTTGCGCAGCGTGTAGCTGTCGCGCTTGCCGATCGAGCCGGTGCTCATCGTGTCAAGACCGCTGGTAAAGCTATCGCGGGCAGATTGCGACCGGGTTCGGCTGTCGAGGTAGGGTGTCGCGATCAAGGCCAGAGCCACCGCGGCCGAGCCGAACAGCAGGGTGATGCGCAATATTCCCATGCCGGCATTAGCGGCGCCAGGAAGGCGGTCGGGCCAAGGCGAGTCCCAGTCCTTGTCGAGGCTCATGCAATCGCTCCCCAGCGGTGGAATCGGCGTAACCGCCTTGTGTCAATTTTTCACGGCCAGATAAATCTTTCATTAACGCTGCTGATATCGCGTCGCGGAGATGCCCGGTTTACAGGAGGTCGACCGTTACAGCAGATCGATGAGGAACTGGATCAGCGGGGCATCGGCCGGCGGCATTGGAAAATCGCGCATCTGGCGCGGCCGCACCCATTTCAGCACCTGCCCTTCCTTCGGCTGCGCAATGCCGCGGAAGCGACGGCAGACGAACAGCGGCATCAGCAGGTGAAAATCATCGTAGGAATGGCTGGCAAAGGTCAGCGGCGCCAGGCAAGGGATATCGGTCTCGATGCCGATCTCCTCGTACAGTTCGCGGATCAGGCATTGTTCCGGCGTCTCGCCGGGCTCGACCTTGCCGCCCGGAAACTCCCACAGGCCGGCGAGCTGCTTGCCTTCGGGCCGCTGCGCCAAAAGCACGCGTCCGTCGGCATCGACCAGCGCGCACGCGGCGACCAGGAGCAGGCGCTTGCCGACCGTGCTCGAACCGCTCATGCGCCGGATGGCCGGCGATAGTGATAGCGATAGACTTCGTCGAATCCGAGCGAGCGGTAAAGCGCCAGCGCCGGCGCGTTGTCCGCCTCGACTTGCAGCCAGGCTTCCCGCGCCCCGCGCAACCGCGCCCATTTCAGCGCCGACCGGATGAGGTGGCGGCCATGGCCCTGGTTGCGCACCGATCTGTCGGTGGCGATCTCGAACAGTCCGGCAAGGTCGCCGTCATGCACGCAGATCAACGTTGCCAGCGGCTCGCTGCCGTCCTCCAGCGCAAACAGCCCGGCCTCCGGCTGGATGGCGCCGACGATTTCCGACAGGCCTGGCCGCAGCGACACATCCGAACCGCTCACCTTGAGCGCCGCGCCGATGAAACGGCTGATGTCCTTCAACGGAATCTGGTCCATGGCATCGTCGAGCGCGGCGTCCGCCAGCGGCAGCCGCATGACCAGCGACTCGGCGAATGTGCTCCAGCCCTCGCTGTCGAGGTACTTTGAAAGATCAGGCCCCGACAGCGGCGAGATGCGAAAGGTCAGCGGCCTGCCATAGGCGTCGAAGCGGCGGCTGGCGCGACCGATGCGCTCGGCAATGTGCTGGATGTCGCCCGGATCGAGCGGATTGACCGAATTCAGCCGCTTGGCCGGATGGCCGGCCGTCAGCCGCACCACCCAGGTGCCGTCATAATGGACGGCGGCCGCAGGCCAGGCGCGAAAGCCCGCCGCCTCATAGCGGCGCACGATCGCCAACACGCTTGCCGGATGTCTGGAAGCCAACGTCATCAGCTCCGATAATCGCCATTGATGGCGACATATTCCTTGGTGAGATCGCAGGTCCACACCGTCGCCTTGCCGCGGCCGATGCCGATATCGGCGCGGATGCGGATCTCGTCGCGCTTCATATACGCCGAAGTCGCCTCTTCGGAATAGGCCGCGTCGCGCTCGCCCTGATACGCCAGACGGTTGTCGCCGAACCAGATCGACAAAAGGTCGCGGTCGGCCGGTTCACCGGCCTTGCCGACGGCCATGACGACACGGCCCCAATTGGCGTCCTCGCCGGCGACTGCCGTCTTGACCAGCGGCGAATTGGCGATCGACAGCGCGATGCGCTTGGCCGAGCGGGCCGATTTGGCCCCGGTGACGGTGACCTCGACCTGCTTGCGGGCGCCCTCGCCGTCGCGCACCACCTGCAGTGCCAGCGATTTCAGCACCTTGCCGAGGGCACGGCGGAACGCACCGAGGCGCGCATCCTTGGGGTCGGAAATTGCCGGCGCGCCGCGCCTGGCGGCAGCACCTGTGGCGAAGATCAGCAGCGTGTCGCTGGTCGAGGTGTCGCTGTCGACGGTCACCGCGTTGAAGGTCTTGGCCGTGCCGCGCGACAAAAGATCCTGCAGCACCGGTGCTGCGATCGGCGCATCGGTGGCGATGAAGGAAAGCATCGTCGCCATGTCGGGCGCGATCATGCCGGCGCCCTTGGCGATGCCGTTGATGGTGACATCGGCATCGCCGAGCTTGACCGTTGCGGTCGCCAGTTTGGGGTAGGTATCCGTGGTCATGATCGCCTTGGCGGCCTCGGTCCACAATTCCGGCCTGCCGTCCTTGACCAGCCCGGCCAGCAGATGGCTGAACTTGCCGGTGTCGAGCGGTTCGCCGATGACGCCGGTCGAGGCCAGAAACACCTCGCCCGCGGTGCAGCCGGCAGCCTTCGCCGCCGCCTCGCCCGTGAGTGCCGTCGAGGCGCGGCCTTTCTGGCCGGTAAAGGCATTGGCATTGCCGGAATTGACGACCAGCACCCGCGCCTTGCCCGCCGTGAGATTCTGCCGGCAGAAGTCGACCGGCGCCGACGGGCATTTCGACCTGGTGAACACGCCGGCGACGGAGGTGCCGGCGTCGAACACCATGGCCAGCAGGTCGGTGCGGTTCTTGTATTTTATGCCTGCCTCGGCGGTGGCGATGCGTGCGCCCTCGATGGCCGGCATCTTGGGATATTTCTTCGGCGCGAGCGGCGAAACCTGTGCGGACATGGAAGACCCCGGGGCGGGAAAAATCGCGAAAGGAACGCCGGTTTGCCCGATAGCGCGCGCCGGCGCAAGGCGTTTTCACAGCCGTTACGGGTGCCGGACGCCTGACACTGCCTCATGCCGCAAGCAAGGCTGTTGCAAATTTGTTGGGATCGCTGCGGCCGATAGCGCTATGGTCCTGCCCATGGGCAGGCGTGTGGTCTTGGCACTGGCGTTTCTAGGCTTTCTGCTGTTGCGGGCGGATGCGCAGACGGCGCGGCGCGTGGCGCTTGTGGTCGGCAACGGCAGCTACGCCGAAGCCGGCACGCTGGCCAATCCCGTCAACGATGCGCTCGACATTGCCGACAAGCTGCGCGCCATCGGTTTCGAGGTGATCGAAGGCAACGATCTCGGCAAGCGCGAGCTCGAACGCAAGATCGGCGAATTCTCCGATGCGCTGCAAGGCGCCGGTGCCGGGCTGTTCTACTATGCCGGCCACGGCCTGCAGGTCGACGGACGCAACTTCATCGTGCCGGTCGACGCCAGGCTGGATATGCCGGTCAAACTGCAGCTCGAGGCGGTACCGATCGACGAGGTCCTCGACATTATGGAGCAGCAGACCAAGGTCAGCCTGGTCTTCCTCGATGCCTGCCGCAACAACCCGTTTGCCCGAAGTCTCAGCCGCAGCGCCACGACCCGGTCGGCGACGGCCCTCGCCGGCCTTGCCCAGTTCGAGTCGACGCGCGGTTCGTTCATCGCCTTCTCGACGGCGCCCGGCGCTGTCGCAATGGACGGGACGGGGCGCAACTCGCCCTTCGCCGCCGCGCTTTTGCGGCATATGGCCGAGCCTGGCCAAAGCATCAACGACATGATGATCGCGGTGCGCCGCGACGTCGTTTCTGAAACGCGCGAGGCGCAGCGTCCCTGGGAGCAGGGATCTCTGCTCGAGCGTTTCGAATTCGTGCCGGGCGGAGACACTGCCCAGCAACCGAAACCGACCGTCAGCCCGGCGCCCGCGTCTGAGGTCGCAGCGCTCGAGCGCTCCGTCGGCGACAGGAGCGCCATCGAGAAATTCCTGCGCGACGACTATCTGGCGCCTGATGCCAGGGCGATGCGCGAGACCGTCAAGCGGCTTTACGGCTCGTCCGCCACCATCTACGGCACCCGCTACGACAGCGAGGCCATCGTCAAGGTCAAGACCGACTGGTTCGCACAATGGGCGTCGTGGTCGTTCGATCTCGAGCCCGGCAGCCTTGAGGTGACGCCGCACGGCAAGGACCGCGCCGATGCGGTTTTCGCAATGAGCTACGACTATGTGCCGAAGGACAAATCGGCGCAGCGCCTGACCGGCAAGGCACGGGTGACGCTGGAACTCGTCATGACTGACGGCGAGTGGCGCGTTGCGTCGGAAACGTCGCAAGCGCTGAAATGACCATCACCGGACGGCTGGGTTGATGAACCCGCGAAAAGCCCGCTGCACGCCCGGAATCAGTCCCCAGATCATGATCGAGACCATCAGCGGCGCGATGACCAGCGTGCGCTGCCAGATCTGCCATTCCTCGGTCAGCGGAAAGATCACGTACAGAATGGCAGTGATCAGCGGGTAGACGCCGAGCAGCACCAGCAGGGCGAAGCGCAGGCGCGAAAAACGCGTGGCGGCGGTCGATGTCATTGCTGTTCTCCTTATCGTTACGGAACGTTCCGTTATATAAAACGGATCGTTTCGTTTCGTCAAGAGGCCGTGTATGATGGCTATTGAAAATCATGGGCAAGGAGGATGAGATGGACGAAACCGCTGATCCGGGTCGCAGGTCGGTCGGCGCACGGCGCAGCCCCGAGAGCGCCGACGCCATTCTCGACGCCGCCGAGGCAGTGCTGGTCGAAGCCGGCTATTCCGGCTTCTCGATCGAGGCGGTGGCGCGGCGGGCGCGCGCGGGAAAACCAACGATCTATCGCTGGTGGCCAAGCAAGGCCGCCCTGCTGCTCGACGTTTATCAACGGCAAAAGCGCGTCGACAATCCCGATACCGGGAACCTGGAGGAGGATCTCGTCGGCTTCCTGAAGAGCTTGTTCGCGCACTGGCACGACACATCGTCGGGCAGCGTGTTCAGATCGCTGATCGCCGAGGCACAGTCGGATGAAAACGCCGCCGCCGCCCTTGCCGAATACGCGAGAGGGCGTCGTGCCCATACCGGCCAGATGGTCGAACGCGCCAAGGCAAGGGGGGAAGCGGCTGCCGACGTCGATGCCACTGTCGTCGCCGACCTGATCGCCTCGTTTGCCTGGACCCATCTTCTGACAGACCGCCTGGACGAGGACGAAGCGACCTTACGCAAGGCGGTCCGCTATGTCTTGAAAGGCATAGTCGCTGACGATGCCGGCGACGCCACGGCGGTCCGGCGGAGGCGTCGACGCGTCATCGGTCGCGCCCCCAGGTAGAGCGACAGGGCGGCAACGCGCCCTGTCGTAGCTCAATCTGCGGACTGGGCTCAGCCCGCAGGCCGGCCTACTTGGCACTTTCCAGTGCGTCGACCGTCTTCTTCAGGTTCGCATCGGGGATGTCGACCTTGGCGTTGGCGCGCAGCGACTTGACCAGCGCGAAATACTTGTCGCGGATGACCGCCTGGCGCGCCTGGTCCTTGACCTCGTCGAAGGCCGGCGGCTGCTTGGTGCGCTTGTCCTCGACCTTGATGACGTGCCAGCCGAACTGCGACTGCACCGGCTGCTCGGTATATTTGCCGACCGCCAGCACAAACACAGCTTTGTCGAATTCCGGCACCATCTGGCCGGGCCCGAACCAGCCGAGATCGCCGCCGCTGGTCTTGCCGCTCGGATCGCTGGTGTGCTCGTTGGCGAGCTTCTGGAAATCGGCGCCGCCATCGAGCTGCTTGATGATGGCGTCTGCCTCTTCCTTCGTCTTCACGAGGATGTGACGGGCGTGCACCTCATTGGTGGGCGGCGTATTGGCGATTTCCTGGTCGTAGCGGGCGCGGACCTCGGCATCGGTGACCTTGTTGACGACGCCCTTTTCGACCATTTCGCCATGCAGCGCGCGCTGCTGCAGGAACGCCATGCGGCGCTGGAACTCGGGATCCTTGTCGAGGCCGGTGGTCACCGCCTGAGCCGCCATCACCCGGATTTCGATCGCCGCCGACAGCGCCGCGGCGCGACGTTGCTCGGGCGGAAGCTGCGCGAACTGCTGCGACAGCTCGCCCTCGGCAAGCCCAAGGTCTGCCTCGGTCAGCGTCTGGCCGTTGATGGTGGCGACCACGGCGTTCGGATCGACCGGCTTGGCCGCCGGGGCGGGTGCTGCCGGCTGGGGAGGGGCGGCTTCCTGCGCCATCAACGGCGACAGCGAGAGGGCCGACAGCCCGAATGCCAGACCAAGGCTGGCGAGCGACGCGCGGCGGAACAATACGGACATTACGATTATCTCCAAAGCGGGGTAGCTAGAACGGAATGGCTTCCAGACCAGCAGGATTGTGGCGGAATTTGGCGCGCTCGACAGGGCGAGCGCGGCGTTGACATCGAATGAGCCCCCTCTTATCTGTCCAACGACTTTGCGTCCAGAACCGTTTTCCGGGCGCTTTTTGCGTTTGTCCGCGTTCATGTGGATTTGATGGGGCCGGCCGGCACCCGTCGCAATGACTTGGAAGCTATCGAAAGGACCATTGGATGGTCAGTCTCGGCGGTCTCGCCCGTAAGGTTTTCGGCTCCTCCAACGATCGTCGGGTCAAATCGACCCGGCCGCGCGTCGAGGCGATCAATGCCATGGAAAACGAGATGCAGGCGCTTTCCGACGCCGAGCTTCAGGCCCGCACGGACAAATTCCGCCAGGACATCGCCAACGGCGCCAGCCTCGACGACCTCCTGGTGCCGGCCTTCGCCACCGTGCGTGAAGCCGCCCGCCGCGTGCTCGGCATGCGCCCGTTCGACGTGCAGCTGATCGGCGGCATGGTGCTGCACAATGGCGGCATTGCCGAGATGCGCACCGGCGAAGGCAAGACGCTGGTGGCGACGCTGCCGGTCTATCTCAACGCACTCGCCGGCAATGGCGTTCATGTCGTCACCGTCAATGACTATCTGGCCACGCGCGACTCCGAATGGATGGGCCGCGTCTACAAATTCCTCGGCTTCAAGGTCGGCGTCATCGTCCATGGCCTGTCCGACGAGGAGCGCCGGGTCGCCTACGCCGCCGACGTCACCTACGCCACCAACAACGAACTCGGCTTCGACTATCTGCGCGACAACATGAAATACGAGCGCGCCCAGATGGTGCAGCGCGGCCACAGCTACGCGATCGTCGACGAGGTCGATTCGATCCTGGTCGACGAAGCGCGCACGCCGCTGATCATTTCCGGTCCGCTCGAGGACCGTTCGGAAATGTACAACACCATCGATACCTTCATCATCCAGCTGCAACCGCAGGACTACGAGATCGACGAGAAGCAGAAAACCTCGATCTTCACCGAGGAAGGCACCGAGAAGCTGGAGAACATGCTGCGCGATGCCGGCCTGCTCAAGGGCGAGTCGCTCTACGACGTCGAGAACGTCGCCATCGTCCACCACGTCAACAACGCGCTGAAGGCGCACCGGCTGTTCCAGAAGGACAAGGACTATATTGTCCGCAACGGCGAGATCGTCATCATCGACGAGTTCACCGGCCGCATGATGCCCGGCCGCCGCTATTCGGAGGGCCTGCACCAGGCGCTCGAAGCCAAGGAGCATGTGGCGATCCAGCCGGAGAACCAGACGCTCGCCTCGGTCACCTTCCAGAACTATTTCCGCCTCTACAAGAAGCTCGCCGGCATGACCGGCACGGCGCTGACCGAGGCCGAGGAATTCGCCAACATCTATAATCTCGACGTCACCGAGATCCCGACCAATCTGCCGGTCATCCGCATTGACGAGGACGACGAGGTCTACCGGACGGTCGAGGAGAAATACAAGGCGATCGTCAAGGAGATCAAGGAAGCCCGCGCCAAGGGCCAGCCGACGCTGGTCGGCACCACCTCGATTGAAAAGTCGGAGCAATTGGCCGAGCGCCTGCGCAAGGAAGGTTTTAAGGATTTCGAGGTGCTGAACGCCCGCCACCATGAGCGCGAGGCGGCGATCGTCGCCCAGGCCGGCAAACCCGGCGCCATCACCATCGCCACCAACATGGCCGGCCGCGGCACCGACATCCAGCTCGGCGGCAATGCCGACATGCGCATCGCCGACGAGCTTGGCGACATGCCGGCCGGCCCCGAGCGCGAGGCCAAGGAAAAGGAAATCCGCGACGACATCGCCCGGCTGAAGGAAAAGGCGCTCGCCGCCGGCGGTCTTTACGTGCTCGCCACCGAACGCCATGAATCGCGCCGCATCGACAATCAGTTGCGCGGCCGCTCGGGCCGCCAGGGCGACCCCGGCCGGTCAAAATTCTTCCTGTCGCTGCAGGACGATCTGATGCGCATCTTCGGCTCCGAGCGCATGGACGGCATGCTGCAGAAGCTCGGCCTCAAGGAAGACGAGGCGATCATCCACCCCTGGATCAACAAGGCGCTGGAAAAGGCGCAAAAGAAGGTCGAGGCCCGCAACTTCGACATCCGCAAGAACCTGTTGAAATATGACGACGTCTCGAACGACCAGCGCAAGGTGGTGTTCGAGCAGCGCATCGAGCTGATGGACGGCGAAGGCCTGTCCGAGACCATCACCGAGATGCGCGAGGGCGTCATCGAGGAGGTCGTCGCCAAGAACATCCCCGAAAACGCCTATGCCGAGCAGTGGAACGTCGCCGGCCTCAAGGCCGAGATCGCCGAATTCCTCAATCTCGATTTGCCGATCGAGGACTGGGTCAAGGAAGAAGGCATTGCCGAGGACGACATCCGCGAGCGCATCAGCCAAGCCGCCGACGCCGCCGCCAGGGAGCGCGCCGAGCGCTTCGGTCCCGACGTGATGACCTATGTCGAGCGTTCGGTGGTGCTGCAGACGCTCGATCATCTGTGGCGCGAGCACATCGTCAATCTCGACCATCTGCGCTCGGTCGTCGGCTTCCGCGGCTATGCCCAGCGCGATCCGCTGCAGGAGTACAAGGGCGAGGCGTTCGAGCTGTTCCAGGCAATGCT
Organism: Mesorhizobium sp. M0571; assembly: GCF_040320985.1. Taxonomy (NCBI): domain Bacteria; kingdom Pseudomonadati; phylum Pseudomonadota; class Alphaproteobacteria; order Hyphomicrobiales; family Phyllobacteriaceae; genus Mesorhizobium; species Mesorhizobium sp. M0571. The sequence continues at coordinate 178,663 of NZ_JAMYQT010000013.1, forward strand.
GGGCAATCTGCGCCAGGCCGTCACCGCGCAATTGATGCGCGTCGAACTGGTCCGCCAGGCGGCCGACGCGCCGCCGCCCGAAGCCCCCGACATGTTCGGCAGCCATATCGACGGCTTCACCGGCGAGGACGATTTCGACGGCGGCGAGACCGCACTTCTGGTCCGCCAGGAGACCAACGCCACCGTCGCCCCCGAAGACCGCGACCCGAACAACCCGGCGACCTGGGGCAAGGTCGGCCGCAACGAGGCCTGCCCCTGTGGTTCAGGGAAGAAGTACAAGCATTGTCATGGGGCGTTTGCGTAAAGCACCCACTCCCCTTCTCCCCGTCATACGGGGAGAAGGTGCCCGAAGGGCGGATGAGGGCCGGCGCCAGCGTTGGCGATTAGCCAATCTCCCCACCTGAGGGGGAGATGGCCGGCACGCCAGAGAGGGGCGCTGTCCCGCCGACACCAAAATACGTGTTTCAGTTTGAAATCTAATAGCCGGGTGACGCACGCGCTGAGGTCCGCGCTGCATAAGATCGGAAGCTGCTTAAGTGGGTAAAGAGTAAGCGCCTCGCCGATCACCTATGGGTTTGGGCTTGATGTTTTCCGGAATCGCCAGGGCATGAGTTCCTCGATCTGGCTCTGTGGATGGCCGTTGATGATGGCCTCGAGGGTTTCGGCGAGGTAGGCAACGGGATTGACGTCGTTGAGCCTGCAGGTGGCCACGACGGATGAGAGCAGCGCCCAGTTTTCGGCCCCGATCTCATGGCCAGCAAAGAGAGCATTTTTTCTGGTCAAGCATACGGGCCGGATGGCGTTTTCGACCGGGTTGGTGTCGAGCTCGAGCCGGCCGTCGCCGAGGAAGCGGGTGAGCCCTTCCCAATGGGCAAGACCATAGCGGATGTCTTCGGCCAGCTTTGAGCCCGAGGAGATCATCGACAATTGCTTTTCAAACCACGGCTTCAAGGCGGCGATGATCGGGGTGGAGTACTGCTGTCGGGCGGCGAGCCGAGCTTGTGGCGTCATGCCGCGCACCGTCGCCTCGACGGCGTAGAGCGTAGCGATCTGGCGCACGGCAGCTTCGGCGATCGGGGACTTGGTGTTGCGCGCCAGCTTCACAAAACGTCGGCGCAGGTGGCTCCAGCAATGGACGAGCAGCCACGGTCCTTGTGGCCGCTCCAGGCGTGTCAGCCGGTCATAGCCCTCATAGGCGTCAACCTGCAGGAACTGTCCGCCGAAGCCTTGAAGGAAGCGTTCGGCATGCTCGCCGCCGCGCCCCGGCGCATAGTGGAACAGCACGATGGGCGGGCCTTGGCCACCATGGCCGCGATCATCGGAGGCGATTGCCCAGAAGAAGCCCTTCTTGACCTTGCCGCGTC